>NZ_JAOTQT010000027.1:0-103643 GCF_025685725.1 Burkholderia sp. BKH01 | reverse complement strand
GAGCGCCGGACTGTTAATCCGTAGGTCCCTGGTTCGAGCCCAGGTCGGGGAGCCAAAAACGCATAGGCCCGTTGAAAGTGAACGGGCTTTTTGCTGGTAACCGAACACGCAGATGTACCGATTTATTCCCCGATAGCTCAGTCGGTAGAGCGCCGGACTGTTAATCCGTAGGTCCCTGGTTCGAGCCCAGGTCGGGGAGCCAGGCAGCGAAAGGCCCGTCATTCGACGGGCCTTTTGTTTTTCCGGCCGCCCTTTCGCGTTTTCGTGGCCCGGTCCCGCGCATGCTAGAGTCTTTGTCCCGCATTCGCATCCGGTTCCGTCGATGAAGCACCGCCTCCTCCGCGCCGCACCCTTCGCCCTCCTGCTCTCCGCATTCGCCGCCGCGCCGCTCGCGCACGCGGAGGAAGTCGGCAGCGTCAACACCCACTTCCGCGTAACGGGCTCCGACCGCGTCGTCGTCGAGGCGTACGACGATCCGGTCGTGAGCGGCGTGACCTGCTACGTGTCGCGCGCCCGCACGGGCGGCATCAAGGGCACGCTCGGCGTCGCCGAGGATCCGAGCGAGGCGTCGATCGCGTGCCGGCAGGTCGGCCCGATCACGTTCAAGGAACCGCTCAAGCAGCAGACCGACGTGTTCAGCGAACGCATGTCGTTCATCTTCAAGACGCTGCACGTCGTGCGCGTGGTCGACAAGAAGCGCAACACGATCGTCTACCTGACCTACAGCGACCGCATCGTCAGCGGCAGCCCGAAGAACGCCGTCACCGCGGTGCCGATGCCGGCCGGCACGACGATTCCGGTCAAGTAAGGCCCGCACCTGACGGGCGCGCGAGCGATACACTGTCGGTTCGACCGCTCCCGCGCCCGATCATGTCCGCCACCCGCCTTCCAGACTCCGCACGCTACTGGCGCACGCCGCTGCTGCCGGACGCGGATCTCGTCACGGCGACCTATCGCAACCACACGTTCGCGCCCCACTGGCACGACGCGTACACGATCCCCGTGATTCTCGAAGGCGCGGAACGCTTCACCTATCGCGGCAGCGGCCATGTTGCCGAAACGGGCACCGTGCCCGTGATCAATCCCGGCGAAGTGCATACGGGCTCGCGTGCGGCGGACGAAGGCTGGTGCTATCGCGTCAGCTACATGCCGGTCGAATTCATCCGCGAACTCACGAGTGCGATCGCCGGCCGCCCGCAGGACGCACCGTGGTTTGCCACCGACGTGATTCGCGACGCCGATCTCGCGGCCCGGCTCGCGCTGGCGCACCGGATGATGGAGGCAGGCAGCGAGCGCGCACTGTCCTCCCATGCGCACGGGCAGCCGGCCGACGATGCGGCGGCCGGCGACCCGGCGGCCGGCGATCCGGCGGCCGCCGCACCGCGCATCTATGATCCGCTCGCCGCCGAAACCGCGATGCTTGACGCACTGTCGACGCTGATCGTGCGCCATGCCGATGCGCAGCCACGACCGGCGCCGCTCTCGGCGGACGAACCGCGCGTCGAAGCAATGCGCGAGCAGCTCGCCGCCGATCTCACATGCACGGTGACGCTCGACGAAATCGCTCAGGCGGCCGGCCTGTCGCCGTTCCACGCGGCGCGCCTGTTCACCCGTACGGCCGGCATGCCGCCGCATGCGTGGCGCAACCAGTTGCGATTGCAGCGCGCGCTGGCACCGCTGCGCGCGGGCGTGCCCGTCGCCGACGTCGCGGCGGCCAGCGGTTTCGTCGACCAGAGCCACTTCACGCGGCATTTCAAACGGATGTTCGGCGTGCCGCCCGGGCGCTGGCAGGCGAGCTGACGCGCGGCTTCCCGCATCCGGCCGCTCGCTTGCCGCCGCGCCGGCAAACGCCCGCGACCGCAAGAACATACAAGCCAGCAAACCACCGGCCCGCTATCCTCCAACGCATGGAGGAGCGCGCTTTGAACCCGACACCCGCATCACCCCCTCGCCGTCCGCTCAACGAATGGCTCGACGGCGCGCGCGACACGATCCCGATGATGATCGGCGCGGCACCGTTCGGCGTGATTTTCGGCACGCTCGTCGGCGGCGGCCCGCTTGCCGCGTGGCACGGCGTGCTGATGTCGCTCGCCGTGTTCGCAGGCTCCGCGCAGTTCATCGCGCTCGGCCTGATCGCGGGCAGCGCGAGCTTCGTCGTCGTACTCGCGACGACGCTGATCGTGAACCTGCGCCACCTGCTGTACAGCGCGACGCTCGCGCCCTATGTCGCGCACCTGCCGCTGCGCTGGCGCGCCACGCTCGGCGCGCTGATGACCGACGAAGTGTTCGCAGTCGCTTATGCGCACTACCGGCACTTCCCGCCCGGCACGATCGGCCCCCACTACTTTTTCGGCTCCGGGCTCGCGATGTACCTGAACTGGCAGGTCTGGACGCTCGCGGGCATCGGCTTCGGCGCGGCATTTCCGGGCCTGCAGTCGCTCGGCCTGGATTTCGCGATGGCGGCGACCTTCATCGCGATCGTCGTCCCGCAGCTCGGCACGCTGCGCTATTTCGCGGCGGCCGCGACGGCCGGCACGCTCGCGTACTTCTGGCAGGGCTGGCCATACAAGCTCGGGCTGCTCGGCGCGGTTGCCGCCGGCGTCGCGATCGGCGTCGCGCTCACGCTGCAGCACGAGCGCTCACGCGCACGGTCACGCACGGAGGCCGCATCGTGAGCTACGCGCTGCTGATCCTCGGGATGGCCGTCATCACGTACGCAATCCGCACGACGCTGTTCCTGTTCGGCGAGCGGCTGACCTTCCCGCCGCTGGTGCGGACCGCACTCGGCTTCGTGCCCGTCACCGTACTGACCGCGATCATCGTGCCGATGACCGTCTCGCCGCATGGCGGCACGGCCGAACTGACCTGGCGCAATCCGCAGCTCGTCGGCGCGCTCGCCGCCGTGCTCGTGTCGGCGACGACCCGCCGCCCGCTCGTGACGATCGCGGCGGGGCTCGCGGTGTTCTTTTTCTGGCAAGGGATCGTGCTGCCGCACTGGCTAGCCGCCTGAGCGAACGCTCGGCCACGCGCGCTCAAGTTTCCGCCCGGCGTGCCGATAAAGGGAATGAAAACCCGCCACCGGCCTCGGCACGCACCGGTCAGTCGACGCTGCGCCCGCACCGGTGCGCCGTGCCGGCCGCCGGCTTGCGCGGGCCGCCATCGAGACGATTCATGGGCCAGATCACCCTTTCCCTCAAGGACGACACGCTCGAGTCCCTGCGCAAGGACTACGATGCGTTCGTCCGCGTGTCGCTGAAACTCGACCCGCAGTTCGCGACGCCGTCGTTCGAGGATTTCCTGCGCGCGAAGCTGCTCGACAACATGGTGCCGCTGACCGAGCACGCGGTGCAGCGGATGCTGCAGGGCGGCCAGTACGCGTGGGCCAAGCGCACGCTCGACAAGGAATTTCCGGACGTCGTCGCGATCCTGATGCGGCAGGCCGGCGAATTCGGCTTCGGCTTCGCGTCGCGCTCCGAATGGACGCCCGACGAACTCGCGAAGGCTTGCCGCGACTGGGCGAAGGCGATCGTCGCCGAAGCGCAGGGCGACCCGTCGCAGATCGACCCGCTCGCGTCGCAGATCAAGGGCGCGGCACAGGACATCCAGGCGCTCGAGGAACTGATGCAGACGCCCGCGTGGCGGCTCGCGGAATCGCTGCGGCAACGGATCTACGAGGCCAAGCTCGCGTGCGAGATGAGTGTCGGCAGCACCGCACGCGACAAGCTCGGCGAACTGCGCGGGCTGCTGCGGCTCGGGCTCGCACACGGCTCGTTCCAGAAACAGGAAGCGCAGCAGATCATGGAATATCTGCGGCTGCTGAAACCGGAGATCTTCGTCGAAGAGCCGTACGACGTCTTCGCGCGGCTCGCCGTGTGGCTGCGCAGCGTATTCACGCCGGCTGCCGCGCGCCCCGCGCAGGGCCAGGGACAAGGGCAAGGACAACACCGGCCGTGACCGCGCGCCCGCCCCGCTGAAAGCATGAACTCATGAAAACGGCCCGGTTCGCACGAAGCGAGCCGGGCCGCCGGACGGCCTCCGTCACGACGCGCCGTCCGGGGCGAGCGTCGCGCGGCGCCAGACACCGCTTACTGCGTGGCGCCCTGGGCCGATGCACCGCCCTCCGCGCCGACCGATGTGCCGCCTTCGGTCGCTTCGCCGGCCTTCGCCTTGGCCGAGCCGACATGGCTCTTGGCCGACTTCGCAGTGTGCTTCGCGTGCTTCTTGGCCGAGTGGACGGCCGACGACGCCGTATCCTTCGCGCCGTCGGCTGCCGCGCCGGCCGCATCGGTTGCGCCGCCGACCGCATTGCCCGACGCGTTCGCGCCGGCGCTGCCCTGCACGCCCGCGCCGACACCCGCCGCCGGGGTCTGCGCCTGCACGCCGGCACCTGCCGCGCCCTGCGCCGCCGTACCAGTCTGGGCAAACGCGGCCGAAGTGGCGAACGCCGTCAGCGCGGCACCGATCAGCATCGTACGAATCTTGGACATGACAATCCTCCTCAAGAAGTTGTGGGCGCGAACCGCAGCGATGCGGTCCGTCGCGTCCCCCGCCGCAACACGCAGCAGGTACGACAAAAGACCCGCGGCCCGCACCCCCGGTTCTCGAATCTCTCAGACTGTTACCCACCGTTTCATTTGCTGACGAATCGCTCACAGTCCTTAACAACTGCGTGCCGCGGCCGCCCGCGCTCGCGCGCCGGCCCGCGGTGCCGTATGATGCGAGGCGATTCCTTCCGCGCTTTGCGCACCTTCTTCGTCATGCCCAACCTGGATTTCACGCTGACCGGCGAATACGTCGAGCTGCACAACCTTCTCAAGATCACCGGCCTCGCGGACAGCGGCGGCACCGCGAAGCTGATCGTCGCGTCCGGCGCGGTGAAAGTCGACGGCGCGGTCGAGCTTCGCAAGACCTGCAAGATCCGCGCGGGCCAGGTCGTGCTGCTCGGCGACACGCGCATCGCGGTGCGCGAGGCTTAGGGCCTGTTCCCCCTGTCCGCGACATGGCCATCGGCGCGCGCGTTCGACACCGTACGAATAAAGCCGTAAGCTAGCCGTCTCTCAAAATAAATACAGACAGCGCGGGCCCGCACCCGCGCGAGCGCCCATTCCATGTCGCATTCCGGTCTCACTCGGACGGCCGCCGCGCCGCCGTCCCTGTCCAGTCACGCCGCCGATACCGCGCGCCTCGCCGCACCTCTCGCGATCGCGCAACTTTCACAAATGGCGATGAGCGTCACCGACACGGTGCTGCTCGGTTCGCTCGGCCCCGATTCGCTCGCGGCCGGCGGTCTCGGCGCGAACTTCTTCTTCGTCATCGTCACCATTCTGCAAGGCGTGCTGTCGTCGGTCAGCGTGAGCGTCGCGCATGCGCGCGGCGCCCAGGCCGAGGACCGCGTGCCGCACATCTACTGGACGGGCTTCGCACTGTCCGTGCTGCTCGCGATTCCGGCGATCGTCGCGCTGTCGCTGGCCGAACCGATCCTGCTGATGTTTCACGAGCCGCCGCTGCTCGCGCATCACGTCGGCGAATACACGGGCATCCTGCGCTTCGCGGCACTCGGCAGCCTGATCGGCGTCGGGCTGATGCGCGCGTTCCTGCCGGCGATCGGCGCCGCACGGCGGCTGCTGTGGGTGTCGATCGGCGGTGTCGGCATCAACGGCGTGCTGAACTACGGGCTGATCCATGGCGCATTCGGGCTGCCGCGCCTCGGCTTTCTCGGTTCCGCGGTCGCGACGACGATCACGATCTGGCTCACCGCGCTCGCGCTGATCTGGCTGCTGCACGGCCGGCAGCGCTTCCGCCATTTCGTGACCGCGGCACGCCCGAAGCTGCCCGTGATGGGCGAGCTGATCGGCATCGGCTGGCCCGTCGCGATCACGTACGGGGTCGAATCAACGCTGTTCCTCGGCACCGGCCTCACGGTCGGCGTGCTCGGCGCGACGTCGCTGGCCGCGCACCAGATCGCGCTGAACGTCGCGTCGGTGTCGTTCATGGTGCCGCTCGCGATCGGCCAGGCCGCCAACGTCCGGGTCGGCTACTGGGTCGGCGCGGGCTCGCCCGTCGCCGCGCGGCATGCGGGCTTCGTCGCACTCGCGCTCGGCGTCGCGTTCATGTCGCTGTCGGGCATCGTGATGATCGTCGCGCCACACACGATCGTCGGCCTGTACCTTCACCTCGACGACCCGGCCAACGCAGCCACGGTGTCGCTCGCGGCGTCGCTGCTCAGCATCGCCGCGGTATTCCAGATCGTCGACGGGATGCAGACCGTCGCATCGGGCGCACTGCGCGGCCTGAAGGACACGCGCATCCCGATGCTCGCCGCGACCTTCGGTTACTGGGGCATCGGCTTCCCGACCGGCTACTGGTTCGCGTTCCACGCGGGCCTCGGCGCGCGCGGCCTGTGGTGGGGGCTCGCGGCCGGCCTCGCGAGCGTCGCGGCGCTGATGGCCTGGCGCTTTCATCTGAAGACCGCGTCGCTCATCGCGGCGCGGCACTGAGCGCGACGCGACACGAAATCGCGGCCGGCGCTATGCTTGTCGGTTGAAGTCCCGAAGACGCCGCGCGAGCGGCGCGACTGCCTCACGATACGCCCGATGCCGCGCGACACGCGGCCTTCCCCCTTTCCAAGAGGAGTGCATCATGAACGAAGCAGTTCGGATGGAACGCGACACGTTCGGCGAGATCGCCGTGCCGGCCGACCGGCTCTGGGGCGCGCAGACCGAGCGCTCGCTGCAGAATTTCCGGATCTCGACGGAGAAGCAGTCGCCCGAGTTGATCCACGCACTGGCGATCGTCAAGCGCGCCGCTGCGGCCGTGAATCAGTCGCTCGGCGTGCTGGCCGACGACAAGGCGCGCGCGATCATCGACGCGGCCGACGAGATCATCGCCGGCAAGCATCCGCGCGAATTCCCGCTCGCGGTCTGGCAGACGGGCTCCGGCACGCAGACCAACATGAACCTCAACGAGGTGATCGCGAACCGCGCGAGCGAGCTGATGGGCGGCGAGCGCGGCGAAGCGCGCAAGGTTCATCCGAACGACGACGTGAACCGCGGCCAGTCGTCGAACGACGTGTTCCCGACGGCGATGCATGTCGCGGCCGCATACGCGATCGTCAACCACCTGCTGCCGGCGCTGCGCACGCTGCGCACAACGCTCGACGCGAAATCGAAGGCGTTCGCCGACATCGTGAAGATCGGCCGCACGCACCTGCAGGACGCGACACCGCTCACGCTCGGCCAGGAGTTTTCCGGCTATGTCGCGCAGCTCGACCAGGGCATCCGTCACGTCGAATCGGCGCTGCCGCACCTGTACGAGCTCGCGCTCGGCGGCACCGCGGTCGGCACCGGGCTGAACGCGCACCCGGAGTTCGCGGTGCGCGTCGCCGACGAAATCGGCCGGCTGGCGAAGCTGCCGTTCGTGACGGCGCCGAGCAAGTTCGAGGTGATGGCGGCGGCCGACGCGCTGGTGTTCGCGCACGGCGCGCTGAAGACCGTCGCGGCCGGTCTGATGAAGATCGCGAACGACGTCCGCTGGCTCGCGAGCGGGCCGCGCTGCGGGCTCGGCGAGCTGTCGATTCCGGAGAACGAGCCGGGCAGCTCGATCATGCCGGGCAAGGTGAACCCGACGCAGTCGGAGGCCGTGACGATGCTGTGCTGCCAGGTGTTCGGCAACGACGTCGCGGTCAACGTCGGCGGTGCGAGCGGCAATTTCGAGTTGAACGTGTTCCGGCCGATGATCGCGCACAACGTGCTGCAATCGGTGCGGCTGCTCGCCGACGGCGCGCGGAGCTTCAACGACCACTGCGCGGCGGGCATCGAGCCGAATCGCGCGCGCATCGACCTGCTGCTGAACGAATCGCTGATGCTCGTGACGGCGCTCAATCCGCATATCGGCTACGACAAGTCCGCGCAGATCGCGAAGAAGGCGCACAAGGAAGGCACGACGCTGAAGGCCGCCGCGCTCGCGCTCGGCTATCTGACCGAGGCGGAATTCGATGCGTGGGTGCGTCCCGAGCAGATGATCGGGTCGCGGTAACGGCGGAACGACGGGCGCTGCGCGAAAGGCGCGGCGCCCGCGACGCTCAGACCGTGCCCTTCGCGACCTCTTCCGGCTTCATCTCGACGATCTTGTCGAGCGCGGCCCGCACGTCGGCCGCATATTTCGCGAGCACCTTCTGCTCGTCGGTCTCGGGTACGAACGGCGGCACCGGCACCGGGTTGCCGTTCTCGTCGACCGCGACGAACACGACGAGGCAATCGGTGGTCTGGCGCAGCACGCCGCCCTTCGGATCGCCGGCGTGCACGGACACATGGATGTGCATGCTGGTGCGCCCCGTCGCGACGACGCGCGCCTTCAGCTCGACGAGATTGCCGACCAGGATCGGACGCTGGAAACGGATGTTGCCGACGCTGACCGTCACGCAATAGCGGCTCGACCAGACGGCCGCGCACGCATACGCGACCTCGTCGATCCACTTCATCAATGCACCGCCATGCACCTTGCCGCCGAAGTTCACGGACGACGGCTCGGCGAGGAAGCGGAAGACGGTTTCGGTGCGGTCGAGGGCGGCCGGTACGGGGGACGGTTGGGACATCTTGTTGGCTCCAGGCGGCAGGGGCGCTGTAATCAGGCCATTATACGTTGCACTGCGGCAACGCGTCGCGGCGCGCCCCGCGTGGCGCGACGGTAGCGCGGCACCTGAACACATACGGATCGGCACCCGTCAGCGGCGTATCGTGATGCCCTGGTCGATCGTCCCGTACATCTCGAGGCTGCCGCCCCGCTCGCCGGCGGCGCCCGCGCCGCCCTGCGCACAGGCCGCGCAGACGAGCGCGGCCGCCAACAGGCAGAAAATCGTCTTCATCATTGCTTCGTGTCACGTGCGGCGGCCCGCTGCCGCCGCGTCCGGCCATTCTACGCGCGCCCCGCACGGGGTCGCAGTTCGGTCCGCCGCATGGTCTGTGCCCGTGCCGGCACCGCTGCATCCGACATTTCAGCCGGATCCGAAACATCGAATGCCCGCACCCACTACACTGCAAGTCATCCCGCCTGACGAGACACGACGATGACCGATCAAGACGACCACCACTTTCCGGGCCTGAGCCGCATCGGCGCGCTGATCGCCGACCCGGGGCGCGCCGCGATGCTGTGGGTGCTGATGGACGGCAGCGCACGACCGGCCGGCGAACTGACGATGATCGCGGGGCTGTCGCCGTCCGCGGCAAGCGCGCACCTCGCGCGGCTGACCGAAGGCGGCCTGCTCGCGCTCGACGTGCGCGGCCGGCATCGCTACTACCGGATCGCATCGTCCGACATCGCGGCATCGCTCGAGGCGCTCGCGAACGTCGCCCGCGCGGCCGCGCCGCACCGCCCGGTTCCGCCGCCGTCGCGCACGGTGCCGGCCGAACTGCGCTACGCACGCACCTGCTACGACCACATGGCCGGCGAACTCGCGGTACGCATCTTCGACGGGCTCACCGCGCGCGGCTGGCTGCGCGCGGACGGCGATGAGATCGAGACCACCGAACTCGGCACCCGGGCGCTCGCGCAATGGGGCATCGACGTCGCCCAGCAGCGCGCGCGCCGGCGCCGCTTCGCGTGCGGCTGTCTCGACTGGAGCGAGCGGCGCTCGCATCTCGGCGGCGCGCTCGGCGCCGCACTGCTCGACAGCTTCTGTGCACATGGCTGGATCGAGCGCTCCGCCCGGCCGCGCGTGCTGCGCGTCACCGTGCCCGGACAGCAGGTTTTCGACGGGTGGCTTACGTCCGCTTGACGCCTGCATTGCAGCTGCACGACAACGGCGCGCGCTGGACAGGTTTTGTTACATGGCGTGCCATCCGGCTTACAAAACACCGAGCACTGAAACAGGCCGAGCGGATATCGTGAACTCAACGGCACGAATCGACGCGCCGCGATAACGACGAAGACGCTCACCATGGCACCCCTGTTCACGCTCAAGCGAACCGCCCGCTGCACACTGCTCGCGTTCGTCGCGCTTGCGGCACTGCCCCCCGCATTCGCGCAATCAGCCGATGCCCCGCCGTATGCGGCCACGGCCCGGCAACCGGGCGGCGATCCGCCGGGCCGCGTCGCACGGCTCAATTACCTGTCTGGCGCCGTGACGACCGAACCGGCCGGCACCGATACCTGGTCGTATGCCGCCGTGAACCGGCCGCTGACGACCGGCGACCAGCTCTGGAACGATGCCGGCGCGCGCTCGGAACTGCACATCGGCTCGACCGCGGTGCGGCTCGGCGATTCGACGAGCCTGTCGGTGCTGAACCTCGACGACACGACGACGCAGCTGAAGGTTGGCCTCGGCACCGTATCGACGCACGTGCGAGAGCTGCCGGCCGGCAAGTCGTATGAAATCGACACACCGAACCTCGCGCTCGGCATCACGGGCCCCGGCGACTATCGTGTCGCTGTCGCGCCGGACGGCGCAAGCACGACGGTTACGGTGCGCAGCGGCAGCGCGACCGTCTACGGCAGCAACGGGCAGTACCCGCTGTCGCCCGGACAGCAGGTCGTGTTTACGGGCACCGACCTGCAGGTTGCGCAGCAATCACCCGCGCCGGGCCCCGATGCGCTCGACCAGTGGGCCGCCAGCCGCGACGCGGCCGAGGAGCGCTCGGTGTCGGCCCGCTATGTGTCCCGCGACATTCCCGGCTACCAGGATCTCGACGCGAACGGCACGTGGCGCGAAACCCCGAATTACGGCTCGGTATGGGTGCCGAACGATACGCCGGCCGACTGGGCACCGTATCACGACGGCCACTGGATCTGGCAGGCGCCGTGGGGCTGGACGTGGGTCGACGATGCGCCGTGGGGCTTCGCGCCTTATCACTACGGTCGCTGGGCGTATGTGGACGATAGCTGGGCGTGGGTGCCCGGCCCGATGGTCGTCAGCGAGCCTCCCGTCTATGCGCCGGCGCTCGTCGCGTTCGTCGGTGGCGGCGGCGGTCCCGACTGGAGCGTCGCGCTCACCGTCGGCGGCGTCGCCGCGGCCGGCTGCGCATGGTTCGCGCTCGGCCCGGGCGAGCCGTGGCACCCCGGCTGGGGCGGCTGGAGCCCGCACTACTACGACCGCGTGAACCGCAACATCGTGGTGAACAACGTCAACGTCAACGTGAACAAGACCGTGAACGTGACGAACATCACCAATATCACCAACATCAACAAGACGTACGTGAACTTCCATGCGCCGCATGCAATCACGGCCGTGCCGGCCTCCGCGTTCGTGCACGGTCAGCCTGTTGCGCACTTCTCGCAGCACGTCGATCCGCAGCAATGGCGCAATGCGCACGTGACCCCGGGTACGCCCGGTATCGCACCGGTGCGCCAGAGTTTTACCGGCGGGCTGCGCAATGCCGCCTACCGTCCGCCGGAGGCGATCGCGCAGCACCCGTACGTCGCGACGCGCAATCCTGCCGTGCCGGCCGCGTATCGCGACCAGGCCGCCGCCCACCTCGCGCAGCAAGGCGGGCGCGTACCGGGCGCCGGCGCCCCCGTCGTGAAGACGAACGTGCCGGCCGACTACACGGCTCGCCCGGTTCGCGTTCCGGGCAACCCGAACGGCGGCGCCTGGGCGATGCACAACGTGCAGCTCGTGAATCCGCACGGCCCCGTCGTGCAGCCGGCACGCGCGCCGCGCGAAGGCCAGCCGCCAGCCGTGCAGGCCGGACGGCCGGGCGCACCGGTGCCGGTGCCGGGCGCGCCGAATGTCGCACGGCCGGCGAACGGCGAAAACCCCAATGCGCCGCGCTTCGCCAACGGCGGCATGCCGCAGGCACCGGGCAACCCGGCGCCGCATCAGGCATTCGGGCCCGGAAACGGCGTCCCGCATCCGCCGGTGGCCGGCAATTTCCCGTCGGGCAACGGCAACGCGCACGCAGCCGAGGCGCCGTCACCTGCGTGGATGCAGCCGCACACGCCGATGGAGCGTCAACGCCCCACCCCGCCGACCGCGCTGCACGCGGCAGGACAGAATGCGCTGCCCCCCGTGCGCAGCGCGGTGCCGGTGCCGCATCCGGACGGCTCGCCGGCTCCGCAGGGCGCGCAGCCCGGCGGCCGGAACGAAGCGCCGCGCGCGCTGCCGCAACCGAGGTTCGACAATACGGCGCAGATCCCGCAACCGCGTCCGCGCCCCGAACTCCCGACGCCGGCCCAGCATGCGCAGCCGCAACCGGAACGGGCCGCCCCCGCGCCGCAACCGCGCCCCGAATTCGCGCAACCGGCGCCACGCCGCGAAGTCGCACCGCCGCGCGTGAACGAGTACCGTCCGCCGGCCCCCGCCGTACATGAAACGCCGCGCCCGCAACCGCAGGCGCCGCGCATGGAGCCACGGCCGTCGATGCCCGCGCCGCACGTGGAACCGCGCCAGTCGATGCCAGCGCCCCGGATGGAACCGCGGTCGCAACCGGCGCCGCACGTCGAGGCGCCGCGCCCGAGCAACCCGCCGCCGCAAGGCGGTCACGAAGAGCGGCACCGCCAGTAAGTGCCGCAAACGTGAAACAAGAAGGCCCGACCGGCTGATGCCGGTCGGGCCTTCTTTCTGCGGGAGCCGCGGGTCGGTGAAACCGCCCGGGCCGCGCGATCAGACCGCCATCGGCGCGGTCAGCGGCTCATGGTGACGATAGCCGACGAGCGAGAAGTCCGACGGCTCGATCTGCTCGAGCCACTCGGGCGCATAGACACCCGTCTTCGCGTAGTCGGGCACGCGCTCCGCAATCTCGAGCCGCGGGCTTTCGTACGGCTCGCGCGTGAGCTGCTGCTGCAGCATGTCGAGCTGGTTCTCGTAGATGTGCGCGTCGCCAATGAAATACGTGAACCAGCGCGGCGTGTAGCCCGTCAGCCGGCCGACGAGCGACAGCAGCGCGGCCCCTTCCGTCAGGTTGAACGGCGTGCCGAGCCCGACGTCGTTGCTGCGGATGTACAGGCACAGCGAGATCTCGCGCTTCGTCGCATTCGGCAGGAACTGGTACAGCAGATGACATGCGGGCAGCGCGATCTGGTCGAGCACGGCCGGATTCCACGCGTGAAACAGGATACGACGGTCGGCCGGGTTCTCCATGATCGTGTCCAGGCACTGGCGCAGCTGGTCGATCGCCTTGTACAGCAGCACCTTCGGCGCGCCGTCTTCGTCGAAATGCGTGACGATCCGGAAACCGCGGCGCGTCGCATCGGCGATCTGCGCATCGGCGCCCGCATCGAGCACCTTGTAGCCCGGCCACTGGCGCCATTGCACGCCGTACACGTCGCCGAGATCGTCGACGCCGTGGCGATACGGGTTCGCGAGCCACTGCGCGTTCTCGTTCGCGTTCGCGTCCCACACCTTGCAGCCGAGCGCGCGGAAATCGGCCGCGCTGCGCGACGCGCGCAGGAAGCCGACCAGTTCACCGATCGCGGACTTGAACGCAAGCTTCTTGGTCGTGACGGCCGGGAAGCCTTGCTGCAGGTCGAAGCGCAGCATCGCGCCCGGCATGCTGACGGTGCGGATCCCCGTGCGGTTCTCCTGCCAGGTGCCGGTATCGAGAATGGTACGAACGAGGTCGAGATACTGTTTCATGCGGGTTCCTTCGGCCGCGAGGGCGGCCGTACCCGCCAATTTTAGCAAGCGTGATGCGGAAGGTCCGGCAACGACGTCGGAAACCCTGTCAGCGTGTCGCCGCGATCGCGCATTCCGTGCGCACACATCAGCCGGTAGAGCGTGACACGCGACACGCCGAGTTCGCGCGCGGCGTCCGCGAAACGGCCGCGATGGCGCAGCAGTGCCTGCTCGATCGCCTGCCGTTCGGCCGCCTCCCGCGCCTCCAGCAACGACACGGGCGCGAGCGTCGCGTAGTCGTTCAGCTCGAGATCGGCCGCGGTGATCATACGGCCCTCCGACATCACGATCGCGCGGCGCACGCGATTGATCAGCTCACGGACGTTGCCCGGCCACGAATAGCCGTACAGCGAGGCCACCGCATCAGGAGAAAAGCCGCGCAGGCGGCGATGCGCGTCGCCCTTGAAACGCTCGAGCATGTGGCGCGCGAGCACCTCGATGTCCTTGCCGCGCGCGCGCAGCGGCGGCTCCTCGATCTTCAGCACGCACAGGCGATGGAACAGGTCCTCGCGGAATCGCCCTTCGCGCAACGCCGCTTCCATGTCCACGTGCGTCGCGCAGATCACGCGCACATCGACCGGCACCGACACGTGTGCGCCGAGCCGCTCGATCTTGCCTTCCTGCAGGAAGCGCAGCAGGCTCGCCTGGCTTTCGAGCGGCAGGTCGCCGATCTCGTCGAGAAACAGCGTGCCGCTGTTGGCGGCCTCGACGCGGCCGATCTTGCGCTGGTTCGCGCCGGTGAAGGCACCGCGCTCATAGCCGAACAGCTCGGCCTGCAGCAGTGTCGACGGAATCGCACCGCAATTGATCGCGATGAACGGCGCCTGCGCGCGCGACGAGCGCTCGTGAATCGCGACCGCCGTCAGTTCCTTGCCCGTGCCCGATTCGCCGGAGATGAACACCGGCGCATCGGTCGCCGCGACGCGACGGATCGTCCTGAAGAGTCCGAGCATCGCATCGCAAGTGCCGACCATCTCGCCTTCGCTGCGTCCTGCACCGGCGGGCGGCACAACGGGCTCGGTCAGCGCGACCATGCCATGCGCATGACCGACGGTCTCGACGATCCGCGACATCTCGTACGGCATCGTCACGTAGTCGAAGCAATAGTCGCGAATGAGATGGCGCAGCGTGGCATCCTGCAACTGGCCGCGCCGCGTCGCCGCGATCCAGCCGATGTGCTGGATGCTCAGGCAGGATTCGAGTTCGCGCAGGTCCGACGGCTTGAAGCCCGGCGAGAAATCGAGCAGGCCGGCCGTTGCAACACCGTGCTGCACGACGCGCCGTACGTCGCGCACGGTCTCCGCGAGATCGACCCGCCAACCGCATTCGTCGAAATGGCCGCGCAATGCGTCGCTTGGTTCGCGCGAATAATAGATCACGTGTCGCTGATCGGCTCCCATATGCCCACCCCGTTCATCAACCATCTAACGATTGCCACGCACGCCAGGTCGCGTGCGAAAGGATCGAATCGGGTCAGCCAAAGGTGGCTCGATTCGCCATGCCGATGCGCGGCAACGACAAAGCCTCGCATGATGGCGCTTATCTCGCGTCCGTTTTTTTCAAGACAGCTTAGTTATAGGCACTGAATGCGACAAACCCATTTCAGCACCTCGGGCGATGCGGTCGAATCGCTCGGGAAGTCGACGCATGTCAATCATCTGCACATAGCACTTGCGCAGCGACGTGTTCTTTCATCGACACACGCGTCGATTTTCATCCTTGTAGCGTATCGATTGAATCCGCAGTATTCCCGAGCCCCCTCGTTTCAGGCCTGAAACATTTTCAGGCGTTTTCCGCCTCAATTATCGACGCTAGCGCGCGAATCGCAGTCGTGACAAGGGTCCCGGCATGATGGCATGTATTTCGCTGAATATGGAATACATCGGAGACAGCGACCATGCGAAAACATCTGTTACTTTCTTTTGTGCCGATGGCGATTTCGCTCTCGGCTGCCGGCCCGCCCGCGCCGGCGCACGCGGATGAAAACGTGAAGCTGGATCGCGCGATGCTGCTTGCCGAAAACACGCCGGGCATGCAGCCCGGCAACGGGTTCGGCATCGTGACCGTGTCGTCACCGCAACCGCTGCCGGCCGGCAAGACTTCGGTGACGCTATGGGACGAGATCCCGCCTCCGCCTCAATTGCCGACACCGCTCCCGGTACCGCAGCCACATGACCCGCAGCACGCGATGGAAAAGAACGCACAAGGCACGACGCACCAGTGAGCATGCGCCCACACACTCCATTAGCATTCCGAATTTACTCGAATCGGCCGGACTGCATCGATCGTAACCATCCTCACCGACCTCGCAGCATGAAACGGTTTTGTGCTCCGTCCCCCGGCGGGCACTCTTTTTATTCAATTCGTCGCTGCGTCGCATTGCATCGCGCGTCGCGGCGCACGGCACCGACGAGCCGATGCACGCGCGCGGAATCCGGCATGCACTGCCGTTCCGGTAGAATCGGCGCCATTCCGGTTTTCCTCTTACCCGACCTTCATGACGACGTTGACCCTGATCGTCGCGCGTGCCCGCAACGGCATCATCGGCCGCGACAACCAGTTGCCCTGGAAACTTCCCGAGGATCTCGCGTTCTTCAAGCGCACGACGATGGGTGCACCGATCGTGATGGGCCGCAAGACCCACGAATCGATCGGCCGGCCGCTGCCGGGCCGCCGCAATATCGTCGTCACACGCGACGCAGCGCGCCGCTTCGACGGCTGCGACACGGTCACGTCGCTCGCCGACGCGCTGGCGCTCGCCGCCCGTGACGGCGTGCCCGAGGCATTCCTGATCGGCGGTGCGCAACTCTATGCGGAAGGCATCTTGCTCGCGGATAAACTGGTCGTCACCGAGATCGATGCCGACTTCGACGGCGACGCATCGTTCCCTGCGCCCGACGCCGCACACTGGCAGGAAGTGTCGCGCGATGCACACCAGGCTGCCGCGCCGAACACGTTCCGTTATGCGTTCGTCGTCTACGAGCGCAAGCGCGTCTGACACGTCACGCCCAATGAGAAAAACCCGACCGGCGTGAGCCGGTCGGGTTTTTTCGTTTCATGGCGGCCTGCGCCGCGCACCGCTTACTGCCCTGCGATCGTCATCTGCTCGATCAGCACCGAGCCCGTTTCCTTCGTACCGCGGACGATCGAATCGGCGCCGATCGCGACGATATGGCGGAACATCTCCTGCAGCGTGCTCGCGACGGTGATTTCCTCGACCGGATACTGGATCACGCCGTTCTCAACCCAGAACCCTGCCGCGCCGCGCGAATAGTCGCCCGTCACATAGTTCACGCCCTGCCCCATCAGCTCGGTCAGCAGCAGGCCCGTACCGAGCTTCTTCAGCATCGCGTCGAAATCGTCGCCCGGCTGCGTGTTCGAGCTGCGCAGCGCGAGGTTGTGCGAGCCGCCTGCGTTGCCGGTGGTCTGCGTGCCGAGCTTGCGTGCCGAATAGGTCGACAGGAAGTAGCCTTCTACGACGCCGTCCTTGACGACGCTGCGCGCGCGCGTACGCACGCCTTCCTCGTCGAACGGCGCGCTGCCCATCGCGCGCGGCACGTGCGGATCCTCGACGACCTGGATGTGCGGCGCAAACACCGGCTTGCCGAGGCTGTCGACGAGGAACGACGTCTTGCGGTACAGCGCGCCGCCGCTCACGGCCTGCACGAATGCGCCGAGCAGGCCGGCCGCGAGCGGCGCCTCGAACAGCACGGGCACCTTGCGGGTGTCGAGACGGCGCGCGCCCATCCTCGCGAGCGCACGCTCGGCCGCGTAACGGCCCACCGCTTCGGGTGCCGCGAGATCGATCGCGCTGCGCTTCGACGAATACCAGTCGTCGCGCTGCATGTGACGGCCGCTGCCCGCGATCGGCGCGCATGCGATGTAATGGCGCGAGTACGGATAGCCGGACAGGAAGCCGCGCGACGTCGCGAGCACGAACTGCGAATGCTGCGCCGACACGCTCGCGCCTTCCGAATTGCGGATCTGCGGGCTGACCGCGAATGCGGCGTCTTCCGCGCGGCGGGCGAGTTCGACGGCCTCGTCGGCCGTCAGCGCCCACGGATGATAGAGATCGAGGTCGCGCGGGTCGGTTTCGAGCAACTCGGCCTCGGCAAGGCCGGCCGCTTCGTCCTCGGCCGTGAAACGTGCGATGTTGTAGGCGGCAGCGACGGTATCCTTGATCGCGGCCGGCGAAAAATCGGACGTGCTCGCGTTGCCGCGCTTCTTGCCGATGAACACGGTCACGCCGACCATCTTGTCGCGGTTGTGCTCGATCGTTTCGACTTCGCCGCGGCGCACCGACACCGACAGGCCGTCGCCCTCGGAGATTTCGGTCGCGGCGTCCGTCGCGCCGAGTGCCTTCGCATGGCGAAGGATGTCCGACGCGATTTCTTTGAGCTGGTCCTGCGTGTGCGGGAAATAGCGCGCTTGTACGTCGAGATTGGCTGCCATCGTCTTGGTATCCGGTGGCGGGCGGGCGCCCGCATGTTCAAAATGTTGCGTATCCCGCGATCATAGCAAGGTCCGGGGACGGACACAGACAAGCTTGGGGTGTCCGCGCCGCGATACAATGCCGCCCATGACACGCAAAACCCGAATTCAGCCGATCGAGCCTGCCGTCGAAGACGACGACAACGGCTACGATCGCCCCAGCAAATCCCAGTTGAAGCGCGAGATGCACGCGTTGCAGGAGCTCGGCCAGGCGCTCGTCGACCTGCCGAAGGACGCGCTCAAGCGCATGCCGATGCCGGAAGCCCTCGCGGACGCCGTTCGCGAGGCGCGCCGGATCACCGATCACGAAGGCAAGCGCCGCCAGCTCCAGTACGTCGGCCGCGTGATGCGCTCGCTGGCCGACGACGAGACGGCCGCGCTGCGCACCGCGCTCGACGCGCAGCGCGGCGTGAACAAGGCCGCGACGGCCCGCCTGCACTGGATCGAACGCACGCGCGAAAAGTTGCTCGCCAGCGACGACGCGTTGACCGAATTCCTGCGCCAGCACCCCGACGCCGACATCCAGGAAGGCCGCACGCTGATCCGCAACGCGCGCAAGGAAGCGCAGCAAGGCAAGCCGCCGCGCTATTTCCGCGAGCTGTTCCAGTGGGTCAAGACCGCGAGTGGCACGCCCGGTGGGGATGACGAAGCGGCCGACGACGCCGGAGACGACCATGACGACGACGAAGTCTAAGCACCCGGACGAACTCGTCGTCGGTCTCGTGTCGATCAGCGACCGTGCCAGCACGGGCGTCTACGAAGATAAAGGCATTCCGGCGCTGCAGGAATGGCTCGCCGGCGCGCTGGTCTCGCCGTGGCGGGCCGAAACGCGGCTGATCCAGGACGACGCGCCGACGATCTCCGCGACCCTCGCCGAGCTCGTCGACGTCGCCGGCTGCGACCTCGTGCTGACGACGGGCGGCACGGGCCCCGCGCGCCGCGACGTGACGCCCGAGGCCACGCTGGCCGTGGCGACGAAGGAAATGCCGGGATTCGGCGAACAGATGCGGCAGATCAGCCTGAATTTCGTGCCGACCGCGATCCTGTCGCGGCAGGTCGCGGTGATCCGCGAGACGGCCGACCATGCGGCACTGATCGTCAACCTGCCCGGCCAGCCGAAGTCGATCCGGGAAACGCTCGAAGGGCTGCGCGACGCCGACGGCAAGTCGACGGTGCCCGGCATCTTCGCCGCGGTGCCCTACTGCATCGACCTGATCGGCGGCCCGTACATCGAGACCGACGCCGCGGTGGTCGCGGCGTTCCGGCCGAAAAGCGCGCAGCGCGCGCCGCGCTGAGCGCGTGCCGGCCCGCTCAGGCGGCCGGCGCGGACTCGCCTGCCGACGCCGACGCGGCCGGAATCAGGAAATGCTCACGGTAGTACTTCAGCTCGTCGATCGACTCGTGGATGTCCGCGAGCGCCGTGTGCATCGCGCGCTTCTGGAAGCCCTTGTAGATCGCGGGCTGCCAGCGGCGGCACAGCTCCTTCAGCGTGCTGACGTCGAGGTTGCGGTAGTGGAAGAATTTCTCGAATTCCGGCATCCAGCGCGCCATGAAGCGGCGGTCCTGGCAGATCGAGTTGCCGCACATCGGCGACTTGCCGGGCGATACGTACTGCGCGAGGAACGCCTGCAGTTGCGCGGCGGCGTCCGCCTCGGTCACGGTCGACGCGCGCACGCGGTCGATCAGGCCCGAGCGGCCGTGCGTCGACTTGTTCCAGTCGTCCATCTTCGCGAGCGTTTCGTCGCTCTGGTGGATCGCGAACACGGGGCCTTCGACGGCAACGTCGAGCGTGGAATTGGTCACGACGACCGCGATCTCGATGATGCGGTCGTTATCCGGGTCGAGGCCCGTCATCTCCATGTCGAGCCAGACGAGGTTCAACTCGTTGCGCACGAGCGCGGGCTGGCTGGCGGAAGCGGCGGTATCGGTCATGAGTCATCCTGGAAAATGGCGGACGGCGCGCGGCGCCGCCCAGGCGGCCGGCATCGCATCAGCGGGCCCGGTCCGCAAGAACATATAATTCTCGCATAGAACCCTTTGGCGCCTTCGATGTCACCCTTTTCGTTCACCCTGCTGTTCGCGCTCGCCGTGCTCGCGATGGTCGTCACCAAGCTGTGGCTCGCGTCGCGGCAGATCCGCTTCGTCGCCGCGCACCGCAACGGCGTGCCCGCGCAGTTCAGCGCAACCATCCCGCTGACCGCCCACCAGCGCGCGGCCGACTATACGGTCGAGCGCACCCGGCTGACGATGCTCGAGATCGTCGTCAGCGCGGCCGTGCTGGTCGGCCTCACGCTGCTCGGCGGCGTCGGCGCGCTCGACACGCTGCTGACCGGCTGGCTCGGCCGCGGCTACGGGCAGCAGGTCGCGCTCGTCGCCGCGGTGCTCGTGATCACGAGCGTGATCGACATCCCGTTCGAGTATTACCGCCAGTTCGGGATCGAGCAGCGTTTCGGCTTCAACCGGATGACGAAGCGGCTGTTCTTCACCGACATGCTCAAAAACTCGCTGCTCGGCGCCGCGCTCGGCCTGCCGCTGCTGTTCGTCGTGCTGTGGCTGATGAACCAGGCCGGCAGCCTGTGGTGGCTGTGGACCTGGATCGTCTGGGTCGCGTTCCAGATGCTCGTGCTGCTGATCTACCCGACCTTCATCGCACCGCTCTTCAACAAGTTCGAACCGCTGAAGGACGACGCGCTGCGCTCGCGCATCGAGTCGCTGATGAAGCGCTGCGGCTTCGCGGCGAAGGGGCTGTTCGTGATGGACGGCAGCCGTCGCTCCGCGCACGGCAATGCTTACTTCACGGGCTTTGGCGCATCGAAGCGGATCGTGTTCTTCGACACGCTGCTCGCGCGCCTGTCCGGCCAGGAAATCGAAGCCGTGCTCGCGCACGAACTCGGCCATTTCAAGCGCCGCCACGTGATGAAGCGGATGCTCGTGTCGTTCGTGCTGAGCCTCGCGCTGCTCGCGCTGCTCGGCTGGCTTGCGCAACGCACCTGGTTCTATACGGGGCTCGGCGTCACGCCGTCGCTCGACACGAGCAACGCGGGCGCCGCGCTCGTGCTGTTCTTCCTCGCGATTCCCGTGTTCCTGTTCTTCGCGACGCCGTTCAGCAGCCTCACGTCGCGCAAGCACGAATTCGAGGCCGACGCGTTCGCGGCCAGCCAGACCGACGCGCAGGATCTCGTCAGCGCACTCGTGAAGCTCTACGAGGACAACGCGTCGACGCTGACGCCGGACCCCGTCTACACGGCCTTCTACTACTCGCATCCGCCCGCATCGCAGCGGATCGACCGCCTGCTGCAGCTCGCATGAGCCGGCCGCCTTCCCGCAAGCCGGCCCCGCGCGCGTCGGGCGCGCAACGTGTCGAAGGCCGCGTGATCGCGGCGCACGGCCGCCACTACATCGTCGCGCCCGACGACGGCGGCCCGATGCTGCAGTGCTTCCCGCGCGGCAAGAAGAGCGACATCGCGGTCGGCGACCGCGTCGTGTACGAACACGCGTCGGCCGACCAGGGCGTGATCGTCGAGATCGGCGAACGGCGCAACCTGCTGTACCGTTCCGACCAGTTCAAGTCGAAGCTCTTCGCAGCCAACCTCGACCAGTTGCTGATCGTGCTCGCGACCGAGCCCTATTTCAGCGAAGACCTGCTCGGCCGCGCGCTGATCGCCGCCGAGGCGAACGAGCTGAAGCCGCTCGTCGTGCTGAACAAGATCGACGTCGAAGCCGCGCTGCCGGTCGCGCGAGAGCGCCTCGCGCCGTACCGCGCACTCGGCTACGACGTGCTCGAGCTGTCGGTAAAGGGCTCGCCCGACGACGCACGCGCACAACTGATGCCGCACCTCGCCGGCCATTCGACGATCCTGCTCGGCCAGTCCGGGATGGGCAAGTCGACGCTCGTGAACCTGCTCGTTCCCGATGCCGAAGCCGCGACGCGCGAGATCTCGGCCGCGCTCAACAGCGGCCGCCACACGACGACGTTCACTCGCCTCTACCCGCTGGAGGGCGGCGGCGCGCTGATCGATTCGCCGGGCTTCCAGGAATTCGGCCTCTACCATCTGACGGAAGGCCGTCTCGAGCGCGCGTTTCCTGAGTTCCGGCCGCTGCTCGCGGACTGCCGTTTCTATAATTGTCATCATCTGCACGAGCCCGGCTGCGCGATTCTCGAAGCGGTCACCGACGGCCGCATCGCGCCGTCGCGGCACGCACTGTACGCGCAGCTCGTGCACGAGGCGAGCCAGATCGTCCGCTGATCGCGCGACTGGCGCACGACGGCCGGTGCCGTTCGGGCCGGCCTTCATCGACAGGAGCCGCCATGCGTTTCAAGGCACCCGATCTTGCGACGGCACAGCATTGGGCCAACGTGCTCCAAGTGGCCGGCGTCCGTTGCGAGCTGCATAACTGCTACGCGACCGGCGCACTCGGCGGCCTGCCCGCCGACGCGTGCACGCCCGAGCTGTGGCTCGACGACGAACGCGACGACGCGCTCGCTCGCCGGCTGCTCGATGCCGCGTCGCACGGCCCGTCGGCCGGCGCCGCGCCGTGGCGCTGCCGACAGTGCGGCGAAGCGCTCGAGGCCCAGTTCACCGCGTGCTGGCAATGCGGCGCCGTGCGCGATCCGCTCGACGACTGACCCACAGCAAAAAGGCCGGCATCAAGCCGGCCTTTGCCTTTCATCGGGCGCTGCGCTGCCCCGTCACGACACCCAGACGGCGAGCGTCAGCATCAGCAGCAGGATCATCCACAAGATCACCGCACGCCAGACGAGGCCGACCGCCGACTGCAGCGTACGCGGCGTGCAATCATCACCGACCGTCAGCGGACCGCTGTCGCCGACTGCCAGCGCGTCGAGGCTCGACGGTTCCGCGAGCGGCCCGGCGAGACGCGCACCGAGCGCCCCGCTGCCGGCAGCCAGCAGCACGCCGTCGTTCGGGTCGGGCCACTGGCGCGTGTGGTTGCGCCACGCGTAGATCGCATCCTCGAAATTGCCTACGATCGCGAAGCCGAGTGCGGTCAGTCGCGCGGGAATCCAGTCGATCACGAAGAACGCGCGTTGCGCGAACGTCGAGAAGGCCGCCGTGCGGTCGTCGCCCGGCGTCGACCAGCTACGCGCGAGGTATTCGGAAATCCGGTACAGCACGGCGCCGGCCGGCCCGATCGGCAGCACATACCAGAAGAACACGCCGAACACGTGGCGATGCGATGCGACAACCGCGTGGATCAGCGTATGGCGGACGATTTCGCCGACCGGCATGTCGACCGTGTCGATGCCCGTCCACTCGCGCAGGATTTCGCGCGCGCGCGGCACGTCGTCGTTGTTGAGCGCGAGATGGATGTCGGTGAAGTAATGGCTGAACTGGCGGAAGCCAAGCGTGAAATACACGACGACCACGTTCCACAGGAACGCGAGCACGAAGCTCACCTTGTACAGCAGGAAATAGATCAGCGCGACGACCAGCACCCACGGCAGCACGACCGCGAGCCACGCGAGGATGCCGTGCTTCTGCTTGCCTGCGTCGAGACCATGCGCGACGGTCTCCGCATGAAACTGGAACAGCGCGAACACCGGATTGTTCGGCGACAACGCGCGGACCTGTTCGATGATGAGGGCGAGGAGAACCGAAAAGAAAGTCATGCGTGGCGCCGTCTTCGGAGTTATGTCATTTTTTGCATAACGATAGCACAGCGTAAGCCGCGCATGGCTGCCGGCGCGGTCGCCCGGCGGCCGGCCGCGCGCGTGAGCCGGTGCACGCGTCTATGCGGCGGCCAAGAAGCGGTACAGATTGCGAAACATGGCGGCAGTTGCGCCCCAGATGAAGTAATGCCCGCCCGGTTCGCCCGTCGGATAGGGCATCGCAAAAAAACGACGCTCCCCGCCTTCCCAACGGAACACGCGGACCTGATGGTTCGCGGGATTCATCAGGAACGCGAGCGGCACCTCGAAGATCTCGGCGACTTCGAACGTGTCGGCCTGCACGGTGAACGGCGGATGCACGAGGCCGACCACCGGCGCCACGCAGAAGCCGGTGCCGGTCAGGTAGTCGGGCAGCGCGCCGAGGATCTCGACGCGTTCGGCGGCCAGCCCGATCTCTTCCTTCGCTTCGCGCAACGCGGTGGCGGTCGCGTCGCGATCAAACGGTTCGCGACGGCCGCCGGGAAAGCTGATCTGCCCGGCGTGGTCGTTCAGGTGATCGGCGCGCTGGGTCAGCAGCACGGTGAGGCCCGACTCGCGGGTGACGAGCGGCACGAGGACGGCCGCGCTGCGCGGATCGACGCCTTCCTGCAGCCTCGCCTCTCCGGGCTCGACGTTCCAGTCGAGCGTGCGCGCGAAACGATCGCGCAAGCCGGACGGCGTCATCAGGCGGGGATCGATGGCGGGCAGGCCGGCGCCGGTGCCTTCGACCGGCAATACTTCGGGATCGATGATGGGGCGGCGGTTCAATGGGGCTCTCTGGTTCGTGTCGTATCGAGCATATTGTCGCGCCAGAATGAAAAAAGCACCCGGGTGGGTGCTTTTTCCTTACAGCTCTTACTCTTGGGAAGCTGCTGCGGTGCGATCCTTCGACACCAGCTTTTCCTTGATACGAGCCGACTTGCCCGAACGCTCGCGCAGGTAGTACAGCTTCGCGCGACGCACATCACCGCGGCGCTTCACGACGATGCTCGCCAGCAGCGGCGAGTACGTCTGGAACGTACGCTCGACGCCTTCGCCCGACGAGATCTTGCGGACGATGAAGTTCGAGTTCAGGCCACGGTTGCGAATCGCGATCACGACGCCTTCGTAAGCCTGAACGCGCTTGCGGTTACCTTCAACCACGTTCACGTTCACGATCACCGTGTCGCCCGGGGCGAATTCGGGGATCGTCTTGCCGGCGAGCGCGCGCTCGATTTCTTCCTGCTCAAGTTTTGCGATGAGGTTCATCACTGACTCCTATTGCCATCGTGTCGGCGTTTGCGCCTGCCTGCTTCCAGGCATGGCCCCGATAGAGGATGGATTCACATCAGGCGCCGCGCACGCATGCACGGCACCGCCAATTCCCGCTCGCGACACCGCCTCAGGAGGCGTCCTTCGCTTCGCGTGCGAGGTTCGCAAGCCACGCCTCGTCGGCACGGCTCAACAACTTTTCGCGACGCGCCCGGACGATCAGGTCCGGCCGCTTCCGCAACGTATTCCGCAATGCTTCCTGGCGCCGCCACCGCTCGATCTCGGCATGATGCCCACCGAGCAACACGTCCGGCACGCGCACGCCGTCATATTCCTCGGGGCGCGTGTAGTGCGGACAATCGAGCAGGCCGTCGACGAAACTGTCCTGCACGGCCGACTGCGAATCGTTCAACACACCGGGCAGCAGCCGCACGACCGCATCCATCATCGCCATCGCCGGCAGTTCCCCGCCCGACAACACGAAATCGCCGAGGCTGATTTCCTCGTCGACGCAACGGTCGAGCAAGCGCTGGTCGATCGCTTCATAGCGGCCGCACAGCACGACGACACCCGGCTCCTGCGCCATCCGCACCGCTCGCTCGTGCGTGAGCGGCGCGCCCTGCGGCGACATCATCACGACGCGCGTGCTCGCGATGCCCTGCTCCGCCTGCGCTGCTTTCGCGGCGCCGATCGCGGCTTCGAGCGGCCTGGCCAGCATCACCATGCCCGGACCGCCGCCGTACGGACGATCGTCGACCGTGCGGTAGTTGTCCGTCGTGAAATCACGCGGGTTCCAGGTGCGCAGCCCGAAGCGCCCTTGCTTGACGGCCCGGCTGGTGATTCCCCAGTCGGTCAGTGCGCGGAACATCTCGGGGAAGAGCGTGACGACGTCGAACTGCACCGCGCTCTCGGTAACCTGGTTCATTTCAGTAATCGGCTTCCCAGTCGACGACAATGCGACGCGCCGCCTGATCCACCGTTTTGACGTATACGCCGACAAACGGGATCAACCGTTCGTCGGTGGTCGGCTGACCGTCTTTGCCGGTCGCCGGATACTCGACACGCATGATCGAATGCACGCCGTTGTCGATCATCCCGCTCACCTTCCCGAGCGCCACCGATTGCTCGTTGACGACATCGAGACCGATCAGGTCGACCCAATAGAATTCGTCCGCGGCCAATGCCGGGAAATCTTCCCGGCGCACGAACACGCGAAAGCCGCGCATGGCCAGCGCGGCATCGCGGTCGCTGACGCCCACGGGTTGCGCAACGACCGTGTCGCTGTGCGTCTTCGACTGCATGATGCGGACGGAAAGCCGCTCCGCACCTCGTTCCAGCCACCAGCGGCGCGCGTTCAACAGCGCGTCGCCGCCGCGACCGGCGTCGGCATGCGTCGCCACCTTGATCCAGCCCTTCAGGCCGTAGGCGTCGACCACCGCCCCGACCTCGACAGCATCGTCGGGCCAGGCTTGCGTCGCTTCGAGACCGCCCTGTTCGGCAGCCTGTCCGGCGTTCGCGACAACGTCGCGCTCGACCGGCTTGCGGACGAATGCGCCGAATGACGCACGCCCGCGCCTTGCATTACCGGAATCGTGACCCGCCATCAATGCACCTCACAGCCGGCACGACCGGCACACCGTGCCATGTCAGGCAGCCGGTTGCGCCTTTTGCGCTTCCTTCACGAGACGCTGGACGGTCGGCGACAGTTGCGCGCCAACACCTTGCCAGTACGTCAGGCGGTCCTGAGCGATACGCAGCGATTCGCCCTTCGTGGCGACCGGGTTGTAGAAGCCAACGCGCTCGATGAAGCGGCCGTCACGACGGTTACGCGAATCGGTAGCAACGATGTTGTAGAACGGGCGCTTCTTCGAGCCGCCACGAGCCAGACGGATGATAACCATATGATGTCCTTCGGAAAACCGGGTTCGAAACTACTGAAACACGCGATTATAGCCGGAAACCAGAGGCACAACAAACACTTACGCGCAAAAAATCCACGGACGGCCCGTTCGCCGGGCATACAATCGTCGTGTCCAGGACGCTCCCGACCGTCATGCCGCTCCTTCGCGCCGCCCCGGCGCGCCGCGCGCAGCACCGTTTCATGCCGCTGCTTGCCGGCCTTGCCTGCCTCGCGTTCGCAACAGCGTTCGCCGCGCCGTTGCCGGTGGGCGAACTCGTCGTGCCGCCCGGCTTCCACGTGGACGTGCTGACCGACGCGGTACCGTCTGCGCGCGAAATGGCGTGGTCGCCGCGCGGCATCCTGTATGTCGGCACGCGGGAAGGCCGCGTCCATGCGTTCGAGATGCACGAGGGCCGGATCAGCGCGCGCCACGTGATCGCGTCCGGGCTCGACATGCCCGTCGGAGTAGCCTACCGCGACGGTGCGCTCTATATATCAGCCGTGTCGCGCATCCTGCGCCTCGATCGCATCGATGACCGGCTCGCCAAGCCACCGCCCCCTGTCGTCGTGACCGACGCGCTGCCGACCGAACACCATCACGGCTGGAAATTCATCGCGTTCGGCCCCGACGGCAAGCTTTACATGCCGACCGGCGCACCGTGCAACGTCTGTCTCGCCGATCGCAGCCGCTACGCGATCATCGCGCGCATGAAGGCCGACGGCAGCGGAAGCGAGGTTGTCGCCCGCGGCGTGCGCAATACGGTCGGCTTCGCATGGCACCCCGATTCGGGCGAGCTCTGGTTTACCGACAACGGGCGCGACATGATGGGTGACGACGTGCCCGACGACAAGCTCAACCGCGCGCCTCGCGCCGGCCTCGACTTCGGTTTTCCGTATTGTCATGGCGGCGATACGCCCGACCCCGAATTCGGCAGCGCCGACGTATGCCGTCGTTATGTGCCGCCCGTACTGAAACTCGGCGCGCACGTCGCGGCGCTCGGCATGCGCTTCTATACCGGGCCGATGTTTCCGGCTTCGTATCGTAATAACGTGTTCATCGCCGAGCACGGCTCATGGAACCGCAGCACGAAGGTCGGTTACCGCGTGATGCGCGTGGTCGTGTCGGCGGACGGCAGCCAGGCGCGCCAGACCCCGTTCGTCACGGGCTGGCTGCGGCCCGACGGCACGGTATGGGGACGCCCGGCCGACGTGCTGCCGCTGCCGGACGGTTCGCTGCTCGTCAGCGACGACTACGCAGGTGCAATCTACCGCGTAACCTATGCGGCACCTTGACGCAGGCCGGGGGTGACCGGGCCCGACCGAGCATCGTAGAATGCGTGCCGGGCCGCGCGCCCGCGCCGGCCCGCAGGGGCCGCCCATGCCAACGACAATACGCCGCCATCCATGTCCAGCAGCACCGCACCGTCCCGCCGCTTCCGCTCCAAGACGCTCACCGCCGCCCTCGCATTCCTGTTCGGATCGCTCGGCGCGCACCGCTTCTATCTGTACGGCTTTCGCGACGTGTACGGCTGGGCGCACCTGCTCGCGACGATCGTCGGCATCCCGGGCTTCCTGCTGCTCGCTGCGACCCAGCGCAGCGCCGGTCTCGGCTGGTGGCTCGCGGTACCCGGCGCAATCTCGCTGCTGGCTGCGTTCCTCGCCGCACTCGTCTACGGGCTGCGCCCCGACGAAAAGTGGGACGCGCAATTCAACGCGGAAACGGGCAAGCACAGCCGGTCGGGCTGGACCGTGATCTTTGTCGTGATCTCCTCGCTGCTGATCGGTGCGTTCCTGCTGATGACCGCGCTCGCGCTGTCGTTCCAGACGTATTTCGAATCGCAGGTCGAAGCGGCAAAGCAGATTTCGCAGTAAGCGCAACGAGCGCAATGCACCAGTGCCGACGGGCACCGGGATTGCGCGCCGCTTAGAACAGGTTCAACTGCATGTCGTCGCGCGACTTCGCGCCGGCTGCGCGAACTGCAACGCGCGGCGCGGGCACCGCGGCGGCCGGCGCGCCGCGAAACTGCGACAGATCGAGGATGCCGTTCGTGCGCTCGTTCAGCCCGAGCCGCTTGACGGCCTGGCGGAACCGCTGCCGCAACAGGTCGGCCCAGATCCCCTCGCCCTTCATCCGTTTCGAGAAATCCGAGTCGTAGTCTTTCCCGCCGCGCATGTCGCGCACGCGGTTCATCACGCGCTCCGCGCGATCGGGAAAATGCGCGGCGAGCCAGTTCTTGAACAGCGGCGCGACCTCCCACGGCAACCGCAGGATGATGTAGCTCGCGTGCGTCGCGCCCGCTTCCGCGCACGCTTCGAGCACGCGCTCCATGTCGGGCTCGGTGACGAACGGAATCACCGGCGCAATGCTCACGCCGACCGGCACGCCCGCATCGCGCAGCGCGCGGATCGTGCGCAACCGGCGCGCCGGTGTCGCCGCCCGCGGCTCGAGCGTGCGCGAGAGATCGGCATCGAGCGTCGTGATCGTGACTGCCGCCATCACCTGCCCGCGCTCCGCCATCGGTGCAAGCAGGTCGAGATCGCGCTCGATCAGCGACGACTTCGTGATCGCGGCGAACGGCAACCCGCGATCGTGCATCACCTGGATCACGCTGCGCGTGATGCGCAGGTCACGCTCGACCGGCTGGTAGGCGTCGGTGTTGACGCCGAGCGCGATCGGCTCAGGTACGTAGCGCTTGCGCGAAATCTCGCGCTCGAGCAGTTCGGCCGCATTGACCTTCGCGTAGATACGGCTTTCGAAATCGAGCCCCGGCGACAGGCCGAGATAGCTGTGCGTCGGCCGCGCGAAGCAGTAGATGCAGCCGTGCTCGCAACCGCGATACGGATTGAGCGAGACGCTGAACGGAATATCGGGCGACTGGTTGTGCGTCAGTATGCTCTTCGCACGCTCCTCGAACACCTGCGTGCGCAGCGGCGCGGGGAAGTCGGCATCGTCCGACTCGTGCGTCCAGCCGTCGTCGACCGCTTCGCGCTGCGCGATCTCGTACCGTCCCTGCAGGTTGTCGACCGCACCGCGCCCCTTGCGGGGCACGGGCGCCGCTACCGGAAATTCGTTGTCGGACCGATCGTCCATGTGCCCACCCATTCGCCTGCGCCCAATACTGTACATTTATACAGTATTGGGCGCAGCATGCCAAGGGCGGGATAAGGGGCCCGGTAACGGGCCGCCGGCGGGGCCGCCGGCACGTCACTCGCCGACCGCGATCGTCAGCGTTTCCTTGATTTCCTCCATCACGACATAGCTCTTCGACTGCACGGCGCCGGGCAACTGCAGCAGGATGTCGCCGAGCAGCTTCCGGTAGTCGGCCATCTCGCCGATCCGCGCCTTGATCAGGTAGTCGAAATCGCCGGATACGAGGTGGCATTCGAGCACCTCGTCGATCTTCATCACTTCCCGACGAAATTGCTCGAACATGTTGCCGCCCTTGTGGCCGAGCGTGATCTCGACGAACACCAGCAGCGCGGCACCCAGCTGGCCCGGGTCGACCCGTGCGTGATAGCCGGTGATCACGCCGTCCCGCTCCATGCGCCGCACGCGCTCGATGCACGGCGTGACGGTCAATCCGACCTGTTCCGCGAGGTCTTTCATCGCCATCCTGCCGTCGTCCTGGAGCAGTTTGAGGATGCGCCGGTCGAGCTTGTCGAGCGAGCGTACGGGCTGACGTTGCGTTCTCATTTGTTTCTGCTGAAAACCTCAAAAATACGATAACAAAACCTGCACATTCGACAATACCATAGCTCAAAAAACTAGATCAGCTAGAGGTTACACGGAGCCGCGGGTGCGCCCGGCCTCGATCTGGTCCCTTCCATCTGGAGCAGCTATGCGAGTCGTCATTCTGGGCAGCGGTGTAGTGGGCGTGGCAAGCGCGTATTACCTCGCGCGCGCGGGTCATGAGGTCACTGTGATCGACCGGGAAGCCGGCCCCGCGCTCGAGACGAGCTTCGCGAACGCGGGCCAGATCTCCCCCGGTTATGCCGCGCCGTGGGCCGCGCCCGGCGTGCCGCTGAAGGCCGTCAAGTGGATGTTCGAAAAGCACGCGCCGCTTGCGATCCGTCTCGACGGCACGCGTTTCCAGCTCCAGTGGATGTGGCAGATGCTGCGCAACTGCACGACCGAGCGCTATGCAGTCAACAAGGGCCGCATGGTCCGCCTCGCCGAATACAGCCGCGACTGCCTGCAGGCGCTGCGCGCCGACACCGGCATCCAGTACGAAGGGCGCACGGGCGGCACGCTGCAGCTGTTCCGCACGCAGCAGCAACTCGACGGCGCGGCGAAGGACATCGCCGTGCTGCAGGAAGCGAACGTGCCGTTCGAACTGCTGTCGCCGGCCGACCTGAAGAATGCCGAACCGGCTCTCGCCGCGGTGTCGCACAAGCTGACGGGCGGCCTGCGCCTGCCGGGCGACGAAACGGGCGATTGCCAGCTGTTCACGACGCGCCTCGCGGCGCTCGCCGAATCGCTCGGCGTCAAGTTCCGCTACAACACGCCAATCGATGCGCTCGCGATTGCCGGCGGCAAGATCGCCGGCGTGCAATGCGGCAGCGAGACGGTGCGCGCGGACGCGTACGTCGTCGCGCTCGGGTCATACTCGACCAACTTCATCTCGAACCTGATGAAGATCCCGGTCTATCCGCTGAAGGGCTATTCGATCACCGCGCCGATCGTCAATGAGGCAGCCGCACCCGTGTCGACCGTGCTCGACGAGACCTACAAGATCGCGATCACGCGTTTCGACCAGCGCATCCGCGTCGGCGGCATGGCGGAAATCGTCGGCTTCGACAAGAACCTGCGCGCCGCACGCCGCGAAACGCTCGAGATGTGCGTGAACGACCTGTTCCCGGGCGGCGGCGACACGTCGAAGGCGACGTTCTGGACGGGCCTGCGCCCGATGACGCCGGACGGCACGCCGATCGTCGGCCGCACGCCGGTGTCGAACCTGTTCCTGAACACCGGCCACGGCACGCTCGGCTGGACGATGTCGTGCGGTTCAGGCCAACTGCTCGCGGACCTGATCTCGGGCAAGAAGCCGGCGATCCAGGCCGACGATCTGTCGGTGCACCGTTACCTGAAGGAAGTGGCCGGCCAGACGCGCCCGGCATACGCATAAGCCGCGGCGGCCCGCAGCGATGCGGGCCGGCCGGCATCGAAAAAAAGGGGCGCTCGTAGCGCCCCTTTTTCCGTGTGCTTACCGCTGAAGCGTCACGCCGCGTCAGCCGAGCTCGGCCACGAGTTCCGGCACGAGCGCGAACAGATCGCCGACGAGGCCGTAGTCGGCCACGCTGAAGATCGGCGCTTCCGGATCCTTGTTGATCGCGACGATCACCTTCGAATCCTTCATGCCTGCCAAGTGCTGGATCGCACCCGAGATGCCCACCGCGATGTACAGCTGCGGTGCGACGATCTTGCCGGTCTGGCCGACCTGGTAGTCGTTCGGCACGTAGCCGGCGTCGACTGCCGCGCGCGATGCGCCCAGTGCCGCGCTCAGCTTGTCGGCCAGCGGCTCCAGCACCTTCGTGTAGTTCTCGCCGCTGCCCAGGCCACGGCCGCCCGACACGATGATGCTTGCCGACGTCAGCTCCGGACGGTCCAGCTTCGTCACTTCACGGCTCACGAACTGCGACTTGCCTGCATCGACCGCCGCTTCGATCTTCTCGACTGCTGCGCTGCCGCCTTCGGCCGCAACCGGATCGAAACCCGTCGCGCGCACCGTGATGACCTTGATCGGGTCGCTCGACTGCACCGTCGCGATCGCGTTGCCTGCGTAGATCGGGCGCTCGAACGTATCGGCCGAATCGACCGCCGTGATGTCCGAAATCTGCGCGACGTCCAGCTTCGCGGCGATACGCGGCGCGATGTTCTTGCCGTAGGCGGTGGCCGGCGCCAGGATGTGCGAGTAATCCTTCGCGATGTTCAGCGCGGTCGCTTCGACGTTTTCCGCGAGGCCCGCTTCGAGCTGCGGCGCGTCGGCCAGCAGCACCTTCGAAACACCCGCGATCTTCGCTGCCGCGTCTGCAGCCGCTTGCGCATTGTGGCCCGCGACCAGCACGTGAATGTCACCGCCGATCTTCGCCGCCGCCGCCACCGTGTTCAGCGTCGCGGCCTTGATCGACGCGTTGTCGTGTTCTGCAATCACCAGAATCGTCATTTCTATCCGCTCCCTCTTACAGCACCTTGGCTTCGGTCTTCAGCTTCTCGACCAGCGTCTTCACGTCCGGCACCTTCACGCCGGCCGCGCGCTTCGGCGGCTCGACCACCTTCAGCGTCTTCAGACGCGGCGCGACGTCCACGCCCAGGTCTTCCGGCTTCACCGTTTCCAGCGGCTTCTTCTTCGCCTTCATGATGTTCGGCAGCGTCACGTAGCGCGGCTCGTTCAGGCGCAGGTCGGTCGTGATCACCGCCGGCAGCGTCAGCGACAGCGTTTCCGCGCCGCCGTCGACTTCACGCGCAACCGTCGCCTTGCCGTCGGCAACCGTCACCTTCGACGCGAACGTCGCTTGCGGCAGGCCGGCCAGCGCGGCCAGCATCTGGCCCGTCTGGTTCGAATCGTCGTCGATCGCCTGCTTGCCGAGGATCACCAGCTGCGGCTGTTCCTTGTCGACCAGCGCCTTCAGAATCTTCGCGACGGCCAGCGGCTCGACGCTGTCGGTCGACTCGACCAGGATCGCGCGATCCGCACCGATCGCCAGCGCCGTGCGCAGCGTTTCCTGCGCCTGCGTGACGCCGACCGACACCGCGATCACTTCGGTCGCGACGCCCGCTTCCTTCAGGCGCACGGCTTCTTCAACGGCGATTTCGTCGAACGGGTTCATCGACATCTTCACGTTCGCGATGTCGACACCCGTGTTGTCCGACTTCACGCGGACCTTCACGTTGTAATCGACCACTCTTTTCACTGGCACCAGGATTTTCATGCACACGCTCCAAAGTTACGAATACGACCAGAGGCCATTCTATAGCGAGGCCTCATGACTGCGCGGCCAAGCGGACCCATCCATCGTGGCTGTCGAGGATACCGCTTCTTGGCGACGCGCCAATGATAGCGAACGGTCGTTCTATTTTAAAAGAGAAAAAACCCGGACGCAAAGCCCGGGTTTTCGATCACCAACTCTAATCCCGCCGGGCGCCCCGTGCTCTGCCCGTTACCAGGCAGCAATGACCGCGCCGCCGAACTTGGCTTCGATGAACTGCTTCACGTCGGCCGAATGATAGGCCGCGATCAGTTTCGCGACCCACGGCTTGTTCCGGTCCGCGTCGCGAATCGCGAGGATGTTCGCGTACGGGCCGTTCGGACCCTCGATCGCGATCGCGTCCTGTTTCGGTTTCAACCCCGCTTCCATCGCGTAGTTGGTATTGATCGCGGCCGCGTCGACGTCGCCGAGCGAGCGCGGAATCTGCGCTGCATCGAGCTCGACGATCTTCAGCTTGCGCGGATTGTCGACAATATCGAGCGGCGTCGCCTTCAGCCCCGCATCCGCGCGCAGTTTCAGGAGACCCTGCTTTTGCAGCAACAGCAGCGCACGGCCGCCGTTGGTCGGATCGTTCGGGACCGCGATGCGCGCGCCGGGCTTCAGTTCGGCCAGCGACTTCACGCGCTTCGAATAGATGCCCATCGGGAACGTGACGGTATCCGCGACCTTGATCAGCTTGTAGCCGCGATCCTTCACCTGCGCCTGCAGATACGGATCGTGCTGGTAGCTGTTCGCGTCGAGATCGCCCGACGCGAGGGCCGCGTTCGGCTGCACGTAATCGGAGAATTCGACGATGCGGATCTCGAGGCCGCTCTTCGCCGCGACCTTCTTCACCGCTTCCATGATCTGCGCGTGCGGCCCGCCCGTCACACCCACCTTGATGGTTTCGGCCTGTGCGTGCGCACCCGCGAACAGCGCGGCTGCGCCGAGTGCCGCCGCGAACTTCAGCATGAAGCGTCGTTGCATCGTCTCTCCCTTAATGGATCAATTTCGTCTTATTTGTGGCTCAGCCGGCGGACGAGCCAGTCGCCGAACGACTGCACGATCTGCACGAACACGATCAGGATCGCGACGACCGTCCACATCACTTCCGGCAGATAGCGCTGATAACCATAGCGAATCCCGAGATCGCCGAGCCCGCCGCCGCCGATCGCGCCCGCCATCGCCGAATAACCGACCAGCGACACGAACGTGATCGTCAGGCCCGCCACGACGCCCGGCAGCGATTCGGGCAACAGCACCTTGAATACGATCTGCGACGTGGTCGCCCCCATCGATTGCGCAGCCTCGATCAGCCCGCGGTCGACTTCGCGCAGCGCCGTCTCGACGAGACGCGCGATGAACGGCGCGGCCGCCAGCGTCAGCGGCACGACCGCCGCGGCCGTGCCGATCGACGACCCCGTGACGAGCCGCGTAAACGGAATCACCGCGACCAGCAGGATGATGAACGGCGTCGAGCGGACGGCGTTCACGATACCGCCGAGCACGCGATTCAACGCGAGGTTCTGCAGCACGCCCTGGCGATCGGTCAGGTAGAGCAGCACGCCGAGCGGCAGACCGACGAGCGCGCCAACCGCTCCGGAGATGCCGACCATGATCAGCGTCTCCCAGAACGACTGCACGAACATATCGAACATCTCACTCAACATACGAAAGCTCCTCTACCACCACACCTTGCTCGCGCAGGAACGCGAGCGCCTGCCCGACCTTGCCCGGCTCGCCGCCCGCGAGCACCGCGAGCGAACCGAATGCCTGCCCCTGGATCTCGTCGATCTGGCCGTGCAGGATGTTGAAATCGAGTTCGTAACGGCGGATCGTCTCCGACAGGATCGGCTGGTCGACTCCCGAGCCCGTGAACGCGAGCCGCAGCAGATGCCCGCTGCCCGTCTTCAGCCGCTCGGCCACACGCACCTTCAGCGCGGGCGGCAGTTCCTGCGCGATCACGTCGCCGATCAGCGCGCGCGTCACTTCGTGATGCGGCTGCAGGAACACGTCGATCACGCGGCCGTCCTCGACCACACGCCCCGCGTCGAGCACCGCGACGCGATCGCACACCTGCTTGATCACTTCCATCTGGTGAGTGATCAGCACGATCGTCAGGCCGAGTTCGCGGTTGATACGCTTCAGCAGGTCGAGGATCGAACGCGTCGTCTCGGGATCGAGCGCGGACGTCGCTTCGTCCGACAACAGCACCTTCGGCTGGCTCGCGAGCGCGCGTGCGATGCCGACGCGCTGCTTCTGTCCGCCGCTGATCTGCGACGGGTAGCGATCCTTCTGCGCGGACAGCCCGACGAGGTCGAGCAGCGGCAGCACGGCGGCCTCGATGTCGACACGGCTTGCGCCGGCCAGCTCCAGCGGCAGCGCGACGTTGTCGAACACCGTGCGCGACGACAGCAGGTTGAAGTGCTGGAAGATCATGCCGATCTCGCGGCGCGCCTCGCGCAGCGCGCCGGCCGGCAGCAGCGTGAGATCGCGCCCGCCGACGACGACATTGCCTTCGGTCGGCCGCGTGAGCAGGTTGATGGTGCGCACGAGCGTGCTCTTGCCGGCGCCGCTTCGGCCGATGATGCCGAACACCTCGCCCTGCGGGATCGTCAGGTTGACGTTGTGCAGCGCCTCGACCCAGCCGCTCGGCCCGGGGAAACGCTGCGAAAGATTGCGTAATTCGATCATGTAAACAAAACGGCGGCCGACTGGTGAGCAGGCCCGCCAGTCGGCCACCGATGCATCTGGAATAGCCGGCGATTTTACCGCAAACCCCTCATTCCCCTTAATAATCGATTTCGATCTTTTCATAACCTCACGAAATTAGAGGAGCGCCGCTGGCCCGTCGCGACAATGCCGCGACTATGATCCGGAACACCGACAAACGAACAGGGGACACGCCAGATGACCGCCACCACCACGCCGGCCACCGCGCCCGCCACCGCCGGATCGGCGCCTTCGTCGCCGCCCGCGCCGAAAATGGGCCGGCTGCGCACCGCGGACGGGCTCGAACTGGCGTCGTACCGCTGGCCGGCCGGCGACGGCACCGCGCCGCCGCGCGCGACGATCGCGCTCGTGCACGGCCTCGCCGAGCACGCGGGCCGCTATGCCGCGCTCGCAGGCAGGCTGAACGCGGCCGGCATCGACGTGCTCGCGATCGATCTGCGCGGGCACGGCCAGTCGCCCGGCAAGCGAGCCTGGGTCGAGCGTTTCGACGGTTACCTGGACGATGCGGATGCGCTGGTCGCCGAAGCCGGGCGCGGAGATACGCCGCTGTTCCTGATGGGACACAGCATGGGCGGCGCGGTCGCCGCGCTGTACGCGATCGAACGCGCGCCGGCCCGCGACCATGCGCTGACGGGCCTCGTGCTGTCGAGCCCGGCGCTCGCACCGGGGCGCGACGTGCCGCGCTGGATGCTCGCGGTGAGCCGCGTCATCAGCCGCGCGTGGCCGACCTTTCCCGCGATCAGGATCGATGCGGCGCTGCTGTCGCGCGACCCGGCCATCGTCGCGGCCAACCGCGCCGATCCGCTCGTGCATCACGGCGCGGTGCCCGCGCGCACCGGCGCGGAGATTCTCGACGCGATGACGCGCATCGAACGCGGCCGCGACGCGTTGCGCGTCCCGGTGCTCGTCTATCACGGCACCGAGGACAAGCTGACCGAACCCGACGGCAGCCGCGCGTTCGGCGCGCACGTCGGCTCGCCCGATCGCACGCTGACGCTATACGAAGGCGGCTTCCACGAAACGATGAACGATCTCGAACGCGACCGCGTGATCGACGCGCTGATCGCGTGGATTCACGCGCGCGTGCCGGCGCGCTGAGCGCGCACCCCCGACGGCAGCGGCCGACCGGTCAGATGCCGGCCAGCACGCGCAGGTGCGCGACGACGCTGCGCCCGAGCGCGGACAGGTTGTAGCCGCCCTCGAGACAGCTCACGATGCGGCCCTGCGCATGACGACGCGCCACGTCGACGATCTGTGCGGTCAGCCATTCGAAATCGGCCTCGACGAGGCCGAGGTTGCCGATGTCGTCCTCGCGATGCGCGTCGAAACCCGCCGACACGAACAGCATCTGCGGCTTGAACGCGTCGAGACGCGGCAGCCAGAACATGTCGACGGCTTCGCGGATCGCCATCCCGTTGCTGCGCGCGGGCATCGGCAGGTTGACCATGTTCGGCGCCTGGTGATCGACGCCCGAGAACGGGTACAGCGGATGCTGGAAGAAACTGCACATCAGCACGCGCTCGTCGTTTGCAAACGCAGCCTCGGTGCCGTTGCCGTGGTGCACGTCGAAATCGATGATCGCGACACGCTCGATGCCGTGTACGTCGAGCGCATGCCGCGCGGCGATCGCGACGTTGTTGAAGAAGCAGAAACCCATCGCGCGCGCGGGCTCCGCATGGTGACCGGGCGGGCGGACACTGCAGAACGCATTCGCGTAGCGGCCTTCGATCACCGCGTCGGTCGCCGCGATCGCGGCACCGGCCGCGCGCAGCGCCGCGCGCCACGTGTCGCGGTTCATCAGCGTATCGGGATCGATCTCGACGTAGCCGTCGACCGGCGTCATGCTCCGGATGTAGTCGATGTGCGCCTGCGTATGCACACGACCCAGCGCCACCTCGCTCGCGAACGGCGCGGTTTCGTGCACGATCAGGTCGTCGATGCGGCTCGCAATCAGTTGATCCTGGATCGCCGACAATCGGGCAGGGCATTCCGGATGCCATTCCCCCATCTCGTGCAGCATGCAGTCGGGGTGCGTATAGAAAGCGGTTGCCATAAGCTGTCATCCGCAGCGCGCGGTGCGCCGCAGGTCTCCATCAATGATGTCCATCGTCTGCCGCGAATTCGCCGCTAACTTACCACAACGGAGCCCCGCTTCGCCCCGGCACGCCTGATGCGTCGGGTATACTGCGCCGAACCCAATCGCCCCGTCCGCCCGCTTCGACATGAATTCCAGCAAGCCTGCCGCCCTTCTCTCCGCGCTGCTCCGTGTTCGCGCTCCGCTCGTCGTCGCCGCCGTCGCCGTAGCCCTCGGCGCCGCGCCTGCCGGCGCGCAGACGCAGCCTGCGAAGCCTGCCGGTACGCGCGTCGCACAGGCCCAGCCCCAGCAGCCGGCGCCGCAAGGCCAGACCTTCGAAGAGGAAATCGTTCCGCAGCGTTACGCGAACAACGCGAAGGTCGACGCATTCATCGACGAGATGGTGAGCCGCAACGGTTTCGACTCCGCGAGCCTGCATGCGCTGTTTTCGCGCATCAGCTATTCGGCGACGGCGGTCAAGCTCGTGAAACCCGCCGCGTCGCCGACGGTCAAGAACTGGCGCGTCTATCGCTCGCGCTTCATCGAGCCGATCCGCATCAACGCGGGCGTGAAGTTCTGGAAGGCCAACCAGGCGACGCTGCAGCGCGCATCCGAGGAATTCGGCGTGCCGCCCGAGGTGATCGTCGGCATCATCGGCGTCGAGACGATCTATGGCCGCTACATGGGCAATTTCCGCGTGCTCGACGCACTGACGACGCTCACGTTCGACTATCCGGACACGCCGAATCGCGACAGCCGCCAGGCAACGTTCCGCAAGAATCTCGAGGATTTCCTGGTCTGGACCCGCGACAACCAGCTCGACCCGAGCACCGTGCTCGGCTCGTACACGGGCGCGATCGGGATTCCGCAATTCCTGCCGAGCAGCATCCGCGAATATGCAGTCGACTTCGACGGCACGGGCCACGTCGATCTGCGCAGCAGTCCTGTCGACGCGATCGGCAGCGTCGCGAACTACCTGAAACAGCACGGCTGGGAAACCGACCGACCGGTGGTCTGGCAGATCACGCCCGATACGGGCAGCCTGGGCATCGCACAGGCTGCCGCCGACGGCCAGCCCGAACCGCACTGGGCGCTGTCGCAACTGATGCGCGCGGGCATGACGCTGAACGAGCCGGCGGTCAACATCACCACCGAAGCCGGCACGCCGGTGACCGTGGTCGACCTGCCGTCGCCGGGGCGCGCGACCGAATACATGCTCGGGCTCAAGAATTTCTACGTGCTGACGCGCTACAACCGCAGCTTCTTCTACGCACTTACCGTGTATCAGCTCGGCGAGGCCGTGAAGGCGCAGATGGAAGCGAGCGGCGCGCCGAAGCCGGCCAATGCAGACGAGCAAGCGCAGTAAGCAACGCACCCGCCCAAACAAAAAACGCCGCAACTGCGGCGTTTTTTTATCGCGTGCTGGCCGGGCTCAGGCCGGGAACACGCCCGTGGACAGATAACGGTCGCCGCGATCGCAAACGATGAACACGATCGTCGCGTTCTCGACCTGACGCGCGATGCGCATCGCGACTTCGCACGCGCCGCCCGACGAAATGCCCGCGAAGATGCCTTCGACAGCCGCCAGCCGGCGCGCCATCGTTTCGGAGGCGGCCTGGCTCACGCTCTCGACGCGATCGACGCGGCTGCGATCGAAGATCGTCGGCAGATAGGCTTCCGGCCACTTGCGGATGCCCGGAATGCGCGAACCTTCTTCCGGCTGCGCACCGACGATCTCGATCGCGGGATTCTGTTCCTTCAGATACCGCGACACGCCCATGATCGTGCCGGTCGTGCCCATCGCCGACACGAAGTGCGTCACGCGCCCGTCGGTATCGCGCCAGATCTCCGGGCCCGTCGCTTCGTAGTGCGCAACGGGATTGTCGGGATTTGCAAACTGGTCGAGGATCACGCCCTTGCCTTCGCGCTGCATCTGGTCAGCGAGGTCGCGCGCCAGTTCCATTCCGCCCTTCACCGGCGTGAGGACGATCTCGGCGCCATAGGCGGCCATGCTCTGACGGCGCTCGACCGACAGATCCTCCGGCATGATCAGCACCATCTTGTAGCCGCGGATCGCCGCAGCCATCGCGAGCGCGATGCCCGTATTGCCGCTCGTCGCCTCGATCAGCGTATCGCCCGGCTTGATGCGCCCGCGCGCCTCGGCCTTGCCGATCATCGACAGCGCCGGGCGATCCTTCACGGAACCGGCCGGATTGTTGCCTTCGAGCTTCGCGAGCACCACGTTGTTGCGCGCGCGAATCTCGTCGTCCGGCAAGCGGACCAGTTGCACGAGCGGCGTATTGCCGATCGTGTCTTCGATAGTTTTGTAAGCCATGGGTATACCGTGAGTACGAGGCCGATCAATCGATCGATTGTAAACCAGCACCGCCGCTCGCGCCGGCAACCCCTTTGCGACGATGGAATACGCATGCCCCGCGATTCGCGATCGCCGCGCACGTAGTGCGCACGCAAAAAACCCGCGGCATGCCGCGGGAAGCCGTCGCAATGACGGCGACTGAAGGAGCTCTTCGTCGGTCGCGCGCGACGCGTTACTTCTGCGCGGTGCGGGCAGGCGCAGCGGCGGGCTTTGCCGCTGCCGCCTTGCCCACGACCGGCGCGGCTGCAGTGCCCGAGCCGGCCGCACCTGCGCCGGCCGCACCTACCGTCAGCCCTTCCTGCTGGAGTCGCTCGACGGTATGGCCGCCCATGCCTTTCACGCGTGACGCGAGATCTTCCGCACTCCTGAACGGACCACGCGCGCCGCGTTCGTCCAGAATCGCCTTCGCCCGGGCCGGACCGATGCCCTTGATGCCGACGAGCGCATCCTCGTTCGCGGTGTTGACGTCGACGGCCGCCCAGGCCGACGCGACTGCGCCGAGCATGACCGCTGCGGCAAACCATTTTCTGATCATGTGCTGGATCTCCGTTGAAAACGGCCGGCGACTGCCGACCGTGAGACCCAGTCTATCGATACAACGCTTCCGCTTAAACCTGGCCGGACAGCCAACGAACGTAGCGGTCGACGCCTTCCTGCACGGTCAGGAACGGTGCATCGTAGCCGGCCGCGCGCAGTTTCGTCTGATCGGCCTGCGTGAAGCACTGGTACTTGCCGCGCAACGCATCGGGGAACGGCACGTATTCGATCAGCCCCTGCTCGACCTGCTGCGCGAGCGTCAGCGGCGGCAGGTTGTCGAGCGCGCGCAGCGTATTCACGACCGTCGACGCGATGTCGTTGAACGGCTGCGCACGGCCCGTGCCGAGATTGAAGATGCCCGACTTCTCCGGATGATCGAAGAAAAACAGGTTCACCTTCGCGACGTCCTCGACCGACACGAAGTCACGCGTCTGCTCGCCCGGTGCATAGCCGTTGTACTCGCCGAACAGCTTCACCTTGCCTTCCGCGCGGAACTGGTTGAAGTTGTGGAACGCAACCGAGGCCATGCGCCCCTTGTGCGTCTCGCGCGCGCCGTACACGTTGAAATAGCGGAAGCCGGCGATCTGGCTCTTCGCGGTCGGCAGCACGCGACGGATCACCTGGTCGAACAGGAACTTCGAATAGCCGTACACGTTCAGCGGCGCCTCGACCTCGCGCTCCTCGACGAAACGCGTCGAGCCGCCGTAGATCGCGGCCGACGATGCGTACAGGAACTGCGCGCCCTGTGCGAGGCACGCGTCGAGCACCGCGCGGCTGTAGCGGAAGTTGTTGTCCATCATGTAGCGGCCGTCGGTTTCCATCGTGTCCGAACAGGCGCCTTCGTGGAACACCGCGCGCACCTTGCCGAAATCGCCGCGCGCGAAGCGTTCGACGAATTCCGTCTTGTCCAGATAGTCGTCGATCTCGCAATCGACGAGATTCCGGAACTTGTCCGCGCGCGTCAGGTTGTCGACCGCGATGATGCGCGTCTCGCCGCGCTCGTTGAGCGCCTTGACGATATTCGCGCCGATAAAACCGGCTGCGCCGGTGACGATGAGGGTCATGATCGTCCTGCCTGAAAAGTGCGAGCCATTCGTGCGACGCGCTCGTCGCGCCGCCGAATGCGCTCAGTGAAACAGTTCGTCGTAGTCCACCGTGGCCGTGCCGAGCTTGCCGACCACGATGCCTGCCGCGCGATTCGCGAGCACGACCGCGTCGACGAGCGGCACGCCTGCGCCGAGCATCGTCGCGACCGTCGCGATCACGGTATCGCCCGCGCCCGACACGTCGAACACCTCGCGCGCGAGCGCCGGTGCGTGCAGTTCGCCGGTGGCGGAAAAGAGCGTCATGCCCTCTTCCGAACGCGTGAGCAGCAGTGCGTCGATGCCGAGTTCCGCACGCAGATTCGTGACACGCGCGCGCAGGTCGTCTTCCGATTTCCATTGCCCGATCACTTCGCGCAGTTCCGCGCGATTCGGCGTGATCAGCGAAGCGCCGCGATAGCGCTCCCAGTCGTCGCCCTTCGGGTCGACGAGGACGGCCTTGCCGGCCGCACGCGCTTTCTCGATCATCGTCGTGACGTGCGTCAGGCCGCCCTTCGCGTAATCGGACATCAGCACGACGTCGTGCTGCGGCAGCAGCGCGTCGAAGCGTGCGAGCCCTGCGAGCAGCACCTCGTGCGTCGGCATCGCCTCGAAATCGACGCGCAGCAGTTGCTGCTGGCGTGCGAGCACGCGCAGCTTGATCGTGGTCGGCAACGCCGGGTCGCGCTCGAGATGCGGCGTCACGCCGCTGCTGCCGAGCAACTCGACGATCCGCTCGCCGGGTTCGTCGCAACCGACGACGCACAGCAACCCGGCCTGGCCGCCGAGCGTCACGGCATTGCGCGCGACGTTGGCCGCACCGCCGAGCCGCTCTTCCTGACGCTGCACGTGCACGACCGGCACGGGCGCTTCCGGCGAAATTCGATCGACGTTGCCGAACCAGTAACGGTCGAGCATCACATCGCCGACGACAAGCACACGCGAGCGCGCGAGCTGCTCGCGCGGCACCGGAACGATTTCGCGAAGAGTATTCATCGTGTGATCAGCCACGGGAGAACGACTGGGGATCGACATACGGCCGGCCGATCGCGTAGTAGTCGATGCCCAGTTCGGCCATCGCGTCCGGCTCGTACAGGTTACGCCCGTCGAAGATCACCGGCGCCTTCAGTTCAGCCTTCAGGCGCGTGAAATCGGGGCTCCGGAATTCCTTCCATTCGGTCACGATCACGAGCGCGTCCGCACCCGTCACGGCAACGTCCTGCGTATCGACGAGCTGCAGCCGCGCGAGCGCGTTCGCATCGTCGCCGAAATCCAGCGCGAACACGCGCCGCGCCTCGTCGACCGCGACCGGATCGTACGCGCGCACGATCGCGCCGCGCTCGAGCAGCGCGGCGATCAGGCGGCGGCTCGGCGCCTCGCGCATGTCGTCGGTGTTCGGCTTGAACGCAAGCCCCCAGACCGCGAACTCGCGGCCGGTCAGGTCGGCGCCGAAGCGCTGCTCGATCTTGCCGATCAGCACGTCCTTCTGCGCATGGTTGGCTGCCTCGACTGCTTCCAGGATGCGTAGCGGCTGGCCGTTCTCGCCCGCGGTGCGAATCAGCGCCTGGACGTCCTTCGGGAAGCACGAGCCGCCGTAGCCGACGCCCGCGTACAGGAAGTGGTAGCCGATGCGCGGATCGGAGCCGATCCCGCGGCGCACGGCCTCGATGTCGGCACCGACCTTGTCGGCGAGATTCGACATCTCGTTCATGAACGAGATACGCGTCGCGAGCATCGCATTCGCCGCATATTTCGCGAATTCGGCCGAACGCACGTCCATGTAGATCGTCCGCTCGTGGTTGCGGTTGAACGGCGCGTAAAGCTTCTTCATCTTCTCGCGCGCGATCGTGCCCGTCTCGTCGCCGTCGACACCGATGATGATCCGGTCAGGGCGCATGAAGTCCTCGACCGCGGCGCCTTCCTTCAGGAATTCCGGGTTCGACACGACCGAGAAGCGATGCGCGACGCTGCCCGCGAGCCCGCGCGCGGCAAGCGCCTCGTCGACCACGCCGCGCACGCGCTGCGCGGTGCCGACCGGCACCGTCGACTTGTCGACGATCACCTTGAAGCCCGTCATGTAGCGGCCGATGTTGCGCGCCGCCTCGAGCACGTATTGCAGGTCGGCCGAGCCGTCCTCGTCGGGCGGCGTACCGACCGCAATGAACTGGATCTCGCCGTGCGCGACGCTCGCCTCGATGTCGGTCGAGAAGCGCAGGCGCCCCGCCGTGCGGTTGCGCGCGATGATGTCCAGCAGCCCCGGTTCGTGAATCGGCATCCCGCCGTTATTCAGGATGTCGATCTTGCGCGAATCGACGTCGAGACAGAACACGTCGTGACCGATCTCCGCGAGGCATGCGCCCGTGACGAGGCCGACATAGCCGGTGCCGATGATGGTGATTTTCATAGATGTTCCGGTACTTCCCGGTAATTGACTAACTTGGCCGCCGGGACGAACCCGGCGACAACCGCTGCGCGTTGGCTCCGCGTGCCGGGATCAGCTCGACATCGCAGGTTCGACGCGGCGCGGCGCATAGGTTTCCCAGCCGCTGCATCCGGGGCACTGCCAGTAGAAGAGCCGCGCCCGGAAACCGCAATTCTGGCACGTATACCGTGGCAGATTTTTCGTGCGCTGCTTGATCAGCGCACGCATCATTTCAAGTTCCTTACGACGCGGTTCGTCGGCCGCCGCGATCTGCGCATCGAGCAGGTGCAGCATCCCCGACAGGTTCGGCGACTTCTCCATCTGCGCGCGCGCGAGCGTGTGCGCCGCATCCTGGCCGCGCAACCCCGCGATGTGCTGATAGGCAATGTCGAGCAGGTCGTTCGACGGATAGCGGTCGACATACCCCATCAGCAGTTCCGCGCCGTCGACGTTCTTGCCGAGCGCGACATAGGCCTTCATCAGCTTGTCGGCGACGACCGGCAGATACGCCGGGTTCTGCGCTTCGACGCGCTTCCAGTGCTCGATCGCGGCCGCGTGATTGCCCTCCGCCTCGGCGGCATCGCCGGACAGGATCGTCGCGCGAACGTTCTGCGGGTTCACGGTCAACGCGAGCCGCAGTTGTTCCGCGGCCGCAGCCGCGTTCTTGCGCTGCAGCGCGTCCTGCGCGAGTTCGCAGTGAAACTGCGCGATTTCGGTGCCGAGCGGTTTGTCGCTCATCGACTCGATGCGCTTCGCAGTATCGATCGACTTGTTCCAGTCCTTCTCGATCTCATAGATCGTCAGCAGCGCCCGCTGTGCGCCGAGCGCGTAATCGCCGTCGGCGAGCTTGTGGAACGCCTCCTCGGCGCGGTCGAGCAGGCCTGCTTTCAGGAAATCCTGGCCGAGCTCGTACAGCGCGTGGTCGCGCTCGTTGACCGGCAGATCCGTGCGACTCAGCAGGTTCTGGTGCACGCGGATCGCGCGGTCGGTTTCGCCGCGACGGCGGAACAGGTTGCCGAGCGCGAAGTGCAGCTCGACCGTCTCGGGGTCGAGCTTGGCGACCTCGATGAACGCGTCGATCGCCTTGTCGGGTTGTTCGTTCAACAGAAAATTCAGGCCGCGAAAATACGATCGCGGCAGGTTGGCACTCTCCGACAGGAGATTCTTCAGGTCATAGCGTGACGCCGCCCAACCGAGCGCGAACGCAACCGGAATCGCGAGCAACCACCAGAAATCCAGATCCATGCGAAATATCGAAGCAGAGACGAAAACCGCGCGATTATCGCGCGGCGTCCGTGTTAAATGACGGGCGGCATCGGCGGCTGGTCGATGACGGCAGGCGTTTCACGCGCCGCGCGCAGATCGCGCTTCAGGCGCCCGTTCTCGAGACGCAGACGGAAGATCGAAGGCAGCGCGGACAGCAGGCCGGCCACCAGCCCCACGGCGAAGAACGCGAGGCCGATCAGGATCAGCGGCGCTTGCCATGCATAGCCGGCAACAAAATTCAGCGTCGCGGTTTGCGTATTGGCCAGCGCGAGCACCAGCAGCAGTACGAACACCAGTACCCGGATCAGCCAGACGATAAACTTCATGAAGCCCTCTCTTTGTTGAGGTTTGCCGCGGCGCGCGACTCCCCTTCGCCCACCGAATCGACCCGTATTGTAAAGGATGCGTTTCAGCGGCTGCGCACATCCTGCTCGCCCCATTGCGCCGCGGCTGCCGGAAACGAAAAAAGCGCCCGCTAGGGGCGCTTTTTTCTTCAGCCTTCGCCGGACAGGTTCCGGGCAAACCGAACGACGCTCAACGCTCGTCGTCCGGATCATCAGCCTTCAGCGGCTCACCGGCGCGGCCGTCGACGCGTTCACGCAATTCCTTGCCAGGCTTGAAGTGCGGCACGAACTTCTCGGGCACCTGCACTTTCTCCCCCGACTTCGGGTTGCGTCCGACACGCGCCGGGCGACGGTTGAGGCCGAAGCTGCCGAAACCCCGAATTTCGATGCGATGCCCTTTCGCCAGGGCTTCAGACATCGCATCGAGCATCGTTTTCACCGCGAAATCCGCATCCTTGAGGACAAGTTGCGGAAATCGCGATGCCAGCTGCGCGACCAACTCGGATTTGGTCATACTTCAGCAGACCTCGTGAGGCTTACTGGTTCTGGCCGTCGAGCTTCGCCTTCAGCAGCGCGCCGAGGTTGGTCGTACCGGTCGCAGCAGCGCTGGAGTCCGATTGCAGGCCGCGAATCGCTTCCTGTTGTTCGGCCGAATCCTTCGCCTTGATCGACAGGTTGATACCGCGCGACTTGCGATCGATGTTGATCACCATCGCGTTGACCTTGTCGCCTTCCTTCAGCACGTTGCGTGCATCTTCGACGCGATCCTGCGAGATTTCCGACGCGCGCAGGTAGCCTTCGATGTCGCCCGTCAGCGTGATGACCGCACCCTTCGCATCGACAGTCTTCACGACGCCGTCGACGATCGAGCCCTTGTCGTTCATTGCAACGTAGTTGCTGAACGGGTCGCCTTCGAGCTGCTTGATGCCGAGCGAAATACGCTCCTTCTCGACGTCGATACCGAGCACGATTGCTTCGACTTCGTCGCCCTTCTTGTACTTGCGAACGGCTTCTTCGCCAGCTTCGCTCCACGACAGGTCCGACAGGTGGACCAGGCCGTCGATGCCGCCCGGCAGACCGATGAACACGCCGAAGTCGGTGATCGACTTGATTGCGCCCGTGATCTTGTCGCCCTTCTTGAAGTTGCGGCTGAAGTCATCCCACGGATTCGGCTTGCACTGCTTCATGCCGAGGCTGATACGACGACGGTCTTCGTCGATCTCGAGGACCATGACTTCGACTTCGTCGCCGAGCTGGACAACCTTCGACGGAGCAACGTTCTTGTTGGTCCAGTCCATTTCCGACACGTGGACGAGGCCTTCGATGCCCGATTCCACTTCGACGAATGCGCCGTAGTCGGTGATGTTCGTGACCTTGCCGAACAGGCGCGTGCCCGACGGGTAACGGCGCGAGATGCCTTCCCACGGATCGTCGCCCAGTTGCTTGATGCCCAGCGAGACGCGGTTCTTCTCTTGGTCGAACTTGAGGATCTTCGCGGTGACTTCCTGGCCAACCGACAGGACTTCGCTCGGGTGACGCACACGACGCCATGCGATGTCGGTGATGTGCAGCAGGCCGTCGATGCCGCCGAGGTCGACGAACGCGCCGTAGTCGGTGATGTTCTTGACCACGCCGTTGACGATCGCGCCTTCCTTCAGCGTCTCGAGCAGCTTCGCGCGCTCTTCGCCTTGCGTCGCTTCGATCACTGCACGACGCGACAGCACGACGTTGTTACGCTTGCGATCGAGCTTGATCACGCGGAACTCGAGCGTCTTGCCTTCGTACGGGGTCGTGTCCTTGACCGGACGCGTGTCGACCAGCGAACCCGGCAGGAACGCGCGGATGCCGTTGACCATCACGGTCATGCCGCCCTTCACCTTGCCGGTGATCGTGCCGGTGACGAGTTCGTTGTTGTCGAGGGCCTTTTCCAGCGACAGCCACGATGCAAGGCGCTTCGCCTTGTCGCGCGACAGGATCGTGTCGCCGTAGCCGTTTTCGAGTGCGTCGATCGCGACCGACACGAAATCGCCCGACTGCACCTCAACCTCGCCCTGATCGTTCAGGAATTCCTCGATCGGAATGTAAGCCTCGGACTTCAGGCCTGCATTGACGACCACGAAGTTGTGGTCGACGCGCACGACTTCGGCGGAAATCACTTCGCCGGCGCGCATGTCTTGGCGGGTCAGCGACTCTTCGAACAGAGCCGCAAAGGATTCGGTATTCGGGGTGGAGGTTTGCAGGTCGGACATAAAAATCTGATTGTGCATGGATCGCTGTGCCACGCCGGCCGGAATGGCAGGCTGAAAGGGCCAGATCGAATTCCACACGGGGTTAAGGGTTCGAAACACGCTCCGCGCTTGCGACGCGGAACACCTACCGCTGCCCGCCTTCTCAGGCGGGCTGGCCGAGCGCCCGGTACCACTGCAGCACCCGGTCGACTGCTTCATCGACCGAAAGTGCCGACGTATCGAGCAGCTCGGCATCTGCCGCGGGCTTCAGCGGTGCGGCCGCACGATTGCTGTCGCGCGCGTCACGTTCACGAAGATCCCGGAGCAAGTCATCTATATTAGCAGAAAAACCTTTTTGCATCAATTGCTTATACCGCCTGGCCGCGCGCGCCTCGGCGCTGGCGGTCAGGAACACCTTCAGCACGGCGTCCGGGAAGATCACCGTCCCCATGTCGCGGCCGTCGGCAACGAGGCCCGGCGTCTTGCGGAACGCGCGCTGGCGCGCGACCAGCGCGGTGCGCACGGGCCCGTGCACGGCAATGGCCGACGCGCGGTTGCCGACCGCTTCGGCGCGGATGTCGTTCGACACGTCGACGCCGTCGAGCTGCGCGCAGCCTTCGCGGAACGTGATGTGGAGATCGTCGATCAGTTTCACCAGTGCGTCGATGTCCTCCGCCGCGATGCCGTAGCGCACGCTTGCAAGCGCCGCGAGACGGTACAGCGCGCCGCTGTCGAGCAGGTGGAAGCCAAGGTGCGCGGCGACGAGCGCCGCGACGGTGCCCTTGCCGGAGGCGGTCGGGCCGTCGATCGTGATGACGGGAGTCGGGTGAAAGGGTCGGGTCGATTTCATCGGAACAGTCGGGTCAGGCTTTGGCGAGCGCGGCGAAGCGGTCGAAATAGTCGGGGAACGTCTTGCCGACGCACTTCGGATCGTTGATCCGCACGGGCACGCCGCCCAGGCTGACGAGCGAGAAGCACATCGCCATCCGGTGATCGTCGTACGTGTCGATCGCCGCGTTCGGCGTGAGCTTTTCAGGCGGCGTGACGACGAGATAGTCGGGACCTTCCTCGACGGTTGCGCCGACCTTGCGCAGTTCGGTCGCCATCGCCGCGATGCGGTCGGTCTCCTTCACGCGCCAGCTCGCGATGTTGCGCAGCGTGCTCGTGCCGCTCGCGAACAGCGCCGCAACCGCGATGGTCATCGCCGCATCGGGGATCAGGTTGAAATCCATGTCGATCGGCTCGAGCTTGCCGTGGTCGTGGCCGATGCCGCGCACGTCGATCCAGTCGTCCCCCATCGTCACGTTCGCGCCCATCTGCATCAGCGCGTTCGCGAAACCGACGTCGCCCTGGATGCTCGCCCGCCCTACGCCCTCGACGCGCAGCGGGCCGCCGCCAAGTGCGCCGGCCGCGAGGAAGTACGATGCGGACGACGCATCGCCCTCGACCATGATCCGCCCCGGCGAGCGGTAGCGGACGCCGGCCGGCACGACGAAGCGCTGCCAGCCGTCGCGCTCGACGACCACGCCGAAACGCTCCATCAGCCGGATCGTGATGTCGATGTACGGCTTCGAGATCAGTTCGCCGTCGACCTCGACGACGATCTTGCCGTCCTTCGCCTTCACGAGCGGCAGCGTCATCAGCAGCGCCGTGAGGAACTGGCTCGACACGTCGCCGCGCACACGGATCGGCGCATCGACCGAGATCGTCGCGGGCCTGATCCGCAGCGGCGGGTAGCCTTCGTTCAGCTCGTAGTCGATCCGCGCGCCGATCTGCCGCAGGCCGTCGACGAGATCGCCGATCGGCCGCTCGTGCATGCGCGGCACGCCGTGCACGCGATAGTCGCCGCCGTTCACCGCGAGCGCCGCGGTCAGCGGCCGCACGGCCGTGCCCGCGTTGCCGAGGAACAGGTCGGCCGTCTTCGCGGTGAACGCGCCGCGCGTGCCCGTGACGACGCAGGTGTCGCCGTCGCGCGCGAGCTTCACGCCGAGCTTGCCGAGTGCATCGAGCATCACGCGCGTGTCGTCGGAGTCGAGCAGATTGGTGATCGTCGTTTCACCTTCGGCAAGCGCCGCGAGCAGCAGCACGCGGTTCGAGATGCTCTTCGAGCCGGGCAAGCGCACGGTGCCCGATGCGCTGGAGTACGGGCCGAGATCGAGATAGTCCATGGGAATCGTCCTGTTATTTCTTGACCGGTTCGGCAGCGGGCGCGCCGCCGCGCTCCTGCCATGCCTTGCGTGCGGCGCGCGAGCGCGTAAACACGGCTTCGAGCGCCGCGCCGTCGCCGGCGTCGATCGCCTCGCGCAGCCGCGCGAGCACGCGCGTGTAGCCGTCGAGTTCGTCGAGCAGCGCCGCGCGGTTCGCGATGCACACGTCGCGCCACATCTCCGGGCTCGACGCCGCGATGCGCGTGAAATCGCGGAAGCCGCCCGCCGCGTACGAGAATTTGAGCTCCGCGTCCGCCTCGCCGAGGATCTGCTCGACGAGCGCAAACGACAGCACGTGCGGCAGATGGCTGATCGACGCAAACACGCGATCGTGCTGCGCGGTGCTCATCGTGCGCACGTCGGCGCCGGTCGCGCGCCACATCGCGTCGATCCGCGCGACCGATTCGGGCGCGTTCTCCGGCAGCGGGCACAGCACGACGTTGCGGCCGACGTACAGGTCCGGCAACGCAGCCTCGACGCCGCTCGACTCGCGGCCGGCAATCGGATGCCCCGGCACGAACTGCGCGATCCGCGCGCCGAGCGCTTCCCGCGCGGCCGCGACGACATCGGATTTGGTGCTGCCCGCATCGGTGACGATCGTCGCATCGGCGAGCCACGGCGCGATGCGCGCGAGCAACGGGCCCGTCTGCGCGACGGGTGCGGCCAGCAGCACGAGATCGGCGCCCGCAAGCGCGTCGCGCAACTGCGCGTCGTCGTCGAGCGCCGCCGCGCGATCGATCACGCCGAGCGACAGCGCACGCTCGACCGATGCGCGCGAACGGCCCACGCCGACGATCTCGCCCGCGCCGCCCGGCGCGCGCTCGCGCAGCGCGCGGGCCAGCGATCCGCCGATCAGGCCGACACCGAAAATGACCAGTTTGTTGAATGCAAAGCCTGACACGACAAGAGCCAAGTTACGCGTGCGGAACAACGCCCCGCACACGGAATTCCAGATTCCGGGCAACGGGCCCGCACCCGGCGCAACCAGCACCGGATGCCACCCGAACCCGCCTTCGGCAGCGCCGATCGGCCTGCCCTGCCGCCTGGCCGCCGCGCATCAGCGTGCGCGCGGATACGAACCGAGTATCTTCAGGAACGCAGCCTTCTGGCCGAGCTCCGCGAGCGCGGCCGCGACCGACGCATCGTCGCGGTGCCCTTCGATGTCGATGTAGAAGTAGTACTCCCACGTGCCGACGCGTGCCGGACGCGACTCGAAGCGCGTCATCGACACGCCGTGCCGCGCGAGCGGTTCGAGCAGCTTGAACACGGCGCCCGGCTCGTTCTTCACCGACACGATCAGCGATGTCTGGTCATGACCGCTTTGCCCGGCCGGCTGCTTGCCGACGATCACGAAGCGCGTGCGGTTGTGCGGATCGTCCTGGATCTGCGAGAACGCGATCTGCAAGCCGTAATGCGCGGCCGCGCGGTCACCCGCGATCGCCGCGACGGTCGGATCGGCCGCCGCGAGGCGCGCGGCCTCCGCGTTGCTCGCCACGGCCTGCCGCTCGAGCTGCGGCGCATTCGCGGCGAGCCACTGCTGGCATTGCGCGAGCGCCTGCGCATGCGCGCAGACGCGCTTCACGCCATCGAGCGTGCCGCCTTGCGTGAGCAGGTTGTGGTGGATGGGCAGCGCGAGCTCGCCGCTGATCAGCAGTTGCGTCTGCAGCAGCAGGTCGAGCGTGCGCGACACGGCCCCTTCGGTCGAATTCTCGACCGGCGCGACGCCGAACGCGGACGCACCGGCCTCGACCGAACGGAACACCTCGTCGATCGACGGGCACGGCAGCCCCTCGATCGACTGGCCGAAATACTCGAACATCGCCTGTTCGGTATACGTGCCGACCGGCCCGAGGAACGCGACGTGGATCGTCTGCTCGAGCGCGCGGCTCGCTGCCATGATCTCGCGCCAGATTGCGCTGATGTGCTCGCTCGCGAGCGGCCCCGCGCTCATGTCCTGCAGCCGTGCGATCACCTGCAGCTCGCGCTCCGGCCGGAACACCGGCGCGTTGAAATGCTTCTTGACCTCGCCCACCTCCAGCGCCACCGCGGCGCGCTGGTTCAGGAGCGCAATCAGCTGCGCGTCGATCGCGTCGATGCGATCGCGCAGCGGTTTCAGGCGGGAATTCAGTTCGTCGTCCATGCGTTTTGCCGTGCTGTTTGAGCAGCGTCGCCGTCAGGCGCCGCGCTGCTCGAAGTCCTTCATGTACTCGACGAGCGCCTTCACGCCATCGAGCGGCACCGCGTTGTAGATCGACGCCCGCATGCCACCGACGGACTTGTGGCCCTTCAGCTGCAGCAGCCCGCGCGCCTTTGCGCCGGCAAGGAAGTCTTCGTTGCGCGTTTCGTCGGCCAGGAAAAACGGCACGTTCATCCGCGAACGCGCTGCCGGCTCGACCTTGTTCAGATAGAAGCTGCTCGCATCGATCGTGTCGTAGAGCAGCTTCGATTTTTCGATATTGCGGGCCTCGATCGCTTTGAGGCCACCCTGCCGCTTCAGCCACTGGAACACGAGGCCCGCGATGTAGATCGCATAGGTGGGCGGCGTGTTGTACAGCGAGTTGTTCTCGGCGACAGTCTTCCATTCGAACGCGGACGGGCAGATCGACAGCGCGCGATCGAGCAGATCCTCGCGCACGATCACGACCGTCACGCCGGCCATCCCGATATTCTTCTGCGCGCCGCCGAACAGCACGCCGTATTTCGCGACGTCCATCGGCCGCGACAGGATGTGCGACGAGACATCAGCGACCAGCGGCACGTCGCCGAGATCGGGAATCTCGAACGTCTCGACGCCGTCGATCGTCTCGTTGGTGCACAGATGCACGTAGGCCGGATCGTCCGACAGTTGCCATTCGGCGCGCGCCGGCGCACGCGTGAAGCCGTCTTCCGTCTTGCCGGTTGCGGCGAGATGCGGCGTGCAGAATTTCTTCGCCTCGCCGAACGATTTCTGCGACCACGAGCCCGTCACGACGAAGTCGGCGGTCGTGCGCGACCCGAGCAGGTTCATCGGCACGATCGCGTTTTCCGCGATGCCGCCGCCCTGCAGGAACAGGATCCGGTGGCTTGCCGGCACGCCGAGCAGGTCGCGCAGGTCGGTCAGCGCGGCCTCGTGAATCGACATGAATTCCTTGCCGCGATGGCTCATCTCCATCACGCTCATGCCGCTGCCGTGCCAGTCGAGCATTTCGTCGGCGGCCTGCCGCAGCACTTCCTCGGGCATCGCCGCAGGACCGGCGGAGAAATTAAAGACGCGCATCGTGAAAACCTCGGGAGGGACGCGACCGGCGGCTTGCCGCCGCATGTCAGTTGCAAATGAGCCGCGCCAGAAAAGGAATGGCCGCTTGCGCTCGCGCGCAAACGGCCATTATCGCACTGTCGTCAGGCTCCCGCCAAACCCGGCCGAACGGCCGGGGGCGTGCCGGGACGCCTTACTTGCCCGGCTTGACTGCTGCGACTTCCTTGTCAGCCTGCGTGCGCGTCGCCTGGATCGCTTGCGGCATGTACTTCTGCATCAGGCCGTTGACCACGTCGCGACCGACCTGATCCTGAACCTGGATGAACTTGCGGCCCGTCGGGCTCTTGTAGAACGTCGTCAGATCCTTGATCTCCGACGTGCTGTAGTACTTCGCGTATGCGTCGTACTGAGCCGACATCGCGTCGCTCTGGAACTGCTGCGTGCCGAACACCTTGCCCGCGCCGTCGACCAGCTTCGGCACCGCGTTCTTCTGCAGCGTCGGAACGGCAGCCTGCTTCTGCTTGTCGTTCAGCGTCTTGTTTTCCGACAGCGCGTCCGACAGGATCGCCGGCACGAGCTGCTTGGCCTGCATTTCGGCGCTGTTGCCGATTGCCGACACGAGCTTCGGCGCGTCGATCGCGTCGAGCAGATCCTTGATCGCGGCCTTCTTGTCGGCGTCGATCGGCGCAGCTGCCGCGGCGGGCGCCGGTGCGGAATTCGACAGCGCTTGCGCCATCGCGAACGTCGGCACCAGTGCAGCCAGCAGGACCAGTTGCTTGAATTGCTTTTGCATCATCACTCCCTTTTGGAAATATGAATGGTTGCTCGCCGGCCGCGGCGCTTCACGCCCGCGGCGGCCAGAGTCTCATCCGTTCTTCAGGCTTCGCCGTCCGACGCCTCGTCGGCCTCGCCATCGCCCTCCTCGGCCTCCGCAATCTGCTGCAGGCCGGAGAGCTTGGTACCCTCATCGAGACTGATGAGTGTAACACCTTGCGTGGCACGTCCCATCTCGCGAATCTCGGAAACACGGGTGCGAATCAACACGCCGGCCGTCGTGATCAGCATGATCTGATCCTCGGCGTCGACGAGCGTCGCGGCCACGACCTTGCCGTTGCGCTCGGACGTCTGGATCGCGATCATACCCTTCGTGCCGCGGCCGTGACGCGTGTACTCGGTGATCGGCGTACGCTTGCCGTAGCCGTTCTCGGTCGCGGTGAGCACGGTCTGCTCCTCGCTGCCCGCGACCAGCATCGCGATGACCTGCTGCCCGTCCTCGAGCTGCATGCCGCGCACGCCGCGCGCCTCGCGCCCCATCGGACGCACGTCGTTCTCGTCGAAACGCACGGCCTTGCCGGCATCGGAGAACAGCATCACGTCGTGCGCGCCGTCGGTGATCGACGCACCGATCAGGAAGTCGCCGTCGTCGAGGCCGACCGCGATGATGCCCTTCTTCATCGGACGGCTGAATGCTTCGAGCGGCGTCTTCTTCACGGTGCCGAGCGACGTCGCCATGAAGATGAACTTGTCAGCCGAGAATTCCTTGACCGGCAGCACGACGTTGATCTTCTCGCCATCCTGCAGCGGGAACATGTTGACGATCGGGCGGCCGCGCGAGTTGCGCGAGCCCTGCGGCACTTCATAGACCTTGACCCAGTACACGCGGCCGCGGTTCGAGAAGCACAGGATGTAGTCGTGCGTGTTCGCGATGAACAGCGTCTCGATCCAGTCGTCTTCCTTCATCTGCGTCGCCTGCTTGCCGCGACCGCCGCGCTTCTGCGCGCGGTACTCGGACAGCGGCTGCGACTTCACGTAGCCCGCGTGCGACATCGTGACGACCATGTCCTGCGGCGTGATCAGATCCTCGGTGTTCAGCTCGGTCGCGTTCAGCTCGATCTTCGAGCGGCGCGCGTCGCCGAATTCGGCCTTCACCGACGTGAGTTCCTCGCCGATCATCGTCGTGATCCGCTCGGGGCGTGCGAGGATGTCCAGCAGGTCGGCGATCTGCGCCATCACTTCGCGGTATTCGCCGATGATCTTGTCCTGCTCGAGGCCGGTCAGGCGCTGCAGGCGCATCTGCAGGATTTCCTGGGCCTGCGTGTCGGACAGACGGTACAGCCCGTCGCCCTGCATGCCGAACGCCGGGTTCAGGCCCTCCGGGCGATATGCGGAGCGGCCGCCGGCCGCCGCGTTCTCACTCTCGGCACGCGTCAGCATCTCGCGCACGAGCGACGAATCCCACGGCTTCGCCATCAGCTCCTGCTTGGCGATCGGCGGCGTCGGCGCGGCCTTGATGATCGCGATGAACTCGTCGATGTTCGCGAGCGCGACCGCGAGACCTTCGAGCACGTGGCCGCGTTCGCGGGCCTTGCGCAGTTCGTAGATCGTGCGACGCGTCAGCACTTCGCGCCGATGCGACAGGAAGCACTGCAGGATTTCCTTCAGGTTCAGCAGCTTCGGCTGGCCGTCGACGAGCGCGACCATGTTCATGCCGAACGTGTCCTGGAGCTGCGTCGCCTTGTACAGGTTGTTCAGCACCACTTCCGGCACTTCACCGCGCTTGAGCTCGATCACGACACGCATACCGCTCTTGTCGGACTCGTCGCGGATGTCGGAGATGCCCTCGAGCTTCTTCTCGTTGACGAGCTCGGCGATCCGCTCGAGCAGCGAGCGCTTGTTCACCTGGTACGGCAGCTCGTCGACGATGATCGCCATCCGCTGGCCGCGGTCGATCTCCTCGAAGTGCGTGGCCGCGCGCATCACGACGCGGCCGCGCCCGGTGCGGTAGCCGTCGCGCACGCCGGCGACGCCGTAGATGATGCCCGCCGTCGGGAAGTCCGGCGCCGGGATGATCTCGATCAGCTCGTCGATCGTCGCTGCCGGGTTGTTCAGCAGGTGCTGGCACGCGTCGACGACTTCGTTCAGGTTGTGCGGCGGGATGTTGGTCGCCATGCCGACCGCGATGCCCGACGAGCCGTTGATCAGCAGGTTCGGAATGCGCGACGGCAGGACCGACGGCTGCATTTCGTTGCCGTCGTAGTTCGGCTCGAAATCGACCGTTTCCTTGTCGATGTCGGCGAGCAGCTCGTGGCCGATCTTCGCCATGCGAATTTCGGTGTAACGCATCGCCGCGGCATTGTCGCCGTCGATCGAGCCGAAGTTGCCCTGCCCGTCGATCAGCATGTAGCGCAGCGAGAAGTCCTGCGCCATCCGCACGATCGTGTCGTAGACCGCGGTGTCGCCGTGAGGGTGGTACTTACCGATCACGTCACCGACGATACGCGCCGACTTCTTGTACGCGCGGTTCCAGTCGTTGTTCAGTTCGTGCATCGCGAACAACACGCGCCGGTGCACGGGCTTCAGGCCATCGCGGACATCCGGGAGGGCACGTCCGACGATCACGCTCATCGCGTAATCGAGATACGAACGGCGCATTTCCTCCTCTAGGGAGGTGGGCAGGGTCTCTTTGGCGAATTGATCCATGTATCCGTATCGTTTCGGAGCGAAGACGGCGAACGCCTTTCGCGTGGGCGCTGCATGCGCAACGCAACGCGAGATTCTAACATGCGCCCATCAGCCGCAAATTCGCCTCCCCCTCTATATATAAATAGCGAAAATCGCGGCGGCGGCGAACCGGCCGGAATCGCACGCGACTCGACGTCACCGTTGATCGCGCCCGGTTTACCGGCGATCCCGCCCGGTTTGTTTCACGCGCGCGAGTAAACAGACGCACGCATCCGCGCAATTTCGCCGACTCGCCCTTGACAATCTCTAAAAGTTGCGGCAGGCCGGTGTTGCGCATGCACCACAAAGTTGAGGGGATCTTAGGGTGGGGAGGATTTTTTTTCGTAGGAAGGGAACGATATGGCAAAATGCCAACGCACTGAAAGTTAGACGCTGCTCGAAGTCTACACAGAGCGGTGCCGCGTTTTTTGTGCCGCACCAATGTTATACTTCGAGCAATGTATGACTTGTCACCGTCAACAGGCTCGCAGTAAACCTGCGGTAATCTCAATTTCGAGAGGAGAAATATGAATAAACTTTCAAAGCTCGCGTTCATTGCAGCTACCGCAGTTATGGCTGCATCCGCTTCGGCACAGTCGGTGCCGGCGTCGCGTCAAGCCGTCAATGACAACTGGGTGAACGGCACGGGCGAATGGGTGTGGATGAACGGCACGAACGAGCTCTGCTGGCGTGACGCGTTCTGGACGCCGGCCACCGCCAACGCAAAGTGCGACGGCGCACTGGTCGCCCAGGCACCGCAGCCGCCGGTCGCTCCGGTCGCTCCGGCCATCACGAGCCAGAAGATCACGTATCAAGCTGACGCCCTGTTCGACTTCGACAAGGCAACGCTCAAGCCGCTGGGCAAGCAGAAGCTGGACGAACTGGCTTCGAAGATCCAGGGCATGAACACGGAAGTGGTCGTCGCAACGGGCTACACGGACCGCATCGGTTCGGACAAGTACAACGATCGTCTGTCGCTGCGCCGTGCGCAGGCTGTGAAGTCGTACCTGGTCAGCAAGGGTGTGCCGGCCAACAAGATCTACACGGAAGGCAAGGGCAAGCGCAACCCGGTTACGACTGGCTGCAACCAGAAGAACCGCAAGCAGCTGATCGCCTGCCTCGCACCGGACCGCCGCGTGGAAGTCGAAGTGGTTGGTACGCAAGAAGTCCAGAAGACGACCGTTCCGGCGCAGTAAGCCGCGGTTTTCGACTGCTTCAAAGCCCCGCTCCGGCGGGGCTTTTTCATTGATGCCCGTCCGGGCGCTCGCTGGCCTCGTCGTCCGCCCGCTTATATACTCGGGGCTGACGAACTGCAGCACCGCCCTCCTTCCGTAGCCCGTTTGCCGACATGACCAACGCCGATCCGCACGAACTCCAGAAATTCAGCGACCTCGCCCATCGGTGGTGGGACCCGAATGCCGAATTCAAGCCGCTGCACGACCTGAACCCGGTCCGGCTCGGCTGGATCGACGCGCATGCGCACCTGGCCGGCAAGCGCGTGCTCGACATCGGCTGCGGCGGCGGCATCCTGTCCGAATCGATGGCCGGACTCGGCGCCCAGGTGAAAGGTATCGACCTGTCGACCGAAGCGCTCGGCGTCGCCGACCTGCACAGCCTCGAAAGCGGCATCGCGGTCGACTACGAGGCGATCGCCGCCGAAGCGATCGCCGCGCGCGAGCCGGGCACCTACGATGTCGTCACGTGCATGGAGATGCTCGAGCACGTGCCGTCGCCCGGCGATGTCGTCGCCGCGTGCGCGACGCTCGTGAAGCCCGGTGGCTGGGTGTTCTTCTCGACGCTGAACCGGAACCTGAAGTCCTACCTGTTCGCGGTGATCGGCGCGGAGTACATCGCGCAAATGCTGCCGAAGGGCACGCACGACTACGCGCGCTTCATCCGCCCGTCGGAACTGGCCGGCTTCGTGCGTGCGACGGATCTGCACATCGCGGAGATCAAGGGCATCACGTATCACCCGATCGGCAAGCGCTTCGCGCTGTCGAACGACACCGACATCAACTACCTCGTCGCGTGCCGCCGCGGCGCATGACCCTCCGACCGGCATGACGACTCCCCTTTCGACCGCGCGAGCCGCACTCGACGAACCGCGCCTGCTGCACTGCGATGCCGTGCTGTTCGACCTGGACGGCACGCTTGCCGACACGGCACCCGATCTCGCGGCTGCAGTCAACAAGATGCAGCGCGCGCGCGGCCTGCCCGAAACGCCGCTCGACGTGCTGCGGCCGCTGGCCTCGGCCGGCGCGCGCGGCCTGCTCGGCGGTGCATTCGGCATCGATCCGCGCACGTCCGGCTACGAAGCGATGCGCGACGAGTTCCTGGCCAACTACGCGACGGATATCTGCGTGCAAACGACGCTGTTCCCCGGCATCGGCGACGTGCTCGACGAACTCGATGCGCGCGGCGTGCGCTGGGGCATCGTCACGAACAAGGCGATGCGGCTCACGGCGCCGCTCGTCGACCTGCTCGGCCTTGCACCGCGCGCGGCCTGCGTCGTAGGGGGCGACACAACGCCGCACTCGAAGCCGCACCCTGCTCCGCTGCTGCACGCGGCCGACCAGTTGACGCTGGCGCCGGCGCGCATCGTCTACGTTGGCGACGATCTGCGCGACATTCAGGCCGGCAGCGCCGCCGGCATGGCGACGGTCGCGGCCGCGTACGGCTACTGCGGCGACGGCGCCGCGCCGGCCGACTGGCAGGCCCAGCATCTCGTCGACACGACGCAAGAACTGCGCGAACTGCTGCGCGATGTTGGGCTATAATGATCGATCTGATCCGCGGGGGCGACCTGGTTTCGACAGGGGTTGTGAAGCGGCTAGGGCATGTCGAGGACCCGTCACCTCGTTAATCAATGGGAAAATCGTAACTGCAAACGACGATACGTTCGCACTGGCAGCCTAACGGCCGCCGTCCTCTGCCTAGTTCACTGACGGGCTAGTGTCGCAAGACCGGTAGCAATACCGCCAGAGGTCATTTACGTCAGTTAAGCCCTGTCGGCGTCGCGACGCCAGGGTCGAAAAACTAGCGAATCGCCGTAGTGCAGCGTGTTCGTCCGCGTCGCTGCGGTTAAATCAAATGACTGAACTAAACATGTAGAACTAGTCGTGGAGCGCTTCTGGACGCGGGTTCGATTCCCGCCGCCTCCACCAAATTCCGCGCTCGCCGCACGAACCCCGCATGACGCAAGTCTGCGGGGTTTTTTGTTGCCGGCGAAACGCTCACGCCGCTCTCCTTCCGAAAAAGCGCCCAGCCACGGATGGGCCAGGCGGAATGCCGCCGGTGTTCCGGCGACAGGAGGTGACGGATGTTCTGCCGCGCCCGCACAATCATCGGTCGTGCCGGGCAGCGGCCAGCCCGGTTGCCCTGCCTAGGCCGCGACTTGTCGTCGCACCCTGCGCTAAAGCACACCGGGCAATGCGCGACTTAGCTGCCGCGATACAGCGACTTCATTTCTTCAGCGCTGGCCGGACGCACGCCCATTGCATGCGAACCCGATGCCGATGCGCCCTGTGCCTGCGCGCCGTACCCGCTGGCGTCAGCGCCTTGTGCTTGCGCCAGTGCGCTGCGCTGCTGTTCCGCAACACGCGCCGTTGCGGCCTGGACTGCTTCCGGATAGTGCGGATCTTCGCCGCGAGCGGAGTTGTAACCGGCCTGCTGGAGCTGAACCAGCTCGGCACGGACCTGCGCGCGGGTGATCGTCGAACCCGACTGGGCAAACGACACGACCGGAGCAACGAGAGCGGCGGCAACGACAACAGCTTGAACGAGCGACTTCATGATGACCTACCTCCAGATTTGTCTGTTTTCGCGATGAACACCTTGTTCAGCGCCGACAAACCGAAGTTTATGTAGGCGGATGCTTAAGAATAAGGCAGGTTTCTGGAAGACATCCTTCCTGATTTACGGGTTAACCCTAGATCACCTGCCGGGCCAGAGATTCGCGAACGCTGCTTCATCCGGCATCGCGCCGCATGACGACTCGCCTGAAAGCACGAGCCCCGCGAAGCGACAACGCTTCGCGGGGCTCGAATGGTATTGCACGGGATTCGTGCATTCGCGCCGGTCAGACGGTCAAGCCGATGCGTGTGCACATCACCACCCGCCTGCCGAATCGGTGCCGCACGACGACGGCGCAAACACGCCTGCCCAGGCGTTACTGAGTATCCATCGGGCACTTCAGGTTGCAGCCGTTCGGGTCGCCCAGGTCGCCCTTGCGACGCAATGCCGATTTCTTGCTGCCCTGGTATTTCTGCGACGGCGCCGATGCCGCGAACGGCATCTGCGGATGCTCGTTCAGGCGAAACTGTTCGCTCAGGATGCCGCCGGGCACGCCCGGGGAATTCTGCGCGAACGCAAACGGCGAAGCAGCAACCAGAAGCCCCGCGGTCAACGCTGCCGCGGCGAGGGAAACGGAAAATTTCATGGCGGGATGACGCCTGAACGGCGTGCTTGTTGGAACGTTGATCAAGCGGCAAGCGTAGCGCAAATCCCCCGCTGCTGCAGCGCGCTTCGATCGCGTCCCCGTTACCGGGAATTGCCGTCCGGCGCGCTCGCGCCGTCGCTGCCGGCCAGCCCCGACGCGATGCTCGTCAGCGTCCCGCACGCGGCCGGATCGTAGCCGTCGAGATGTGCGACGCGCTCGACGAAGCGTGCATCGCGCAGCAGCGTCAGCACGCCGGTGAGCGGCCGCGCGTCGAGCCGCGCGCGTTCGCACGCGAAGTAATAGTCCTCGTCGACAACCGGGATGAAATCGAGCCCGAAATGACGGGCGGCCGGCTCGACGCCGAAGCCGAGATCGGCCATCCCGCTCGCGACGAACGCGGCAATCGCCGAATGCGTGAGCTCGGCCGACGCATAACCGTCGATGCGCTCGGGATCGATACCGATCGCACGCAGCGCGAGATCCAGCAGCATGCGCGTACCCGACCCCGGTTGCCGATTGACGAAGCGGATGTCATTGCGCGCGAGGTCCGCGAGCCCGCGGACCTGCTTCGGGTTGCCGCGAGACACGAACAGCCCCTGCTGGCGGCGCGTCAGGTGAATCAGCACGTGGCGCGTGTCGTCGAGCCACGGCCGATAGATCTGCGCGCACTGAGCGCGAAACGCGCCGCGCGGCAGATGGAAACCAGCCAGGTCGCATTCGCCGCGTGCGAGCGCCTGCACGGCCTCGACGCTCTCGCGATACTTGATGTCGACGGCCGCCTGCGTATCGACGAGCGCGGACACGAGCGTCGCGACCGCGTAACCGTGCGACGCATGGATACGCAAGACGCCGTCGCGCTGCTCGAGCCGCCGGTTCAGGTCGCTGGCCACCTCGGCCGCGAGCGCACGCAGGTTCCCGTCGAGGCGGCTGCGCGCAAGGCGCTGCGCGTCGACGACCGCCTGCCCGAGCGCCGACAGCGTCGATCCCTTACCGCGCGCGGTTTCGATCAACTCCCCGCCGATGCACGCTTCCAGCGCGCGCAGCATGCCCCACGCGTGCCGGTACGACAGCCCTTTTGCCTGGGCAGCCTGCGCAATGCTGCCCGTATCGGCCACGAGTTCCAGCAAGGGCGCGACGTCCGACAAGCTGGCCGTGCGACCTTCCGTGTCGCGTACGGTCAGATACGCGTCGCATTCGATTCGAACCAATTATGTACTCCGATTTCCTATTGCGACTGCGAAATGTTCCGCTTATCGTTGATGAAAATCAATCTGAACGAAGTCGCGATGCACACTATATGAATAGTGAGAGCATATGAGACTTTGGAGGAGCATAACCGATGTCCCCGAATTCCCACGCGCCCGACGCGCTCGTCGAGCGCCATGCGCGCACCGGCCGATCGCTGGTCGCGATCCTGCATGCGATCCAGGACGACGCGGGCTACGTGCCGCCGGGCTGCGTCGCGCCGCTCGCCAGGGCGCTGAACCTGTCGCGTGCGGAAGTGCACGGCGTACTGACCTACTATCACCACTTCCGCACGGCACCGCCCGCCCGCGTGACGATCCAGATGTGCCGCGCCGAAGCGTGCCGCAGCATGGGCTGCGAAACACTCGCCGCGCACGCTGAAGCCCGCACGGGCTGCCGGTTCGACGCTGCGCATGGCGATGCCGCGGATGCGCACGCGCCAGGCGCCGTCGCGCTCGAATCGGTCTACTGTCTCGGATTGTGCGCACAGTCGCCGTCGCTGACGGTCAACGGCGTGCTGCATGCAAAGGTCACGCCGGAGAAATTCGACGCGCTGCTGGCCGATGCCGTCGCCCACACGCCGGAGGCCGCATGACGACCCGCATCTATGTCCCGCGCGATTCGTCCGCGCTGGCCCTCGGCGCCGACGCGCTCGCCGCCGCGATCGTCGCGGAAGCCGAACGGCGCGGCGTCGCGATCGAACTGGTCCGCAACGGCTCGCGCGGGCTGCTGTGGCTCGAGCCGCTCGTCGAGGTCGGCACGGCCGCCGGTCGCGTCGGCTATGCGAACCTGTCGGCCGCCGACGTGCCGGCCCTGTTCGATGCAAACTGGCTCGAAGGCGGTGCGCATCCGAGCGGCGTCGGCGTCGTCGACGCGCTGCCCTATCTCGCGCGCCAGCAGCGCCTCACGTTCGCGCGCATCGGCCTGACCGATCCGCTGTCGATCGACGACTACCTGCAGCATGAAGGCCTGGCCGGCCTGAAGAACGCGCTCGCGCTCGACGGCGACGCCGCGTGCGAAACGCTGATCGAATCGGGGCTGCGCGGCCGCGGCGGTGCGGCATTCCCGGCCGGCATCAAGTGGCGCACGGTCCGGCAAGCGAGCGCCGCGCAGAAGTACATCGTCTGTAACGCGGACGAAGGCGATTCGGGCACGTTCTCCGACCGCCTGATCATGGAATGCGATCCGTACTGCCTGATCGAAGGGATGATCATCGCCGGCATCGCGACGGGCGCGACGCTCGGCTACATCTACGTGCGCAGCGAATACCCGCACGCGATCGCGACGCTCGAAGCCGCGATCGTCCGCGCGCGCGAAGCCGGCTGGCTCGGCGAACGCGTGCTCGGCTCCGCGCACGCGTTCGAGCTGCACGTCGCGAAAGGCGCGGGCTCGTACGTGTGCGGCGAGGAAACGGCGCTGCTCGAATCGCTCGAGGGCAAGCGCGGCGTCGTGCGCGCGAAGCCGCCGCTGCCCGCGCTCGCCGGCCTGTTCGGCCAGCCGACCGTGATCAACAACGTGATCACGCTCGCGACGGCGCCCGTGATCTTCGCGCGCGGCGCCGCGTTCTACCGCGATTTCGGAATGGGCCGCTCGCGCGGCACGCTGCCGTTCCAGCTGGCCGGCAACATCCGTCACGGCGGCATCGTCGAACTCGCGTTCGGCGTCACGCTGCGCGAGCTGCTGTTCGACTTCGGCGGCGGCACGGCAAGCGGCCGGCCCGCACGCGCCGCGCAGGTCGGCGGTCCGCTCGGCACCTACCTGCCCGACCATCAGTGGGACGTGCCGCTCGACTACGAGGCGTACACGGCGATCGGCGCGGTGGTCGGCCACGGCGGCATCGTGCTGCACGACGACACGTCGAACCTCGCCGAGCTTGCCGAATATGCGATGAAGTTCTGCGCGATCGAATCGTGCGGCAAATGCACGCCGTGCCGGATCGGTTCGACGCGCGGCGTCGAGACGATCGCGCGCATCCGCCACGGCGACACGTCGGAGCGGCAGGTCACACTGCTGCGCGACCTGTGCGACACGATGCTGGCCGGTTCGCTGTGCGCGATGGGCGGGATGACGCCTTACCCGGTGCTGTCCGCGCTCGACCATTTCCCCGAAGATTTCGGGCTCGCTGGCGGCAAGGATGCCGCGTCGAGCCCGGTCAAGGCTGCGGCCTGACCCAGAAGGAGCCCTGCATGTCCCTCGACACGAACAACGTCCGCCAAGGCGGCTGCGGCTCAGGCCAATGCGCGTGCAAGAGCGCCGCACAGGCGCGCGCCCGCGACCCGTTCGACGATACCGACTACGGCACGCCGCAACGCCATGCCGATACCGACGTCACGCTCGAAATCGACGGCCAGCCGGTGACGGTACCGGCCGGCACGTCGGTGATGCGCGCGGCGATCGAAGCCGGCGTCAACGTCCCGAAGCTCTGCGCGACCGATTCGCTCGAGCCGTTCGGCTCGTGCCGGCTGTGCCTCGTCGAGATCGAAGGCCGGCGCGGTTATCCTGCGTCGTGCACGACGCCGGCCGAAGCGGGCATGAAGGTGCGCACGCAGTCGGACCGGCTGCAGTCGCTGCGCCGCAACGTGATGGAACTGTACATCTCCGACCATCCGCTCGACTGCCTCACCTGCCCCGCCAACGGCGACTGCGAGCTGCAGGACATGGCGGGCGTCGTCGGGCTGCGCGAAGTGCGCTACGGCTTCGATGGCGCGAATCACCTCAACGACCGCAAGGACGAATCGAACCCGTACTTCACGTACGACCCGTCGAAGTGCATCGTCTGCAACCGCTGCGTGCGCGCGTGCGAGGAAACCCAGGGTACGTTCGCGCTGACGATCGCCGCGCGCGGCTTCGAATCGCGCGTCGCCGCGGGCGAAAGCGAATCGTTCATGGCATCGGAATGCGTGTCGTGCGGCGCCTGCGTCGCCGCATGCCCGACGGCCACGCTGCAGGAAAAATCCGTCGTGCAGCTCGGGCAGGCCGAACACTCGGTCGTCACGACCTGCGCGTACTGCGGCGTCGGCTGCTCGTTCAAGGCCGAGATGAAGGGCACGCAGGTCGTGCGCATGACGCCGAACAAGAACGGCCTCGCCAACGAGGGCCACGCGTGCGTGAAGGGACGCTTCGCGTGGGGCTACGCGACGCACAAGGACCGCATCACGAAGCCGATGATCCGCGAGAAGATCACCGACCCGTGGCGCGAAGTGAGCTGGGACGAAGCGCTCACCTACGCGGCGACGCAATTCCGCAAGCTGCAGCAGAAGTACGGCCGCGATTCGATCGGCGGCATCACGTCGTCGCGCTGCACGAACGAGGAAACCTACCTCGTGCAGAAGCTCGTGCGTGCCGCGTTCGGCAACAACAACGTCGATACCTGCGCGCGCGTGTGCCATTCGCCGACCGGCTATGGCCTCAAGACGACGCTCGGCGAATCGGCCGGCACGCAGACGTTCGCATCGGTCGACCAGGCCGACGTGATCGTCGTGATGGGTGCGAACCCGACCGACGGGCACCCGGTGTTCGGCTCGCGGCTGAAGCGGCGCGTTCGCGAAGGCGCGAAGCTGATCGTGATCGACCCGCGCCGCATCGATGTCGTCGACGGCCCGCACGTGAAGGCCACGCATCACCTGCAACTGCGCCCCGGCACCAACGTCGCGATCGTCAACGCGCTCGCGCACGTGATCGTCACCGAAGGGCTTGTTGCCGACGCATTCGTCGCCGAGCGCTGCGAGACGCGCGCGTTCGAGCAATGGCGCGACTTCGTGTCGCGCGACGACAATTCGCCCGAGGCAACCGCCGACGTGACGGGTGTGCCGGCCGAGCTGGTACGCGCCGCCGCGCGCCTGTACGCAACGGGCGGCAATGCCGCGATCTATTACGGGCTGGGCGTGACCGAACACGCGCAGGGCTCGACGACGGTGATGGGCATCGCGAACCTCGCGATGGCAACCGGCAACATCGGCCGCGAAGGCGTCGGCGTCAATCCGCTGCGCGGCCAGAACAACGTGCAGGGTTCGTGCGACATGGGCTCGTTCCCGCACGAACTGCCCGGCTACCGGCACATCAGTGACGAGATCGTGCGCGCGCAGTTCGAACAGGCGTGGTCGGCCAAGCTGCAGCCGGAACCGGGGCTGCGCATCCCGAACATGTTCGACGCGGCGCTCGACGGCAGTTTCAAGGGGCTCTACTGCCAGGGCGAGGACATCGTCCAGTCCGACCCGAACACGCAGCACGTCGCGGCCGCGCTGTCGGCGATGGAATGTATCGTCGTACAGGACATCTTCCTGAACGAGACCGCGAAATATGCGCACGTGCTGCTGCCGGGCTCGACGTTCCTCGAGAAGGACGGCACGTTCACGAACGCGGAGCGCCGCATCTCGCGCGTGCGCAAGGTGATGCCGCCGCTCGCGGGCTACGCGGACTGGGAAGTGACGCTGCTGCTGTCGCAGGCGCTCGGTTACGACATGCACTACACGCACCCGTCGGAAATCATGGACGAGATCGCGCGGCTCACGCCGACCTTCTCGGGCGTGTCGTACGCGAAGCTCGACGCGCTCGGCAGCATCCAGTGGCCATGCAACGAGCACGCGCCGGAAGGCACGCCGACGATGCACATAGACGAGTTCGTGCGCGGCAAGGGCCGGTTCGTGATCACCAAGTTCATTCCGACGCCGGAAAAGGTCACGCAGCGCTATCCGCTGATCCTGACGACGGGCCGCATCCTGTCGCAATACAACGTCGGCGCGCAGACGCGCCGGACCGAAAACGTCCGGTGGCATGAAGAGGATCGCCTCGAAATCCATCCGCACGACGCGCAGGATCGCGGCATCCGGGCCGGCGACTGGGTCGGCATCGAATCGCGTGCCGGGCAGACGGTGCTGCGCGCGCTCGTGACGGAACGCATGCAGCCGGGCGTCGTGTACACGACGTTCCACTTCCCCGAATCGGGCGCGAACGTGATCACGACGGAAAGCTCCGACTGGGCGACGAACTGCCCTGAATACAAGGTGACGGCCGTGCAGGTGCTGCCGGTTGCGCAGCCGTCCGAATGGCAGCGCGCATACGCGCGCTTCAACGCGGAGCAGATCGACCTGCTCGAGCGCCGCGCGAGCACGCCCGACACCGTGACGACAGGCAAGTGAGGCTGCGATGGACAACGACCACCTGATCGACATGGCCAACCAGATCGGCGCATTCTTCGAATCGATGCCCGATCGCGACGAAGCGCTGACCGGCATCGCCGAACATATCCGGCGCTTCTGGGAGCCGCGGATGCGCCGCGCATTGCTCGCCGCGCTCGACGATCCGTCGGGCGAAGGCGCGCAACGCGCGGCACCGATCGTGCGCGACGCGATCGCCGCGCACCGCGCGTCGCTCGTTCCTGCCGCGGCGACCGCCTGACGACGCTGCTACCCGGACACCGACATGCCCGCGAACCAGTTTTCGCAGTGGCGCAGCAGCGCGTTCGCGTCGGTCATCGTGCGCCCGCGCGCGGCGACATACCCGTCGGGCCGCAACAGATAGAACGACGGCCGCGAACGGCCGTACTCCTGTGCCAGCCCGGCGGCACCGTCGCCTTCGGCATCGGTCATCCGCCACACGCGCACCGCGCCCGGCATGATCCGTTCGAGCCCCTGCACGAGCGCCTGCGCATCGGCCGCCATCGGCGGCGCAGCGCCGGTGTCGGCATTCGCCGGTTCTTCCAGCAACAGCAGCGTGAAGCTCGCCGGATCGTGCAGATCGTATAGCCGCGCCGTTCCCGGCGCCTGACCGAGCGGGCCGTCGAGTACGTGCACGAGTGCGTCGGGTGCCCGCTCGCCCGCGCGCGGGCCGCCGTCGAGCACGCGCTCCAGCGTGAGCGGACTCTTCCGGTACTGCACGCCGAGCTCGCTGACCGTACGTCGCACCGCGTCGCGCATCGGCCCGAACGACACCAGCAGCGGCACGACATGATCGCGCAACAGCTTCATCGCGCCGCGATCCGCCTCGACGATCTGCGTAATGAAACCTGTCTGCCGCAACACGTCGCGCTCGATCGGATGACGCTCGGCGTGATACGTGTCGAGCAGCCGTTCGGGCGTGCCCGCACCGAGCACGCGCGCAAGCTTCCAGCCCAGATTGAACGCTTCCTGGATGCCGGTGTTCATGCCCTGCGCGCCGGCCGGGCTGTGGACGTGCGCGGCGTCGCCCGCGAAAAACACGCGGCCGTGACGCAGCCGGTCGACCATCCGGCTGTGCAGGTGGAAATAGGACGACCACGCGAGATCGCTCGGTGCAATCGACGCGCCGACGCGTGCGCGCACGATCGCCTCGCAGTCCGCGAGCGACGGGGTCGGCGCATAGGGCGACGCATCGCTGCCGGGCGGCCGGTCGGCGACGAGCCGGTAACGGCCGCCGCCCATCGGAAACAGGCCCGCCATGCCTTCGGGCGTCGTGAACAGGTGGATCTCTTCGTCCGGCCAGTCGGGTATCGCCGCGAAATCGGCGAGCAGGAAAGTCTGTTCGAACGCCTGCCCGGTGAAGCCCAGGCCGAGCAGATGCCTGACCGTGCTGTGCGCGCCGTCGGCGGCGATCAGGTACGACGGCGCGAACGATTCGTCGCGACCGTCGGCGCAGCGGATCGTCACGTCGAGCGACGTGCCGCCTGCATCGCACGCGGTCAGCGTCGCGCCGCGCTCGACCGTCACGCCGAGCCCGGCCAGGTGCTCGGCGAGCAGCCGCTCGGTAATGCTCTGGTCGAGAAACAGCAGATACGGGTAGCGCGTTTGCAGCGGATCGAAGTCGAGCCGCGCGATCACGCGGCCGTCGGCATGCAGCGCGGCCGCATGCGCGCGATGGCCGAGCGCGAGAAACGGCTCGACCGCGCGATGCTGCTCCAGCAGTTCGAGCGTGCGTGCCTGGATGCCGATCGCGCGCGAATGCGGCGCGGGCGCGGCGAGACGGTCGATGATGCGCACCGGCACGCGGGCCCGCGCGAGGCTCATCGCCGCAGCAAGGCCGGTCGGCCCCGCGCCGACGATCAGCACGGGCGGGATATCGAGCAGTGTGCCAGCCATGAGAACCTCGATGACATCGATGACACGCGACCCTGCAAGTCTACGCCGCTGCGCGTCACGGGGCCATATGCCGACCGGCCGAAGCGCGACACCCATGCGCGGTGTGGGAAAATACGCGCTTTCCGCCAGTTTTCGCGTCATGGATTCCGCATTCGACCGAGCGTATGCAGCACACCGCGCGGGCCGCCTCGCCGAGGCTGAGCAAGGCTATCGCGCTGCGCTCGCCACCAACCCCGCCGACACAGACGCGCTGCATCTGTTCGGCGTGCTGCGGCACCAGCAGGGCCAGCACGCCGAGGCGGCCGATCTCGTCGGCCGCGCCGTCGCGCTGCGTCCGGACGATGCCGCGCTGCAGCTCAATCTCGGCAACGCGCTGAAGGCGCTCGGCCGGCTCGACGATGCGATCGACCGCTTTCGCAATGCGCTGACGCTCGCGCCCGAATTTCCGCTCGCGCACTACAACCTCGGCAACGCGTATGCGGCGCTGCAGCGCCACGAGGATGCGATCGACGCGTTCGGCCGCGCGCTCCGGCTCACACCCGACGACGCATCGATCCACAACAATCTCGGCAACGCGCTGAACGCGCTCGGCCACCACGACGACGCGCTCGCCGCGTTCCGGCGCGCACTCGAGCTGCGGCCCGGGCATGCGGGCGCGCACAACAACCTCGCAATGGCACTGAACGCGATGGGCCGCGCCGACGACGCGATCGCGCACTTCCAGGCCGCGATCGCCGCGCAGCCACGCTTCGTCGCCGCGCATTTCAATCTCGGCAATACGTTCGATGCGGTCGGCCGGCATGCCGAGGCGGCCGCCTCGTTCGAAGCCGCGCTCGCGCTGCATCCGCCGTTTCCGCTTGCGCTGTTCGGGCTCGCGAACGCACTGTGCGCGCAGGCGCGTCACCGCGACGCGCTGCCCTACTACGAGCGCGCCGTCGGTCTCGATCCGTCGTTCAGCCTGGCGTGGCTGAACCTCGGCAACGCGCACCACGCGCTCTGCGCGCACGAGATGGCGCTGCGCGCATTCGACCAGGCGTTGCGCGTCGAACCCGATCTCACGCTCGCGCGGCTGCATCGAGCAGTCACGCTGCTGACGCTCGGCGACTTCACGCGCGGCCTGCCTGCGTACGAAGCGCGCCACGAAACGCCGGGCGCGATACCGCTCGGCACGCTGCCGCGCTGGCAGGGCGAGCCGATTGCGTCGCGCACGCTGCTGATCCGCGCGGAACAGGGGTTCGGCGACACGCTGCAGTTCGTCCGCTTCGTGCCGCTTGCCCGCGCACGCTGCGCGCACGTCGTGCTCGAAGTCCAGCCGGAACTCGTCCCGCTGCTGGCGCCGGCCGCATCGCGCTGGCGCTTGACGCTCGTCGCGCAGGGCGCCGCAAGGCCACCGGAAGCAGACGTCGCCTGCACGCTGATGAGTCTGCCGTTCCTGCTCGGGCTTCAGCCGGCGGACATCGTCGGCGGCTCGCGCTACCTTGACGCGCCCGACGGCGCTCGCCGGCGCTTTCGCGGCTCGCTCGGCGGGCAATCGAAACGCAAGTTCGGCCTCGCGTGGTCGGGGCGCCGGCAGGCGCAGGAAAACCGCTCGATGCCGTTCGACGCGCTCGCGCCGCTGCTCGCGCTACCGGACATCGACTGGATCGTGCTGCAGCCCGCGCTCGACGAAGACGAACGTGCGCGCGTCGACGCGCATCCGCGCGTGCATCGCCTCGACGGCCGGCTGAACGACTTCGCCGATACGGCCGCGCTGATCGAGCGGCTCGATGGCGTCGTCACGATCGATACGGCAGTCGCGCACCTCGCGGGCGCACTCGGCAAACCGCTGTGGGTCATGTTGCCGTTCGCACCCGACTGGCGCTGGTTCACCGGCGACGACTGCCCGTGGTATCCGCAGGCCAGGATCGCCCGCCAGCCCGCACCGGGAGCATGGCTCGACGTGACGGCCGCGGTTGCCGGCAAGCTGCGCGAAGCCTGAGCGCAGACAAAAAAGGGAGCGCAGCGCGCTCCCTTTTTCAATGCGATGCATGCGGCCGGCGCCGCGCGATGTGCGGGCGCCTGTCAGGCCGCCTTGTACTGATTGCGCGCGTCGGGCGTGCGGTACAGCACGAGCGTCGCGATCAGCCCGCAAATTGCGGCCACGCTCAGCCATAGCCCCGGCGCCGCCTTGTTGCCCGTCTGGTGGATCAGCAGCGTCGAGATTGCCGGCGTGAAGCCGCCGATCGTCGTCGCCAGGCTGTACGCAAGCGAGAAGCCGGCCGTGCGCACGTCGGCCGGCATCACTTCGGTCAGCGCGACGACCATCGCGCCGTTGTACGACGCGTACAGGAACGACAGCCACAGCTCGACCGCGAGCAGCCGCAGGAACGACGGATCGCCGACGAGCCACAGCACGGCCGGGTAAGCCGACAGCAGCGTCAGCACCGTGAATGCGATCAGCACCGGGCGGCGGCCGATACGGTCGGACAGCGCGCCGGACAGCGGCAGCCACACGAGGTTGGAGATGCCGACGCAGACGGTCACGACGAGGGCGTCGAGCGACGACAGGTGCAGCACTTCCTTGCCGAACGTCGGCGTGTACGCGGTGATCATGTAGAACGACACCGTCGTCATGATCACCATCCCCATGCCGGCAACCACGATGCCCCAGTTGTCGAGCATCGAGCGCATGATCTCGCCCATCGACGGGCGGTGGCGCTTCGCGAGGAACTCGTCCGTTTCCTTCAGCGAACGACGGATCAGGAACAGGAACGGCACGATCAGGCAGCCGATCAGGAACGGAATGCGCCAGCCCCATGCGGTCATCTCCTCGGCCGGCAGCGCGCGGTTCAGCAGCACGCCGACGAACGCGGCGAACACGACGGCCACCTGCTGGCTGCCCGACTGCCACGACGTATAGAACCCCTTGTGGCCCTTCGTCGCGATCTCCGACAGGTAGACCGACACGCCGCCGAGTTCGACGCCCGCCGAGAAACCCTGCAGCAGCCGGCCGAGCAGCACGAGCACCGGCGCGAGCACGCCGATCGTCGCGTAGCCGGGTATCGACGCCACCGTGAGCGTGCCGAGCGCCATCAGCCCGAGCGTCAGGATCAGCCCCTTGCGGCGGCCGTGATGGTCGATGTACGCGCCGAGCACGATCGCGCCGACCGGCCGCATCAGGAAGCCCGCGCCGAACACTGACAGCGACAGCATCAGAGACGCGAATGCGTTGCCGCTCGGGAAGTAGGTTTTCGCGATGGCCGACGCGTAATACCCGTAGACCATGAAATCGTACATTTCCAGGAAGTTGCCGCTGACGACCCGGAATACGGTGCGGAATTTCGATTCCTGCGCGATGGCGTGTGACGCTGTGGACATGTTTTTCTCGCTCAGCTCGGATGGCGCGAATCCGCGCCGCATGAATCCGACGACGCTCGCGGCGCCGGGCCGGCGCACACGGGCATCGCTGCCCGCCGGCGGCGCGCCGCACGACGACGCGCGCACCGGCATGGTCCGCGAATGATGCCACGCCAGGCCGACATTTGCCTTGTGATGCCCTGCTGCCGTCGCTGCGGCATTCGACTCGTACGAGTCGCCCCGAAACGGACGCGAAAATCAGATTGATCTGATCGACCAGTTCTCGCCGGCTGACCACAATGTCACGATTTGCGACGAGATTCCCGCGCCGCGGCCGGCATGGTTACCTGTGTCGCACGGCGCACCGCCCTCATGACCCCATCGTCCCTTGTCCCCGTCGAAGGCGCGCTCGCCCGCCCTCGCGTCGCCCCGCTCGATCACGTACCGCCGTTCGGTCGCGAATGGACCTTTCGCGGCGCGCCCGGTGCGAGGCCCGGCAAGCACTGCCTCGCCACGCTGACGACGTCCTGCATCGACGTCGACCGGCCGCACCGCGCGTGCCGCTGGCAGCCACGGCCCGTCGCGGCATCGATGCCGATTTCGGCAGGCGCGCCGGTCGTGCCGGCTGCCGTTGCCGGCACGCGCATCCGACGCACCGTCAGACGCTCTCGCGACCGGCGTGCGATGTACGCAATCTGCTGGAGCATCGGCGCGTTCGGCATCATCGGCTGGCTGATCGCCGCGCACGAACCGCCTACGGGCTTCGGGCCTGCACACACGATCCAGATCGCCGACGTTGCGCCGGACCACACCACGTCATCGACCGACACCGTGCGGATTGCCGCGGTTCAGTCCGGTACGTCGACAAACACTTCACCACAGGGCACGGTGGCGACACCTGTCGCGAACACTGCAGAATCACCACCGGCCACGCACCACGCCGCGCCTCGTCCGGCGTCGCCTCAACCGGGGGCGACGTCCGACGTGCAGCGCGCCGCCACTGCATCGCCGCGCCAAACAAACGGCTCGCGCACGACGGCAGCACCGCACCGGTCACCGACCGTGCCGCGGCTGGCTGCACGTCCGCCAGCCCTGAGCGATGCAGCCAACGCCCCCACACGCGATCGGCTCGCCCCGCCGCCGCACGCAACGGACACACACGATGCGCGCGACACGCTCGACGATCCGCTCACGCTGATCGCAACGGCAAACGCGCTGCGCGGCGCGCAGCCTGCCCGTCCGGCGCCTGCGCCCGCCGCCGGCTTCGACTGGACGTCGCAACTGTCCCACCGCCGCGTGACCGACATACCGGACGCGTTCGCACGCTGACGGTCGCCCAATAAAAAACCCGGCGAAGATCGCTTCGCCGGGTTTCGCTCGTCTCTCGCGCCGTCCGTCTGACGAATCGTTATTTGTGCGAGGGCAGCCCCGTCTCGGTCTGCTTCTCGAGTTGCCGCACCTGCTCCTGCAGATCGCGCAACTGCATCTGCGCGGCCCGCTTCTCGACCTGCAGCGCCTGCGCCTGCTCCTGGGCCGACTTCTGCCGCTGCGCGACTTCGGCCTGCTGGCTGCGCGCGACGCTCAGATCGGCCTGCAACTGCTGCGCGCGATTCGCCTGCAGCGCGATCACGCGTTCGAGGAACGCCTTCTGCGCTTGCAGCTCGGTACGGCGGATCTCGATATCCGCGAGTTGCACGGTCTGCTGGACGAAGTTCGCATACACCATCTCCGCGCGACTCTTCTCCTGCGACCGGATCACGCGCCACAGATGCTTGTCCTGGAACAACGCGACGTAGTACGTCATCTCGCGCGGATCGAACATCAGGCTCGCGCCGTAGCTGCCGTTGTACGTCGTGCGCATCTCGACGATCCGGCTGTCGTGCAGCATCTGCGTCAGCTCGGCGACGTTGCCTTGCGCGCTGGCGTCCGACGCGGATGCCGCCGGCGCCGCATCGCCGCTCAGGCTCGTGACCGCCGGACGCGTACCGGCGACCGGCGCGGTCGCGTCGGCGGACCAGGCCGCACCCACTTGAGCGCAGGCGGCCAGTGCAACGATCCACGTTGCGCATCGTGCAGGGGAAAAATTTCGGAAAGCCAACGTCAGACTCCGGCGAACGAATCGGGACTCGCGATTATCGTTCAAAACGAAACGGCCGCATCTCGAATTTATCGGGATGCGGCCGGCCCTCGTGCGATACGAAGAATGTGGCTTGCTACAGACGGGTTTCGCGCGCGGCGCGCAGGAAAGCATCGAGCAGCGGCGTGCAGTCGAGCAGCTCCGAGCCGCCCGCGCGATGGAACTCGGGGTGCCATTGCACGCCGACGACGAACGGCGAACGCCGATGGCGGATGCCCTCGATGATCCCGTCGCCGGCCGACACGGCCTCGATGTTCAGATCGCGGCCGAGATCGCGGATCGCCTGATGGTGGATCGAGTTGACGATCGCTTCGCTGCGCCCGGGGAACATGCTCGCGAGCGTCGACGAGTCGGGGAAGCGGATGGCGTGGCGATGCTGGTCGTAATGCTCGCTCACATGCGCATTCGCGGTCGGTACATCGGTGGCGATGTCCTGGTACAGCGAGCCGCCGAACGCGACGTTGATCAACTGGCAGCCGCGACAGACACCGAGGACGGGTTTGCCGGACTCGACGAACTCGTGCAGCAGCTCGAGCTCGTACATGTCGCGCACGCGGTCGCCCGGCCATTCGGGGCGGGCGTCCGACGCCGCGTAGGTTTGCGGCGACACGTCGGCGCCGCCTTGCAGCAGCAGGCCGTCGAGGTGCTTCGCGTAGTCGCGCAGGCGGATGTTGCTCGGGTGAATCATGCCCTGATGGCCGACGGTCGGAATCATGAACACGAGCACGTCGCGCGACATCACCCAGTGTGCGATCGATTCCTCCAGATACTGCAGCGTCTTGCCCCGCAGCCCCTTCGCGCCCGGTTCCGGATGGAAGATCCGCGCCGACACGCCGATGCGCAGCGTGCGCTGCGTGATGCGCTGGCCCGCGCGGTCGAACAGCCGACGCGCACGCGCGGCGATGATCCGGCCGAACACCGACCACGGCGTGTCGCTCTGCTTCAGGTAGGCCGGCGGCGCATTCTGCGTGCTCGCGGGCGGCGGCCGCGGCGTATCGAAATCCGGCGGCGCGCCGAACCCGGGCGGCGGCGAGCCGGGCTTCGGCGGCGCGGCGGCACCATCGCCGGCGGCACCCGTCGCGCCCGGCGCACCGGGCTCGGATGCGGCCGTGACCGGCGACGCGCCGTCCACGGCGACGTTTTGCGCGGCGGCCTGCGCGACCGGCGCACCGGGCGTTTTCGCCGGATCGGGACGGGGAGAATCGGAAGAAGCGGAAGAGGTGCCGGGCAGACCGGCCGGGGAAAGCGTGTTTTCGCTCATGACGATGGTCTGGTACGTCGCTCACGCGTATGGATAAACGAGGATTCATTATGCTTCAGTGCACGATCGCGCGGTAAACCTGCAACATCCTGTCGATATTGTTGCAAGTCGGTGGCAGACCGCGCCGGGGAGCGCCCGCGTGCGCGTGCCGGCGGCGCCACTACGTCGCCCGTGCACTGGACACCCGTGATATATCACAATAATATCCACGCATCGCCCACACTTCCCTATCGCCCGCGCCATGATCGCGCCCCGTCCGGCCGCCGCGCCGCAACCCGTATGAATACCCTGACCGACATCACCCGCGACCGGCCCGCCGCGTCGGCGATCAGCCTCGCCGACCGCGCCTACGCGCTGATCCAGCGCGACATCATCACGATGCGCCTGAAGCCGGGCGCCGCGCTCAACGAAGCCGACCTCGTCGCGCGCACGGGGATCGGCCGCACACCGGTGCACCAGGCCGTGCACCGGCTCGTGCTCGAAGGGCTGCTGTCCGTGATGCCGCGCAAGGGGCTGATGGTGCAGCCGCTGTCGCTCGACGACATCGTCGCGGTGATCGACGTACGGCGCATCAACGAAGCGCACTGCGCCGAACTCGCCGCGCGCCATGCGACGCCCGACGATCTCGCGCGCATGGCCGCGCTGCTCGACGACGGGCAGGCCTGCGTCGACACGCACGACGTCGAAGGCATGATGGAACTCGACCGCGCGTTTCATCAGGCGATCGCCGCGGCCGCGCGCAACGCGGTCCTCACCGAGATCCTGCGCGCGCTGCACGAGCGCTCGCTGCGCTTCTGGTTCGTCACGCTGTCCGAGCCTCACCATCTCGCCGACGTCCAGCACGAGCATCGCGAACTGTTCGAACGGCTGTCCGCGCGCGACGCCGCCGGCGCGCGCGCGGCCGTCGAAGGCCATATCGATTCGTTCCGCTCCACGCTTCTTCAACATCTTCGCCCCTGAGCCGCCCATGACCACGTTCACGCCTTTCCCCCCGCTCGCCCAGCTCGCCGCCGACCTCGCCGCCGGGCGGACCACGAGCCGCGCGCTCGTCGACACCGCGCTCGACCGGATCGCCGATCCGGCGGGCCAGGGTGCCGTCGTCTTCACCGAAGTCGCTGCCGACAATGCGCGCGCGGCCGCCGACGCGCACGACCGGCTGCGCGCCGCGGGCACCGTGCTGTCGCCGCTCGCGGGCATTCCCGTGTCGGTCAAGGACCTGTTCGACGTCGCGGGCCAGGTGACGCGCGCGGGTTCGCGCGTGCTCGACGGCGCGCCGGCAGCGCGCACCGATGCGGTCGCCGTCGCGCGGCTCAAGCGCGCGGGCGCCGTGCTGGTCGGCCGCACGAACATGAGCGAGTTCGCGTTCTCCGGGCTCGGGCTGAATCCGCACTACGGCAATCCGCGCTCGCCGTACCACCGCGACGTGCCGGGCGATGCCCGGATTTCCGGCGGCTCGTCGTCGGGCGCGGCCGCGTCCGTCGCCGACGGGATGGCCGCCGTCGCACTCGGCACCGACACGGGCGGCTCGATCCGCATTCCTGCCGCCCTGTGCGGGCTGACGGGCTTCAAGCCGACCGCGAGCCGGATCCCGACGCAAGGCGGCGTGCCGCTGTCGACGACGCTCGACTCGTTCGGCCCGATCGGCCTGACGGTCGCCTGCTGCGCGCTCGTCGACCGGATGCTCGCGGGCCTCGAGCCGCACGTGCCGGCCGCGCGGCCGCTCGAAGGCGTGCGGCTCGGCGTGCTGACGAACTACGTGACGGATGGCGTCGATGCCGACGTCGCGGCCGCGCTCGACGCCGCGCTCAAGCATCTCGAAGCCGCCGGCGCGATCGTCACGGAAGTGCGCTTCTCCGCGCTCGACCGGCTGCCCGACATCAACCGCTTCGGCTTCTCGCCGATCGAGGCATACGCATGGCATCGCCCGCTGCTCGCGCAGCACCGCGACCGGTACGACCCGCGCGTGCTGACGCGGATCCTGAAGGGCGAACCCGCGAGCGCGGCCGACTATCTCGACCTGCTCGCCGCGCGCGTCGCGATGCTCGACGAAGCCGCGCACACGGTCTGGTCGCGCTTCGATGCGCTCGTCGCGCCGACGGTGCCGGTCGTGCCGCCGCGCATCGCGGAACTCGAAGCGGACGACGCCGCGTTCACGCGCACCAATGCGCTGATCCTGCGCAACCCGAGCGCATTCAACTTCCTCGACGCGTGCGCGTTGTCGCTGCCGTGCCATCCGCGCGATGCGGCGCCGGTCGGCCTGATGCTCGCGGCGGCGCCGCATCGCGACGACGCGCTGCTCGCGATCGGCCAGGCGGTCGAAGCCGTGCTGAACACGATCCGCTGACCGCGCCAGCCGATCGACGGCGGGCGATGCGCGCGGTGCGGCAGGGTGCCGCACGCGCGCTGTCAGTTTCGTGCCAGACCGTTCGCGCTAAAATCGCGCGATTGTTTTCTGGACCGACCCACGAGGAACCCCGCCGACATGAACGACTACACGCTTGCGCTACGCCGCGAACGCCGCCTGCTGATGCTGCTCGGATGGGTGTGCATCGCCCTGCTGGCCGGTGCGCTGTACCTGCAGTACGTGAAGAACGAGGATCCGTGCCCGCTGTGCATCATCCAGCGCTACTTCTTCGCCGCGATCGGGATCTTCGCGTTCCTGGCCGCCGGGATCCGCAACTGGCGCGGCATCTGGGTGCTCGAGCTGCTGATCGCGATCGCCGCGGCCGGCGGCGTCGGCACGGCCGCGCGGCACCTGTCGATCCAGATGAATCCGGGCTTCAGCTGCGGCTTCGACACGCTGCAGCCGATCGTCGACAGCCTGCCGCCCGCACAGTGGTTCCCCGGCATGTTCAAGGTCGCCGGGCTGTGCGAAACCGTCTACCCGCCGATCCTCGGCATCCTGCTGCCCGGCTGGGCTCTGATCGGCTTCGCCGTGATCCTGATTGCGGTCGTCGCGAGCCTCTGGCGCCATCGCCGCAAGCTCGCGGCCTGACCCGGCCGGCCGCAATGGCGGCGCCCTGCGCGCGCGGCCCGATCAGTCGGGCCACGCGCGCCGGTCCGTCGTCGCCCGGCCCTGCCGGACGCTTTCGCAAGCCGCACCTGGCCGGCCACACGTAAACCCCTACCCCGCCGCCGCCCGGATTTCCGGGTGAACGCGCGTCGCGCGACTGCGGCGCCCGCGCCCCGCCGCGCCTGCGTTTCGGCCCGACGTGCACGCATCGGCGCCCCGATGCCGCGCGACGGGCCTATGATCGACATGATCGCCTCCTGATAGCCCGGATCACCGCCCGGCAATGTTCCCGTCGCCTTGCGGTGCTATCTTCCTGACTGGATGGCGATCTACGTGCGCGAGGCCAGGCGGTCTCACCGCCCACTGCGTAACGCGCGCCCGATCCGCAATGTCGAATGGATTCATCATGACAACGCAAACCATCCGCATCCGTCTCCCTCATGGCGTCCGCGTGTCCGGCGCCGCCGCCGTTCGCACGCGCGTTCAGCGCGCTGCCGCCGCACTGCGTCGGCCGTGCGGCCAGTCTGCCCCGCTCCCGTCCATCCTCGCTGCCGCCGCGCCCGCCAGCCCGCGCCGCGTGTCGTGCTGCATCGTCCCGAACGGAGCGTGCTGATGGAAGCCTGGCTCGGCGATCTGCAGCAACTGCTCGCGCACGGCGAAGCGGCCGTGCTCGTGACGGTCGCGCACACCGACGGCTCCGCGCCGCGCGAAGCCGGCACCAAGATGCTCGTCACGCGCGACATGGCCCGCCATACGATCGGCGGCGGTCATCTGGAATGGAAGGCGATCGAGATCGCGCGGCATCTGCTGAAGGACGGCGCGCACGTGCCCCACGCGCGCAGGCTCGAGCGGCTCGCGCTCGGCCCGAGCCTCGGCCAGTGCTGCGGCGGCGCAGTCGTGCTCGCGTTCGAGCGGCTCGACGTCGGCGATCTCGGCTGGATCATGTCGCTCGCGAAGCGCGTCGCGGCCGGCGCCGCGACCGTGCGGAGCGTATCATTCGGCCCCTCGCCGAGCGCGCCGCTGTTGAGCGAGCCCGAATCGGAAGCCGCGCGCGCCGACTGCCTGCTGTGGGAAACCGGTGGCGTGTCGCTGATGACCGAAACGATCGCGCCGCATGCGTTCCCCGTCGTGCTGTTCGGCGCCGGGCACATCGGCACCGCGCTCGTGAAGGTGCTGGCGACGCTGCCGTGCCAGGTGCGCTGGATCGACGGGCCCGATGCGGTGTTCCCGCCGGACGACGTGCTCGCCGGCATCGGCAATCTCGCGATCGAGGCGGCCGCCGCGCCGGCGGACGCCGTCGACACGGCGCCGCCGCAGTCCTACTTCGTCGTGATGACGCACGACCACGCACTCGATTTCGTGCTGGCCGAGCGCATCCTGCGGCGCGGCGACTATGCGTACTTCGGGATGACCGGCTCGCACGCGAAACGCGTGCAGTTCGATCATCGCCTCGCTGCCATCGGCATCGACCCGGCCCAGGTCGCGCGGATGCGCTGCCCGATCGGTGTCGAAGGCATCATCGACAAGGCCCCCGAAGTGATCGCGATCTCGGTGGCCGCGCAATTGCTGCAGGCCGTCGAGGCGAACGCGAACGCGCAGGCTTCCCCTACCTACTAACCGACCAAGAACGACGCCATGACCCCGACATTCAAGGACAAGATTGCCCGTGCGCCGAAAGCGGAGCTGCACATCCATATCGAAGGCTCGCTCGAGCCCGAACTGATTTTCGCGCTCGCGCAGCGCAACGGCGTGAAGCTCGCGTACGACTCGATCGACGCGCTGCGCGCCGCGTACGCGTTCACCGACCTGCAGTCGTTCCTCGACATCTATTACGCAGGCGCGAGCGTGCTGCTGACCGAGCAGGATTTCCACGACATGACGGCCGCGTACTGCGAACGCGCGCTCGCCGACAACGTCGTACACACCGAACTGTTCTTCGACCCGCAGACGCATACCGAACGCGGCGTGCCGATCGAGACGGTCGTCGCGGGCATCGAGCGCGCACTCGCCGATGCCGAGCAGCGCGGGCTGTCGAGCAAGCTGATTCTGTGCTTCCTGCGCCACCTGCCCGAAGAGGACGCGCTCGCGACGTTCGAATCCGCATTGCCGCTGTTCGAGCGCTATCGCCATCGCCTGATCGGCGTGGGCCTCGACTCGTCCGAGCTCGGCCATCCGCCAACGAAGTTCGCGCGCGTGTTCGAAAAAGCGCGCGCGCTCGGGCTGAAGCTCGTCGCGCACGCGGGCGAGGAAGGCCCGCCGGCCTACATCTACGAAGCGCTCGACGTGCTGAAGGTCGACCGGATCGACCACGGCGTGCGCAGCATCGAGGACGCGGCGCTCGTCGAGCGCCTCGCGCGCACGCGCACGGCGCTCACCGTCTGCCCGCTGTCGAACCTGAAGCTGTGCGTGATCGACGACATGGCGAAACACACGCTGAAGGCACTGCTCGACCGCGGTGTCGCGGTGACGATCAACTCGGACGATCCGGCCTATTTCGGCGGCTACGTCAATGAAAACTACTTCGCGACGGTCGCGGGGCTGCAGCTCACGGATGCCGAAGTCCAGGCGGTGATCCGCAACGGCTTCGAGGCGTCGTTCGTCGACCCGGCGCAGCGCGACGCACTGATCGCGCGCCTCGACGCGTACTGGCAGGCCGCGTGACGGCCGGCATCGAGGTGCGCTAGACAGATGAAACACGGCAACGGCATCCGCTTCGCGACTCCCGGCCCGGCCTTGCGCCGCGCCGGTTGCACGCATGCGCCCGGCGCGAACGCGTGCAGCGCGTTCGTTGCACGCGTGGCGGCGGCACTGTCCGTCGCCACCCGCCGGCGCGTGCGGTCGCGGCTTGCCGTCCCGTTCGCCGCCGCAGCGGGCGCGATCGCCATCGCCGCGCGGTTTGCCGGCAGCCACACGACGGCGGCCGCTGCCGCCACGATCGCCTGCGCAATCGCATCCGGCCGCGCGTCGCGCAGTGCGTCGCGGCGATTCGCGAAGCGCCGTCCCGCAACCGTGCGGACGGCGCCATCCATGCCGTCGCCCGCGCGGCGTCGATCGCTTTCTTCTGTTCGCCTTACCTTGATGCAGGACCATTCGTCATGACGCAAACCGCTTTTCGTTCCCAACTGCTGACCTTCAACGGCGACCCGGCTAAATCGAGCCAGGCCGCGAACTACGAGACCGACGGTCTCCTGATCGTCGCCGACGGCAAGGTCGTCGCGGCCGGTCCGTATGCGCAGCTCGCCGCGACGCTTGCGCGCGACGCGATCGTCCATGACCTGCGCGACAAGCTGATCGTGCCCGGCTTCATCGACACGCACATCCACTATCCGCAGACGGACATGATCGCGTCGCCGGCGCCGGGCCTGCTGCCGTGGCTCGACAAGTACACGTTCCCGACCGAGCGCCGGTTCGGCGATCCCGAGCATGCGCGCGAAGTCGCCGAATTCTTCGTCGACGAACTGCTCGCCTGCGGCACGACGAGCGCGCTCGTCTACTGCACGGTGCACAAGCAGTCGGCCGACGCGCTGTTCACGGCGAGCGACGCACGCGACCTGCGGATGATCGCGGGCAAGGTACTGATGGACCGCAACTGCCCCGAATTCCTGCGCGACTCCGCGCAATCGGGTTATGACGACAGCGCCGAGCTGATCGACCGCTGGCACGGCAAGGGCCGCCAAATGTACGCACTCACGCCGCGCTTCGCGCCGACGTCGACCGAGGCGCAGCTCGAAGCGTGCGGCGAACTCGCGCGCCGCCATCCGGACGTGTTCGTGCAGAGCCACGTCGCGGAAAACGTCGACGAGGTGAAATGGGTAGCCGAGCTGTTCCCCGGCCATCGCAGCTATCTCGACATCTACGACCGCTACGGGCTGCTGCGGCCGCGCGCGGTGTACGGCCACTGCATCCACCTCGACGACGAGGACCGCCGCCGGATGGCCGAGACGCGCACCGTCGTCGCGCACTGCCCGACGTCGAACTTCTTCCTCGGCAGCGGGCTGTTCGATTTCGACAAGGCCGGCGAATACGACGTGCCCGTCACGCTCGCCACCGACGTCGGCGGCGGCACGTCGTTCTCGATGCTGCAAACGATGAACGAAGCGCACAAGGTCGCGCGGCTGTCGGGCCACCACCTGACCGCGACGCGGATGTTCTGGCTCGCGACGGCCGGCGCCGCGCAGGCGCTCGACCTCGCCGACACGGTCGGCACGCTCGCGCCGCGCACCGAGGCCGACTTCGTCGTGCTCGATCCGCAGGCCACGCCGCTGCTCGCGCGCCGCACGAAGCGCGCGGATTCGCTCGAGGAACTGCTGTTCGCGTTCGCGCTGCTCGGCGACGACCGCGCGGTGTACCGCACCTATGCGGCCGGCACGCTCGTCCATGAACGCGGCGCGGCCCGCCGCGCGGCCGCAGCGTAACCGCCCGCCGGGCTTCCGTCCCGGCATGCGCGGCGACGCATCCACCACCGCGCATGCCGGGTAGCCGACGGCGCCACGCGCCGATCGTGTCCCGGCGCGCCTCGCAGCCCTGCCCGGCCGCATTCCCGCGCGCGACACACCGTGCTAGAATTCGCCGCTCATTGGGGAGTAGCCGCTCCGCTCGATGCCTCGCGCCCCCGGCGCGCATCGTGACGGAGGCGTCCGTCAACAGACTTGGCCGTTCGGCCATGGCGGACGCAGCCACCTAGGCCTGGCGAGACCGATGGTTCACAGTGCGCCGCATCAGGGCCCGGCGCGCCGTGGATCGTCGCTCGCACGCACAACATCGGCCCGCGGAACCCCATACGTGTCCCAAGCCTTCCTGATTTCCACCGGCGCCGTCGCCCTCGCTGAAATCGGCGACAAGACCCAACTGCTTTCGCTCGTGCTGGCCGCGCGCTATCGCAAACCGATGCCGATCATTCTCGGCGTGCTCGTCGCGACGCTCGTGAACCACGGTTTCGCCGGCGCGCTCGGCGAATGGCTCGGCGCGCTCGTCACGCCGTCGATCATGCGCTGGGCGCTCGCGTTCTCGTTCATCGCGATGGGGTTGTGGATCCTCGTGCCCGACAAGCTCGATGCCGACGAAGCCAATGCCAACCGTTCGCGGCTCGGCGTGTTCGGCGCGACCCTCGTCGCGTTCTTCCTCGCGGAAATGGGCGACAAGACGCAGATCGCGACCGTCGCGCTTGCCGCGCGCTTCCAGGACTACATCGGCGTCGTGGCCGGCACGACGTTCGGGATGATGCTCGCGAACGTGCCCGCGATCCTGCTCGGCGACCGCTTCGCGCACCGTCTGCCGACGAAGCTCGTGCACGGCATCGCGGCCGTGCTGTTCGTCGTGCTCGGCGCGCTGGCGCTGCTGGGCATCGGGGCCTGACGGACGAAGGTGGCCGGCGCGGCCGGGCGGCCGCGCCGTTGCTGGCGTCGCGTTACTTCGCGAGCGCCGCGCCCGAAGCCGGCGCAGCCGGCACCGCGCGTTCGTTGGCGGCCGGCGCCGCCGGCCCGCCGTGCTTGTCGACCGGCAGCCGGACCGAGCGGACCGCGCCGTTCGACAGCGGGAAATCGGCGAGCGCGCTGCGCGCAAGGAACGGCATCGCGTACAGCAGCGTGCCATTGTCGCCGGTCGTGCGCGCGGACACGTTGTAGACCTCCTTGCCCGTCGCGCGCTCGGTGATACGGATGCCGAGCGTGTAGTCGAACACCTGGTACGTCTGCGCGACGTAGCCGGCCGGCATCGGCCCCCAGGGCCCCCACGGGCCCCACGGCCCGTGCCGCCAGTACGGCCCCGGCCCGACGAACCAGGGATCGTAGTAGACGGGTTGCGGCACCGTCACGAGATCGCTGCCGACCGCATAGGTCAGCCCGACGAGATACCGCGCCTGCGCCTGCGGCACTTGCCGGAACGCATACGCGGACAGCTCGCTCGCGACGATCGGCTCGTAGGTCGACTGCTCGATGCTGTTCTTCTGCGCGTCGCTGCGCGTGAATGCATAGGTGCGTGTCGCGTCGCTGCCGCTCCAGTCGGAGAAGGCCGTGACCTGGGTCGTCACGTAGCTGGTGCAGCCCGTCAGCAGCGCCACGCACAGCGCCGCCGCCCAGCCCGCACCGCGAAAAATCCATTCGCGTTTCATGTTGATCCTCGTCGATCCGTCACCCGTTCGTCGCACCGCGCGAACCGCACGGGATGCCGATAATACGCGGACTGCCGGAACCGGTAAAAAGTTCGCGCGGCACGCAGCCGCAAGGCTTTGTACAATGGCCCGGTTCGCCTGGCCCGTGCCGCGGGCCCGTCCCCCACTCCACCGATCTCGACGACCATGTCCGACAACGCCTCCTCCACCGTGATCCGCCGCGCCGACTACACGCCGCCGGCCTTCCTCATCGATTCCGTCGCGCTCGAATTCGATCTCGCGCCGGCCCGCACGATCGTCAGGAATACGATGCGCGTGCGCCGCAATCCGGACGCCGCGCCCGCGCCGCACCTGGAGCTGCTGGGCGAAGCGCTCGAATTCCTCGGCGCACGACTGGATGGCGCGCCGCACGGCGCCGTGCGCGCGCACGAACACGGGCTGACCGTCGAGAACGTACCCGACGCATTCGAGCTGACGCTCGAAAGCGCGTGCGCGCCCGATCAGAATACGACGCTGTCGGGCCTGTACGTGTCGAGCGGCAACTTCTTCACGCAGTGCGAAGCCGAAGGCTTCCGCCGCATCACTTACTTCCTCGACCGCCCCGACGTGATGGCGTCGTACACGGTCACGCTGCGCGCCGACAAGGCCGCGTACCCGGTGCTGCTGTCGAACGGCAACCTCGTCGATTCGGGCGACCTGCCCGACGGCCGCCACTTCGCGAAATGGGAAGACCCGTTCCGCAAGCCGAGCTACCTGTTCGCGCTCGTCGCGGGCAAGCTCGTCGCGATCGAGGAAAAGATCACGACCGGCTCGGGCAACGAAAAACTGCTGCAGGTGTGGGTCGAGCCGGCCGATCTCGACAAGACGCGTCACGCGATGGATTCGCTGATCCACTCGATCCGCTGGGACGAAAAGCGCTTCGGCCTCGAGCTCGATCTCGACCGCTTCATGATCGTCGCGGTCGGCGACTTCAACATGGGCGCGATGGAAAACAAGGGGCTCAACATCTTCAACACGAAGTACGTGCTGGCGAACCCCGAGACCGCGACCGACACCGACTTCGCGAACATCGAATCGGTGGTCGGCCACGAGTACTTCCACAACTGGACGGGCAACCGCGTGACCTGCCGCGACTGGTTCCAGCTGAGCCTGAAGGAAGGCCTGACGGTGTTCCGCGACCAGGAATTCTCGGCCGACATGGCCGCGGGCGACGAAGTCGAATCGGCGGCCCGCGCGGTCAAGCGCATCGAGGACGTGCGCGTGCTGCGCCAGTTGCAGTTCGCCGAGGACGCGGGCCCGATGGCGCACCCGGTGCGCCCGGAGAGCTACGTCGAGATCAACAACTTCTACACGATGACCGTCTACGAGAAAGGCTCGGAAGTCGTGCGGATGTACCAGACGCTGTTCGGCCGCGACGGCTTCCGCAAGGGGATGGACCTGTACTTCAAGCGCCACGACGGCCATGCGGTGACCTGCGACGACTTCCGTCACGCGATGGCCGACGCGAACGGGCGCGACCTCGCGCAGTTCGAGCGCTGGTACAGCCAGGCCGGCACGCCGCGCGTGTCGGTGCGCACCGCATACGATGCGGCCGCGCGCCGCTACACCGTCACGCTCGCGCAGGGCTACGGCGACGCGTCGCCGGCCGCGCGCGAAACGCAGCAGGGGCCGCTCTTGATTCCGTTCGCGATCGGCCTGATCGGCCGCGACGGGCGCGACCTGCCGCTGCGCCTCGACGGCGAAGTCGCCGCATCGGGCACGACGCGCGTGCTCGACTTCACCGGCACCGAGCAGACCTTCACGTTCGTCGACGTGCCGGAAGCACCGCTGCCGTCGCTGCTGCGCAACTTCTCGTCGCCGGTGATCGTCGAGTACGACTACAGCGACGACGACCTTGCCTTCCTGCTCGCGCACGACAGCGATCCGTTCAACCGCTGGGAAGCCGGCCAGCGCCTCGCGACGCGCGCGCTGCTGACGCTCGCCGCGCGTGCCGCCGCGAACGAGCCGCTCACGCTCGGCGAAAACTTCGTCGCCGCGTTCCGCCGCGTGCTGACCGATGCGACGCTGTCGCCGGCGTTCCGCGAACTCGCGCTGACGCTGCCGTCGGAAACCTATCTCGCCGACCAGATGGCCGAGGCCGACCCGGCCGCCGTGCATCGCGCGCGCCTGTTCGTGCGCCGCCGGCTCGCGACCGCGCTGCGCGCCGACTGGCTCGCCGCGTACGAGCAGCACCAGACGCCCGGCGCATACGAGCCGACGCCGGAGGCCTCCGGCCGCCGCGCGCTGAAGAACCTCGCGCTCGCGTATCTGGCCGAACTCGACGACCCGGCCGACGCCGTGCGCCTCGCGACCGCGCAGTACGACGCGGCCAACAACATGACCGATCGCGCGGCCGCGCTCGGCGCGCTGCTGTCCGCCGCGGCCGCAGCCGCGGGTGCGGACGAACCGGCCGAGCATGCGCTCGACGACTTCTACCGTCGCTTCGAGAAGGAAGCGCTCGTGATCGACAAGTGGTTCGCGATGCAGGCCGCACAGCGCGGCACGCCCGCGCAGCCGACGCTCGCGAAGGTTCGCAAGCTGCTCGCGCACCCCGCGTTCAACCTGAAGAACCCGAACCGCGCGCGCGCGCTGATCTTCAGCTTCTGCGCGGCCAACCCCGCGCAGTTCCATGCGGCGGACGGCTCCGGTTACGCGTTCTGGGCCGAACAGGTGCTCGCGCTCGACGCGATCAACCCGCAGGTCGCGGCGCGCCTCGCGCGCTCGCTCGAACTGTGGCGCCGCTTCACGCCCGCGCTGCGCGACCGGATGCGCACCGCGCTCGAGCAGGTTGCCGCCGGCGCGAAATCGCGCGACGTGCGCGAGATCGTCGAGAAAGCGCTCGCCTGACGCAAGCGAGCGCATCGCGCCCGCGCGATAAAGCCGGTGCCGCCTGACGCGGCGCCGGCTTTTTTATTTTGCGCGAGTGCGATTGGAACCGGGCGGAATCGCGGGGTCCGATCGCGCAATTTGCCGCCGCCGCGATGCGCACCCCGCCCGTCGCCGACACCGGAAGCCGGGCCGATCCGGCCGCCCGGCCTTGTAACCGGACGAAAAAAGCCGGCGGCACGCGAGGCGCGACGGGTAAAATTGCGGCAATTCAAGGATTCTTTGGCCTTTCGGAGTCTGTCATGTCCATTGCCCGCCGCACCACGCTGTCGAAGTTCCTGATCGAACAGCAACGTGAGACCAACAACCTCCCCGCCGACCTGCGCCTGCTGATCGAAGTCGTCGCCCGCGCGTGCAAGGCGATCAGCTACAACGTGTCGAAGGGCGCGCTCGGCGAAGCGCTCGGTACCGCCGGCAGCGAGAACGTCCAGGGCGAAGTGCAGAAGAAGCTCGACATCCTGTCGAACGAGATCCTGCTCGACGCGAACGAATGGGGCGGCAACCTCGCCGCGATGGCGTCGGAAGAAATGGAAACGTTCTTCCCGATCCCGGCCAACTACCCGCGCGGCGAATACCTGCTCGTGTTCGACCCGCTCGACGGGTCGTCGAACATCGACGTGAACGTGTCGATCGGCACGATCTTCTCGGTGCTGCGCTGCCCGGACGGCAAGCAGGCGACCGAGGAATCGTTCCTGCAGCCCGGCACCGAGCAGGTCGCCGCCGGCTATGCGGTCTACGGCCCGCAAACGGTGTTCGTGCTGACGACCGGCAACGGCGTGAACTGCTTCACGCTCGACCGCGAAGTCGGCTCGTGGGTGCTCACGCAGAGCAACATGCAGATCCCGGCCGACACGCGCGAATACGCGATCAACGCATCGAACGCGCGCCACTGGTACGACCCGGTCAAGCGCTATGTCGACGAGCTGAACGCCGGCAAGGACGGCCCGCGCGGCGACAACTTCAACATGCGCTGGATCGCATCGATGGTCGCCGACGTGCACCGGATCCTGAACCGCGGCGGCATCTTCATGTACCCGGCCGACAAGCGCACGCCCGATCGCCCGGGCAAGCTGCGCCTGATGTACGAAGCGAATCCGATGTCGTTCATCGTCGAACAGGCGGGCGGCGCCGCGACGACCGGCACGCAGCGCATCATGGAAGTGCAGCCGACGGGCCTGCACCAGCGCGTGCCCGTGTTCCTCGGTTCGAAGAACGAAGTCGAGCGCGTCACCGGCTATCACGACGAAGCCGAATAATTTGCACTGCAGCACTGGACGGAGATGCGCGACGCAAGTACAATCGCGCCTCGCGATGTGGCCCTGATCGGCCGCATCGCAGTGAAGTGAAAGCGGGAAGTCCGCCGGATCGATGGTTTCGCGAAGCAGCAGCAGTAGCAAGCTGAAAAAAGTTCGCAAAACCTATTGCCAAGATCTCGGATTTGACCATATAATTTCATTTCTCTGCTGCCGGTGTAGCTCAGTTGGTAGAGCAGCGCATTCGTAATGCGAAGGTCGTAGGTTCGACTCCTATCTCCGGCACCAAGACATAAAGGTCTGACAAGCATCGCTTGTCAGACCTTTTCTCTTTTCCGGCGCCGAAATCGCACGCTCGCCCTCTCCCCGCGCCACGTCCGCTTGCGGGCATCTCCCGAGTCACGCGTCGCGCACCGCCGATTACAATCGCCGGACCACACCGCCCTCTCCCCGCATCATGCGCACCTGGCGTCTCGAGCGACCGAACCTCACCGGGCAACTGGACGTGTCCCGCGCGACGCGCCTCGTCGCCGCGATCGGCGGCAACGAACCGAACGCATTCGCGGCCGAAGTCCTGAAGCTGTTCGACGACGCGCTGTCCATCACGCAGTGCACGATCTTCGCGTACGAATTCGGCAACCGTCCGCGCACGATGTCGGTCGCCGATCATCGCGGCGGCCGCTACCTGCGCGACCTCGCCGACACCTACGCACGACATTTCTACGCACTCGACGGCAACCAGCAAATCGTGTCGACCGCACATCGCGGCGCACGCCGCCACGACCTGCTGCTGCACCTGCAGGCCGGCGACGAGATCGGTCACGAGGCGTATCGCGCGGCCTGCTACCGCGGCCCCGACGTGTCCGACCGGCTGGCGCTGCTGATGCAGCCCAACGATGCGAGCTGGCTGTCGATCAACCTGTACCGCGCGCATCGCAGCGGCGCGTTCCAGCCGCGCGAGATCGCGGCGATCGAAGCGCTCGCACCGCTGATCGCGCAGGCCGCGAAGCATCACTACGCGCTCGCCGGCGCGATGCAGGTCGGCATTCCGCAAATGATGCTCGCACGGCTGCGCAGTGCGTGCCCGGCGTTGTCCAAGCGCGAACTCGACGTGCTGCGCGGCGTGCTCGAAGGCCAGACCGCGCACGAGATCGGCGACACGATCGGCGTGAAGGCGTCGAGCGTCGTGACCTACCAGAAGCGCGCGTACCGGCGCCTCGGTATTTCGGGCCAGCGCGAGCTGTTTGCGCTGTGCCTGCGACCTTGAGCCGTCTCGGCTCGCGCTGAGCCTGCCGCGGTCACGCCTGCATCCAGTCGCTGTACCCGGAATGGGGACAACGGCGGCACGACCGGCTTCCATACTGCAGCGACCTGTTGCCCGCATTGCATCGTCGATGCGCAAGCGTCGAAGCAGATCACCCTGGAAGCCAACGATGGACATCGAATTCAAGCCCTACCCGTTCGTCGCCGAACGCCATCCCGCGCGTCTGCCGGACTGCGTCGACGGCATCGATACGCGCCGGCATCGCGTCGCGATCGTCGGTGGCGGCCCCGTGGGCCTCGCCGTCGCGCTCGGTCTTGCAAACCACGGCATCCGCAGCGTGCTGATCGAGGCCGACGACTCGGTCTGCCACGGCAGCCGCGCAATCTGCATCTCGCGGCGCAGCCTCGAGATCGTCGAACGGCTCGGCGCGCTCGACGACTTCCTGCGCACGGGGTTGCCGTGGGCCGGCGGACGCAGCTTCTACCGTCGCGACGAAGTGCTGCATTTCAAGATGCCGCAGGACGAGAACCAGAAGCTGCCGCCGATGGTGAATCTCGCGCAGTACCACATCGAGCAGTTCCTGCTCGACGCGGCGCTGCGCCGCCCCGAGCTCATCGATATCCGCTGGCAGACGAAGGCCATCGGTGTGACGCGGCAGCCGGACGGCGTGCGCCTGGACGTCGACACCCCGCTCGGCGGCTACGCGCTCGACGCCGACTGGGTCGTCGCGTGCGACGGCGGACGCAGCACGATGCGCGACGCGCTCGGACTGTCGCTCAAGGGCACGAGCTACGAGGGCCGCTACGTGATCGTCGACATCATGCTCGACAGCGACCGGCCGACCGAACGGCTCGCGTACTTCGATCCGTCGTCGAACCCGGGTTCGACGGTTCTCGTCCACAAGCAGCCCGACAACGTATGGCGGATCGACTACCAGTTGCGCGACGACGAGGACGCCGAAGCGGCCGTGAAGCCCGAGAACGTGATCCCGCGCGTGCAGAACCTGCTCGACATGATGGGCGAGCGCGGTGCGTGGTCGCCGATCTGGATCACGATCTACAAGGCGAACGCGCTGACGCTCGAACGCTACCGGCACGGCCGCGTACTGTTCTGCGGCGACGCTGCGCACCTGGTGCCGATCTTCGGCGTGCGCGGTGCGAATTCGGGCATCGACGATGCCGACAATATCGCGTGGAAACTCGCGTACGTGATCCGCGGCCTTGCGTCGGACACGCTGCTCGACAGCTACTCGGACGAGCGCGTGTTCGCGGCGCACGAGAACCTGCGCTACGGCACGAAGAGCACCGAGTTCATGGCGCCGCCGTCGTTTGCATTCGAGTTGATGCGCAAGGCCGTGCTGACACTCGCGGTCCGGCATCCGGCGCTGCGCTCGCTGATCAACCCGCGCCAGACATCGGCAATCGCGTATGCGGCGTCGCCGCTCAACGCGGCCGAACGCGACACATTTGCAGCCGGCCCGGCGCCGGGCACAGTGCTCGCGGAATGCCCGCTGATGCTGTACGCGGCGCGCGGCGGCGACACTCGGCGCGGCCATCTGACCGATCTCGTCGCGCCGCGCTTTACCGCGTTCTGCTTCACGATCGACGGCGTGCCCGATCCGTCGCTGGCCGATCTCGAACGACGCCTGCAGGATGCGCGGATACCGTTCGCAGTCGTCACGCTCGCACGGCATGCGGCGCCGCGGGCACCGGCCTGCGGCGGCCATGACGACGACGGCCGGCTGTTCGACATGTACGGCGCGCGTGACGGCACCGTCTATCTCGTCCGTCCGGACGGGCACGTACTCGGCCGCTGGCACGACGCTCGCGCCGACGATGTGGCCGCCGCGCTCGAACGCGCACTCCATCCGCACGCATCAACCGATCGTCAGGAGACCGCATGATGACCGACGCCGAACGCGACACGCTCTACACCGATCTGTGCCGCACGATGACCCGTATCGGCGAAACCGACGCATCGCTCTTTCTCGCCCGTTTCGCACTGCTGTCGATCGAGGCGATCGGCGATACCGCAACTGTCGCACGGCTGATCGCCGACGCGAGCGACGGGCTGCCCGATGCAGGCATGCAAGCATCGGCGCACGGCGGCGAACGTTCCTGACTGACGGACTTCATCACCGCCCATTTCTTACAAATTCATTTCGCCACGCATCGTCCACGCGCGAGCCGTGCCATGGGCAGGCAAATTCCCTGGAAAATCAGCTTAAGGGTGCATAACATTACTTAACGATTCTGACCCGCCTATCGCGTTACATTGCGTGGGCGGCGCGGCGGGTCGCAATGCCGCCTTCACCCAGCTTGCGGCGCGACAGCCGAAGTCCGGTCATTTCGACTCAACACAAGGAGAGGACCACCATGACTCATGGCTTGATTATGTGGCTCATCATCGGCGCGATTGCCGGCTGGCTTGCCGGCCTGCTCGTCAAGGGCGGCGGCTTCGGGCTGATCGTCGACATCATCGTCGGGATCGTCGGCGCGGTGATCGGCGGCTGGCTCGCCGGGATGCTCGGCATCAGCATCGGCAGCGGCTTCATCGGCTCGGTGATCGTCGCGGTCGTCGGCGCGGTGATCCTGCTGTTCGTGATCCGGCTATTCAAGCGAGCGGCCTGACGCTTCTCTCTACGCGCCTTCGGGCGCGTTTTCGCATCAGGCCGGCGCGCGGCCCGTTCGCCGCGCGCCACCGGCCCGTTCAACGCTTCGCGCTGCGCCGGCCGTCGAGCATGCCGGCCGTCAGCAATCCGCTGCGCGCCTCGCGTGCGCCATTGCGCCCGATCCACACGGTGCGCGGCATTTCCCCTGGCCATCCCACATCGAGCACCGCGCGCAGACGCTCGGGCATCGGTTCCGCGTTCGCATACTGCGCGACCTGCGGCGGCAGGTTCATCTGCGCGAGCGCCGCCGACATGCTGATGTGCGCGGCGTGCGGCTCGGCGGCCGTCGGCACGTCACGCATCGTGCGCGCCGGCGGGCGACAGCGCCGCGAGCCGCAACGCTCAGCCGGCCGCGAGCGATTTCACAGCGACCACTTCAGTTCTCCATAGAAAGTTCGGCCCGGATACGGATGGAACACGTAGTAGCGGCGATCCGTCAGGTTGTCGATGCCGACCGACGCGGTCCAGTGACGGTCGAAGCGGTAGCGTGCCTTCAGGTCGACGACCGTGAACGAGCTCGTGCCGCCGTAGACGTCCGGATTCACGTCGCTGTTGTCGAGCGTGTTGAACTGGCGGCCCGAGTAGCGAACGCCAACGCTCGCGAGCCAGTGTTCGTCGAAGCGATACGACGCGAGCAGGTTCGCGCGCATGCGCGGAATACGCGGAAAGCGCGAGCCGACATAAGCGGGATTCGCGGCATCGGCAAGGATCTGCGCGTTGCTCGCCGACACGTTCGCGTCGATCGCGAGCCCCTTCAGCCCGACGTTCTCGCCGCTGAACGCGAGTTCGACGCCGCGCACGCGCACGCGGTCGACGTTCGAGATGTTGGTGACGGTCGACGCGCCCGACACGGTCGTCTGGCTGTAGATCGAATCGCGCAGGTCGCTCTGGAACACGCTGGCGCGCACGACGCCGACGCCCACGTCCCGTTCGGCGGTGAAGTCCCAGTCGATCGCCTTTTCAGGCCGCAGGTTCGGGTTGTTGTTGACGATCGCATTGTTCGAGATCGTGCCCTGGAACAGTTCGCCGACCGTCGGGAAACGCGTGCCGGTTGCGAACGACAGCCGGAAGCGCCAGACGTCCGTCGCGTCCCATTGCAGCGCGACTTTCGGCGACAGCGCGTTCGCGCCGCGGTCCGCATAGCCGAGCGTGCCGGTCGCGTTGCCGAGCGCGCCGCCGTATGCATCCCAGCGCTCGTAGCGCAGCCCAAGCGTCGCGAGCCAGCCCGGCGCGAAGCGCCACGCATCCTGCGCGAACAGCGCCTGCGTGCGCGTATCGCCCCGATAGACGCTCGCGAGCGACGTGGTCGGCCCGGCCAGCCAGTCCGCCGTGTTGTACGTGACGTTGCGCAGGAAGTAGTTGTCGTAGTGATAGCCGAACGTGAACGTGTGGCCCTTCACTTCCGGCGCCTCGGCCTTCAGGTCGAGCGTGCGCCAGCCCGTGCCGTCGCCCTGGAACAGCGTGCCCGCACCGCCCCGCACGGTCGACGCCGCGCGCAGCACGTCGCGCGACACGTCGTACGCGGACACGACGCCCGACAGCCGCCAGCCGGAATCGAGCCGGCCGTTCAGGCCGAGCGCATACAGCCAGTTCTCCTGGTCGCCGCGCTGCGGCGCGAACGCATTCGGCGCGACGGTCATGCTCTGGCCGCCGATCGACACGTTGCCACCGTAGACCGGATTGCCGGCCGCATCGCGCAGGAAGGATTCGCCGTGCTGCCGGTAATGGTTCTCCCAATGCCCGAGCGTGAGCGTCGCGTCGACATGGTCGGTGAACGCGTAGCCCATCCGGACCGTCTCGTTGAGCTGCTCGGTCCGCTCGATCGTCTGCGCACCGACGATCGTCCGCGGCTTGCCGTTGGGCCCGATGTCGGTCGCGGCGCCCGTCACCGGCACGGCAGCGCCCAGCTTCGGGTTGTAGGCGGAGTTGGGGCTTGCGTACTGCATCGGCTGCCCGTTGTTCTCCAGCCGGTCGAGCGACAGCGCGAACCAGAACCGGCCGACGCGGTTCGCGATCCGCGCGGTCTGGTGATTGCCGCCGAAGCTGTCCGCGAACCCGTAGCCGTCGTGGTAGCGCTGCGTAAAGAACTGCGTCGACAGCGACGCCTCGAGCTTTTCCGGGCGGCGCGTCGTGAGCAGCACGGTCGAGCCGATCGAATTGCCGGGATACAACGCGGAAAAGGGGCCATAAAGCACGTCGACGCGTGCGATGTCGTCAGGCGGAATCAGCGACCAGCGCGGCGGGTACGCATAGCTCGAGCCTAGCAGGTTCGACAGCAGCACACCGTCCGCGTAGACGAGCCCGCGCGCGCTCTGCAGTTCGTTGAAGTCGCGGCCCGCAAACACGCTGTTGCGGTCGCCGATATAGCGCTTGCGAACCATCAGGTTCGGCGCGTACTTCAGCGCGTCCTCGGCGGTGACGTTGGTGTGCGTATCGATCTGCTCGCGCGTGATCGACTCGACGACGGCCGGCGTATCCGGATCGACGGGTTGCCGCTGCGCGGTCACGCTGACGGTAGTCAGCGTATCGCCGGCCGTGGCAGCCGGCACGGCTGCGACAGCGGAGGCCGGCTCGGCACCGGTGGAACGATCGATACCGCTGCGGGCCGGATCGATGCGTGCATCATCCGGCGAGGCCGCGTGGGCGGCCGGCCATGCGAAAGCGGCCGCGCATGCGAGCGCGAGCCGGCCGCGCGACGACCGCGCGGCGAAGGTAGACGACATGAGTGAATTCCTGAAAACGTGATCGGACGCCGCCGGACACGAGCAGGCGCGCCGCGCACGAGCGGCGCGGCACGCGGACCCGGCCGCGGGCGGCACGCGCGCCACCGGGGCGCGCGGACGACATCAATCAGATCGGCGCGTTTTCAGGCGGGGCGCGCGGTTGCGCGAGGCGGATCCCCTTGCGGGGGAAATCGGGAATGGCCGGTGCGGCCGCGCGGTAGGCGAACGTCCGCACGAAGCCCGGCATTTCGGGCAGGCTCGTGCCGAGCGCGACGTTCGCCGCGAAGCCCGGACAGTACACGCAGTGCGGCACGCCGGCATGGTCGAACGACGACGCGTCGCGGTCGTCGCCCGACTGCGCGAGCACGACCTGGCGGGCGCCCGCTGCACTGCACAACTCGAGCGTGAGCTCGCCGGAGCCGCTCGACGCAAGACGCGCATAGCCGATGACAGGCGACAGTACATTCAGTACCAGCGCCAGCCACACAAGGCCGATCCAGCGCGTCGTTCGTTTCATCGCGGTCCAGGAAAAAGTGCGCGCAAGTATAACAAGCGGCCCGATTGTTGCCGATTGCGCACGACGCAATAGTCGGCATCACACCTCGTCGCACTTCGCATCGGAGCGCATGTGCCGTTAATACAACAGAGACAAAATCTAACGATTCGCCTCTGGCATAAATCCAAGCACGAGGTTGATAATTATCGAACCTGCTGGAGAAACCACCATGGACGAAAGACCAACTCGCATGCCACCGCCCGAGCAAGTGATGAGCCCGGATCCGGAACCCGTCGGCGTGGAATTCCTCGCCGAATTGCCCGAGCACGTCCGGGCATTCTTCGACGAGCAGCACAAGCTGTACTCGCCGAAGTGAACGCCTGTTCGGTTCTGTAACCGCCACGTGTCGATCATCGCAATCGTGCGGTTCATCGCTGCGCATCGCGCGCAATTCGCGTCGCACCCGGGCCGCAACAGCCTGACGGTGCCGGATCAGTTCGCCTGCTGATTCTCCTGTCGCGTCGCTACGCCGCGCGACTGTCTTCGTCTATTCTTCTGGTTTTCCACGTCCGGCCTGCCCGGCTCTCCCGATCATTCCGATGAAACAAGCCATTCGTGCCAGCGTCGCTGTCGCCGCGCTCGGCATCGCCCTCTTTTCGTCGCCGCGCATCGCCAGCGCAGACGGCGACGACACCGCGCTCACCAACGTCGTCGCGCTCGCGTCGCAGCGCCTCGCGCTCGCCGAACCGGTCGCGCGATGGAAATGGGCGAATCACAAGGCGATCGAGGACCAGCCGCGCGAAGCGGCACTGCTCACGTCGGTCGAGAAGCGCGCGGCACAGGCCGGCGTCGATCCTGCGTTCGCACGGACGTTCTTCGAGGATCAGATCGCCGCGAGCAAGGACGTCCAGAACGCACTGTTCGCGACCTGGCGCGCGACGCGGCCGCCCGAGGGCACGCCACCCGATCTCGCGACCAGCACGCGCCCGGCGCTCGACCGGCTGACGCAGAAAATGCTCGCGGGCCTCGCGCAGGTCGCGCCGCTGCGCGATGCGCCCGATTGCCAGGCGCGGCTTGCGCGCAGCATCGCGAACTGGAAGACGCTCACGCGCTATGACTCGACGCAGACGCGGGCGCTCGACACCGCGTTGTCGCACATCTGTTCGGCCGGCGGCGCAAGCGCGATCGGCTGACGCGGCAGGCGTCGCGGCGCGGATTGCGCCGCTGCGCTCAACCCGCGGGCGTCAGCGCGGCAAGCGGAATCAGTTGAAGCCCGCGCGCGAGATGTGTCTGCAGCAGGCGATGGGTGAAGGGTTCGAACGTGCCGTCCGCCGCGTCGGCCACGAGCCGCGCGGCCGCGTCGAGCGATTCGGCCGAACCGAGGTAGCGCCAGCCGTCGATCACATGAAACAGGCGACGCTCGCCGTTCGCCTCGAACGCAACTGCGCCCTCGAACGGCCAGGGCGCACCGCCCGCACGGGCCGTATCGGCCGCCGGACGCCGGTTGTACGACGGACGCAGCCGGGTGATCCATTGCGCTTCGGCCAGCATCGCGCCCAGTTCATTACCGGTCTCGCACCATTCGACGCGCCGCACCTGCTGCGCGAGCCGCATTTCCTTCGACGAGCGCCGTTCGCCCGTCAGCAGCGCGCGCAGCCGCTGCCGCACGCGCACGCTGCGGCCAACATACAACGCTTCGTCACCCTCCCCGAACAGCGCGTACGCACCGCACCCGGCCGGCGCGGTGTCGAGCCAGGCTTCGGTCAGATCGCCGGCCAGACGGAAGTGGCGCGTCGTGCGAGCGATCTGGTCGCGCAGCCGCTCGAGCGGCACGATGTCGTGCAGCTGGCGCCAGAACTGCCAGAGCAGGTCGGCATCCGCGAGCGCCCGGTGGCGCGCGGCCGGAACGAGGCCATGCCGTTCGATCAATGCGTCGAGCCCGTGCCGCGATTCGCGCGGGAACAGCGCGCGTGACAGCCGCACCGTACACAGCACATCGGGATTGAACGCAAAACCGGCGCGCTCGAATTCGGCACGCAGGAAACCGCGGTCGAAACTCGCGTTGTGCGCAACGAACAGCTTGCCGTCGAGCCGCTCGAACAGCGCAGGCGCGAGCGACGCGAACGACGGCGCGTCGCGCACCATCGCGTCCGAAATACCCGTCAGTTGCTGGATGAACGGTGGAATCGACTGGCCCGGATTGACGAGCGCCGTCCACGTCGACACGCCGAGCGGGCCGATTTCGACCACACCGATTTCGGTGATGCGATGCTCGGCGGACGAGCCGCCGGTGGTTTCAAGGTCGACGAAGACGAGCGGTTGTTCGCTGGCAGGATCGGACAGACGGGAATCGGACATGAAAAGACACGGAAACGATGCTTCCGTGAGTATGCACCGGTATGCGTGTTCGCGGCCAGCACGGACGGGAACGATCCGCCCCCGGAAAACAAAAAGCCCCCGCCATGCGGGGGCTGGACGTGATCGGTAACGCGTGACGCGTCAGACCGCCTGGATATTCGCTGCCTGCTTGCCTTTCGGCCCGACTTTCACTTCGAACGAAACACGCTGGTTTTCCTTCAGCGTCTTGAAGCCGTCCATCCGGATTTCGGAAAAGTGCGCAAACAAATCTTCACCACCATTGTCCGACGTAATAAAGCCGAAACCTTTAGCATCGTTAAACCATTTCACGATACCGGTATCCATGTCTTCGTTCCCCACTCGATTAGATCAAAAAAGCTATTTTTATAGCCGTTTCCCGAAATCCCGAAACATTGCGCCAGCACCCGCACCAGCACGCCGCCCGAGGACGGAGTGCTGACTTTATAAATTGGACAATCCAGGTGCGTCAAGAAAATTTTTGACGGCCTCTTTATCAAAAAAGCGCTAATACCACTGGAATCGGTACACCGTCGCCTTTGATTAATTGATTCGCATCAAAAACCTGTCATTATTACCGGGATCGGATCACCAATAATCCCGACCACGAAAATCCTACCGGGGACAAATCGACTCGGTAAAATCCTCGGGTTTTTTCCGGGTTGCGGAAATCCGGGGACATTGCGATGCTGATGTAACGCCGAAAGGAAGGAGAGGGTCATGTGGCTGGACGAAATCAAGCGCTTCGCGAGCCGGCTCGGGCGCGTACGCCGCAAGTCCCGCGCCCTGGCCGAGTCCGCTCGCGAAGCACCGTGCGATACTGAGTTCGATACGACGTGGCACGGTGATCACTGGCAGAACCTGCTCGCGTCGCCGCTGGATGCCCGTCACTACGTGATGGAAGACTGGACCTACACGCCGCCGCACACCGAACCCGAGGAAGCCGCGCCGACAGGCAAGCGCAAGCGGCGCTCGTACGCGCAATAGCGCACGGAGAAGCGGGGCAAAAAAAAAGCGCGACTGGGAAGTCGCGCCGACAAAGGTTTGGAGATCTTTTCCGTCAACGAAAAAGTCTGCTTCGGAAAGCAGAGATCGCAGTATAGCGAGAGAACCACCTTTCATTATTCATGCTCCACACAAACCTCTATTGCCGATGCGTCAATAATCGCGCTAAGGCTGCCGCCGCCCGCTGATCGCCTGTCGCGATCACGCAACGCCCGTTACGCAGTCCTGATCGCCATTCCCCTTCGCTGCACTGCCACAAACCCTTGATGGGTAACGGTTTCCGCATGTTTTTCGATCTTTGCGGATTCCAAAATACACTATTGCTTAAAGCGTGACCCTCCCCCGCTTCGCGCACTCCGTACACTGCAAATGGCTTTCTGATACGCGCACCGTCGTTCTGCCGGGCCGGTCACAGCGTCACCCAAACATGCCGGTTCGGCAGCAGGTTCGATCGACATCATCCTGTTTGGAGACAGATCCATGAAAAAAACTCTGATCGTCACCGCGTTGTCGGGTGTATTCGTTACGGCAGCACACGCACAAAGCAGCGTTACGCTATACGGCCTGATCGACGCAGGCATCACCTACACGAACAATCAGCACGGCCACAGCGCCTGGCAGGAAACGAGCGGCTCGATCAACGGCAGCCGCTGGGGCCTGCGCGGCACCGAGGATCTGGGCGGCGGCCTGAAAGCGATCTTCACGTTGGAAAACGGCTTCGGCATCAACAACGGCACGCTGAAGCAGAACGGCCGCGAATTCGGCCGGCAAGCGTTTGTCGGCCTCGCGCACGACAGCTTCGGTTCGCTGACCTTGGGCCGGCAATACGACAGCGTCGTCGACTATCTCGGGCCGCTGTCGCTGACCGGCACGCAGTACGGCGGCACTCAGTTCGCGCATCCGTTCGACAACGACAACCTGAACAACTCGTTCCGGATCAACAACTCGGTCAAGTACCAGAGCGCGAACTACAACGGGCTGAAGTTCGGCGCGTTGTACGGCTTCTCGAATTCGTCCAGCTTCTCGAACAACCGCGCGTACAGCGTCGGCGCGTCGTACAGCTTCATGGGCTTCAACGTCGCGGCCGCGTACATGCAGCTGAACAACAACATCAATTCGCTGGCGCTCGCGGCGACCGATCCGGGCGCGGTCGCCGGCGACTGGACCTTCGCGGCCAGCCGCCAGCGCACCTGGGGCGGGGGCCTCAACTACACGTTCGGGCCGGCGACCGCGGGCTTCGTGTTCACGCAGACGCGCCTGACCGATTCGGCCGGCATCAGCGCGGGCCAATCCGGCGTATCGGGCGGCATTCCGCTGGCGGGCGGCACCCGCTTCAACAACTACGAACTGAACGGCCGCTATGCGCTCACGCCGGCGCTGTCGCTCGCGGGTTCGTACACGTACACCGACGGCCGTCTCGACGGCCAGAAGCCGAGCTGGCACCAGTTCAACCTGCAGGCCGACTATGCGCTGTCGAAGCGCACCGACGTGTACCTGCAGGGCGAATACCAGCGGGTGCTGGCGGACGGCCTGCCGATCGGCGCCAACATCAACGGGCTGGGCGCCGCATCATCGACCAACAAGCAGATCGCGGTCACGGCCGGCCTGCGCCATCGCTTCTGAGCGACCGGCATATCCGCTGCTTCACGCCGGATGACGAAGCGCCCCGCCGGGGCGCTTTTTCTTTGCCGGAAAAAGTGGGCCGCCGCTCAGGCGCCCGGTGCCGGATAGCGGACGTCGAGTATGTCGATCGGCTGCGGGCCGGCCGGCGTCATCAGCGTGACGGTATCGCCGATCTTCGCCTTGATCAGCGCACGCGCGACTGGCGAAATCCAGCTGACGCAGCCGCGGTCGAGATCGACCTCGTCGATCCCGACGATCGTGACCGTGTGATCCTCGCCGTCCGGCGTCTCGTAATCGACCGTTGCGCCGAAAAACACCTGGTCGACATTCTCCTGACGGCTCGCGTCGACGACTTCGGCGAGATCGAGCCGCTTCGTCAGGAAGCGGATGCGGCGATCGATCTCGCGAAGCCGCCGCTTGCCATAGATGTAGTCACCGTTCTCCGACCGGTCGCCGTTCGACGCGGCCCACGACACGAGCCGCACGACCTCGGGGCGCTCGACGTCGATCAGGTTCAGCAACTCGTCCCGCAGCCGCTTGTGGCCGGCCGGCGTGATGTAGTTCTTCGCGCCCGCCGGAATCGCGGGTTGAGCCTGGTCGAGATCGTCGTCGTCACCGTCCGACTCTTTGACAAACGCCTTGTTCATGATGCAGATTCAACACGTGGATGACTGATGCTCCAAGGGTACACGAAGGGCGCCCCGCAAAGGTCGCGGCACGTAATTCGCGAATAAGGCTTCCCTTTTTATACAACCCTGCTATAATTTCGCTTCTGCGTGCGGCTGTAGCTCAGTTGGATAGAGTACTTGGCTACGAACCAAGGGGTCG
>NZ_JAOTQT010000026.1:0-107983 GCF_025685725.1 Burkholderia sp. BKH01 | reverse complement strand
GCGTCCGGCGGCAAACCGGCCGCGCCGATCCCCGCCGCCGGTCGCACGGGCGGGCGTGGCGGCGCGCTGGCCGGCCGCGGCGTGACAGTGGTGTGCGGAGCGGCTTGCTTCAGCGCAGCGGTGGCCGGTCGCGCAGCCGTCGGCCGCGGCCGGACGGGTTCGAATCCGACCGGAAGCGGGGCGGGATCGGGGCGCGGCACTTGCGAGTTCGCCGCCGCGCGCGCGAGGCTGGCGGTGCTGCCGGTTGTCGGCGGCGGCATCGCGCTGGTCGGAATCGGCGCGGGCGGCGCCGGCATGCTGCGACCGGTCGCGGTCGGCTTCAGCCAGCCCGACGGCGCGACGGGTTCCGCGTTCGGACGCGGGGCCGTCTTGCCGCGCGGTTTCGGCCGCGCCTGCGGGTCGGGTTTCCACAGCGTCGGGCGCGAATACCGGCCGTTCTGGCGCGGCGCCATCGAGTTGACGGTATGCGCGGTGGTCGGCTGCACGACGTCGTCGTCGCGATGAAGCGCGCTGCGCGGCAGGTCGGCGATCCCGCGGGCATCGTCGTCGTCGCGCTCGCGCGACAGCTTCACGCCGAACGACGTGTCGACCCATGCGGCGAACTGGCGCCAGCCGATGCCGGTCAGCCAGGGCAGCCCGGCGAAGAACAGCACGGCCATCGCGACCGGCGTGCCGATCGGGCCGAGCACATGTGCGAAGCCTGTCGAGAACGCGTGGCCGAGCGCGTTCGTGTCGGGGCCCGACAGCGCGCTCGTGAGCGTGCAGCTTGCGACGAACACCGCGGCGAAGCCGAGCCACAGGCGGATCGAGCCGCGGCCGGCGAGGCCGCCGCCGCCGGGCAGCATCGCCTGTACGAGACGCCAGAAGAGAAGGAGGAACCAGACGGCGGAGATGCCGAACCAGCCGAAGACAACCGTGTGCATGCTTTGAAACAGGAGTGGGGAGGGGCGCGCGGGGCGCGACCCGCCGAGTTTAACCGGCCGGCGAACCAGATTCTAAGACGGCGTGAATTCGTTTCACGCCGTGCGGCGCGTGCGTCCGGCACACGCGCGCGGCGCGCAACGCGAAGGCGGTCGGCCGGCCTTCGCGCGCGCGGTGCATCAGGGGCTCCGGTGCGTGAAGGTCAGCGTTGCGCCGGAATCGGTCACGATCTGCAATTGCTTGGGCTCGCGCATCTGCACGCCGGTCTTCTCGATGTGGGCAAGTGCATCGAGGTAGGCGGGTTCGAGCTGGCCGCCGAGCGTATTCGGGCAGGCCATCCGTGTGCCGGCGAGCGGCCCGAAGCTCAGCAGGCCGTTCTTGATCGCGTAGGTGCCCATATAGCGGTTGCAGCCCGAGAACCCGCTGGCGCGCCGGATGCCCGAATCGGTCGACAGCGCGAGCTTGATCGGCTCGCCGTTGTCGCCGTGCGGGATCGTGCGCGGCGTGCCGTCGGCATTCAGCCAACTGGTGAGTTCCCAGCTTGTGTCGTCGAGCAACTGGACGGCGGCCGGGTTGTACGGGTCGGGTGCGGGGGCGGCGGAATCGGGATGGGTCGGCATCGCGCAGGCGGCGAGAAGCGTGGCAAGCGTCAACGCGCAGAGCGGCGCGCGCAACGGACGAAGCAGGCCGGTGCGGGCGCGTACGGCTGCGAACAGGTGGGACATGAGCCTCGTTCCTCATCGGATTCTGATCAAGGCGTAAGAGTAACGCACCCGCCCCGCGGCAGGCGAGCGGACACTTCGCGCGTGAAAACGTTCGCGGCCTGCCCGCGCGCGGCGCGCGGCCGGGCCGCGGCGCGGCGAAACGCACCAAACCGACGCCGCGGCGCGTGTTAACATCGGGGCCGTTTTCGTCCTCCACCAGAAAGCGGGAAATCACATGCAGATCGGTCAGCGGCTCGGTACGCCGCTTTCGCCCTCGGCCACGCGCGTCATGCTGCTCGGCGCCGGCGAACTCGGCAAGGAAGTCATCATTGCGTTGCAGCGGCTCGGTGTAGAAGTCATCGCGGTCGACCGCTATCCGGACGCACCGGGCCACCAGGTCGCGCATCGCGCGCACGTGATCGACATGACGGACGCCGCCGCGCTGCGGGCGATCGTCGAGGCCGAGCGCCCGCACCTGATCGTGCCGGAGATCGAGGCGATCGCGACCGACGCGCTCGCGGCGATCGAGGCGGCCGGCCTCGCCGAGGTGATCCCGACCGCACGCGCGACGCAACTCACGATGAACCGCGAAGGGATCCGCCGGCTCGCGGCCGAGGAGCTCGGGCTGCCGACGTCGCCGTATGCGTTCGCGGATTCGTTCGAGGCATTCAGTGCGGCGGTCGCGAAGATCGGCATGCCGTGCGTCGTGAAGCCGGTGATGTCGTCGTCGGGCAAGGGGCAGTCGGTCGTGAAGACCGAAGCCGACGTGAAGCCCGCATGGGACTACGCGATGGCGGGCGGACGCGTGAACCACGGCCGCGTGATCGTCGAGGGCTTCATCGATTTCGAATACGAGATCACGCAACTGACCGTGCGCGCGATCGACCCGGCGACGCTCGGCACGCGCACCTACTTCTGCGAACCGGTCGGCCACGTGCAGGTCGCGGGCGACTACGTCGAGTCGTGGCAGCCGCAGCCGATGAGCGCGGTGGCGCTCGAGAAGTCGCGCGAGATCGCGCACAAGGTTACCGAGGCGCTCGGCGGGCGCGGGATGTTCGGCGTCGAGCTGTTCGTGCGCGGCGACGACGTGTGGTTCTCGGAAGTGAGCCCGCGGCCGCACGATACGGGCCTCGTCACGCTCGCGTCGCAGCGCCAGTCGGAATTCGAGCTGCACGCGCGCGCGATTCTCGGGCTGCCGGTCGATCCGGCGCTCGGTACGCCGGCCGCGTCGGCCGTGATTTACGGCGGGCTCGACGAGCGCGGGATCGCGTTCGAAGGCGTGCGCGACGCGCTCGCGGTGCCGGGCGCCGACCTGCGCCTGTTCGGCAAGCCGGAAAGTTTTGCAAAGCGGCGCATGGGCGTCGCGCTGGCGACCGGCGCGACCGTCGACGAAGCCCGCGAACGCGCGAAGCGCGCCGCCGCGGCCGTCCGGCCCGTGTCGGCCCGCTGACGGAACGAGGAGAGGGCGATGGCGCCGATCTGGCTGCGTATCGGAAAGCTGGGCGCCGCGGTGGCGCTTGTCGCGAGTCTCGCCGGGTGTGGCCTCGCGGCCGCGCCGTGCCGGGTCGCATCGGCCGGGCTCAAGATCGTGCCGCTCGTCGGCCATGTCGCGGCCGCGCCGACCGACGCGTGCGCCGACGTCATCGATCCCTGACGACGAACCGACAATAACCGCGCGCCCGTGAGGGCGCGTCTGAACCCGTCCCGTGAGAGGATCTGCATGATTCGCCAAACCGTCGCCGCCCTCGCGCTCGCCGGCGCCGCCGTTTCCGTCGCGCATGCCGCGCAACTGACCGTCGAAGAGATCGACGCCGATGCGCGCCAGCAGACCGTCTACCAGTGCGCGAACCAGAAGCAGCCCGTGCGCGTGTCGTACTGGCTCGCGGGCAACGGCCAGAGCTTCGCGCTGGTGCCGGTCAACGGCCGGCAAATGCTGTTCGTCGATACCGTGTCGGCCTCGGGCGCGCGCTATCAGGCCGGCCGCTATACGTGGTGGACGAAGGGCAAGGAAGCGACGCTGCGCGACGAGATCGCCGACCAGAAGTCGCCGCCGCTGCTTGGCGACTGCGTGCAGGTCGAGAAGAAAAAGAAGAAGGGCTGAGCGCCGGGCGCGATCGTGGATCGTGCCCGCCGGCGCCTGCCGGCTGCCGGACCTGAAGGTCCGGCGCTCAGGCCGGCCGCGGACGCCTGGGCAACGCAATTCGGGATCGGGCCCCTGATATCGCTCAACGACCGATCGGGATAACCCGGCCGGGCCGTGCGCCGGCCGTGCGGCGCTGTCCGGGCCCGCCGCGCGAACCGCCGTTACGGCCGTTCGCGGCGTTGTCACGGACAGATGGCCGCGCAGTGCTACAATACGGCCCTTTCCGCCGGCATTCGCGCCGAACGGAGTCCGCACGGCCTGGTGTCCAGTGTTCGCATTGAACCGGTCCCAAGCGCCAGAGCGGCGCCGCGCGGCGCGCCGCGGCTCCGTCTATTTCCGAATTGTGATGAGCGCAGGCCCGGCTGGCCTGACGCACGATGTCCCCGCCGCGCCTTTTGAGCGAAACGCCACCATGTCCGATTCTGTCGCCAAGCCCGTCGACGCAACCTTCGACCAATTCGGCCTAGCCGCCGATATCCTGAAAGCCATTGTGGAGCAGGGCTATACGACGCCGACGCCGATCCAGGCGCAGGCCATTCCGGTCGTGCTCGCCGGCCGCGACGTCATGGGCGCCGCGCAAACAGGCACCGGCAAGACCGCGAGCTTCTCGCTGCCGATCATCCAGCGCCTGCTGCCGCAAGCCAACACGAGCGCGTCACCGGCGCGCCACCCCGTGCGAGCGCTGATCCTCACGCCGACCCGCGAGCTCGCCGACCAGGTCGCCGCGAACGTGCATGCGTACGGGAAGCACACGCCGCTGCGCAGCGCGGTCGTGTTCGGCGGCGTCGACATGAACCCGCAGATGGCCGAACTGCGCCGCGGCGTCGAGATCCTGATCGCGACGCCGGGCCGCCTGCTCGACCACGTGCAGCAGAAGACCGCGAACCTCGGCCAGGTGCAGATGCTCGTGCTCGACGAAGCCGACCGGATGCTCGACATGGGCTTCCTGCCTGATCTGCAGCGCATCCTGAACCTGCTGCCGAAGGAGCGCCAGACGCTGCTGTTCTCGGCCACCTTCTCGCCGGAAATCAAGAAGCTCGCGTCGACCTACCTGCGCAACCCGCAGACGATCGAGGTCGCGCGCAGCAACTCGACGAACGCGAACGTCACGCAGATCGTCTACGACGTCGCCGAAGGCGACAAGCAGGCGGCCGTCGTGCAGTTGCTGCGCGATCGCGGGCTCAAGCAGGTGATCGTGTTCTGCAACAGCAAGATCGGCGCGAGCCGGCTCGCGCGCAATCTCGAGCGCGACGGCGTGGTCGCGTCGGCGATCCACGGCGACAAGACGCAGATCGAGCGGATGCAGGCGCTCGACGCGTTCAAGCGCGGCGAAATCGAGGCGCTGGTCGCGACCGACGTGGCCGCGCGCGGCCTCGACATCGTCGAACTGCCGGCCGTGATCAACTTCGACCTGCCGTTCAGCGCGGAAGACTACGTGCACCGGATCGGCCGTACCGGCCGTGCGGGCGCGACCGGCGACGCGCTGTCGCTGTGCAGCCCGAACGAGCGCAAGCAGCTCGCCGATATCGAGAAGCTGATCAAGCGTCCGCTCGAAGTGCAGACGCTCGCGCTCGACAAGCCGGCGCGCCATCGTCAAGACGATCGTGGCAGCGAGCGCGGCGGCGAGCGTAGCGGCGACCGCAACAGCGAACGCGGCGGCGAGCGCGGTGGCCGGCGCGAACGCGACGAGCATCGCGGTGCGTCGGGGCGCCGCTCGGCCGGTTCCGAGCGCAGCGGTCATCATCGTCGCCACGAAGCGCCGGTCGACGATTTCTTCCTGAAGCCGTATGAACCGTCGGCGGCGGCGAAGCAGTCGGATGATGCGGAGCCCGCGCAGCAGCCGGAGAAGAAAGGGCCGAAGCGCCAGGTCGCCGCGCTGCTCGGCGGGTTCGGGATGCCGCGCAAGCCGTCGGCGTAAGCCGGGCGGACATGGCGGTGCGGCGCGCGAGCGCTGCCGGAAAAGCGGGTGCATGCGACGAGCATGTGCCCGTTTTTCATTGGGGCCGTGGTTTGGTGGGGGATGGGGAGAGGGCGCTGGCGGAAGATGCAACCGACATGCGATCGGCGCGAAGCCGACTCGCCGGGCGCTTCAGCCGGCCAGCGGCCCGAAGCGCCGTGCCCACGCGACCGTCGCGGCCGTGTAGAACACATCCAGCGTCGTGCCCGCGAGCGCGCCATCGGGCGCGAGGCCCAGATGCGCGGCCGCGGCCTGCAGCGCCGGCAGCGGATCGTCGCGCTCGAGCGCGGTCGCGCCCGTCTGCTTGCTGAGCTTCTCGCCGTTTGCATCGACGACGACGGGCACGTGCAGATATCGCGGCGTCGGCACGCCAAGGCAGTGTTGCAGATGGATCTGGCGCGCGGTCGAATCGAGCAGGTCGGCGCCGCGCACGACGTGCGTGATGCGCGCATCGGCATCGTCGACGACGACCGCGAGCTGATAGGCCCATTGCCCGTCCGCGCGCTTCAACACGAAATCGCCGACTTCGGTCGCGAGGTTTTGCGATTGCGTGTGCTGCCAGCGGTCGTCGAACGTGACGATCGCCGCGTCGCCGTCCGGTACGCGCAGCCGCCATGCGCGTGCAGGCTTGCCGTGCAGACCGGTGCGGCAGGTGCCCGGATACGCGAGCGTCGTGTGGCGCTCGTGCGCGGCGCGCAGCGAGTCGGCGATTTCCTTGCGCGTGCAGCCGCACGGATAGACGAGCCCCGCTGCGACGAGCTGCTCGAGCGCGGCCGTGTACGCGGCATCGCGCGTGCTTTGCCATACGGGCGGCTCGTCGGGCGTCATGCCGAAATGCGCGAGCGTCGCGAGGATGTCGTCGGCCGCGCCGGGTACCGTGCGCGGGCCGTCGAGGTCCTCGATGCGCACGAGCCATGCGCCGCCGTGTGCGCGCGCGTCGAGCCAGCTCGCGAGCGCGCCGACCAGCGAGCCGAAGTGCAGCGGCCCGGTGGGCGACGGCGCGAAGCGGCCGCGATAGCCGTTCATCGGGGAGCGGGGCGCGCGCTTACGCGGCGCTGGCTGCCTGCGCGCAGGCCGGGCACGACTTGCCGGACACGTAGCTCGGCGACTGTTGCGCTTCCGGCGTGACGACCGCGCGGCACGCGAAGCACGTGACGTTCTCGGTGGGCTGGAGTTGCGGGTTCAGCGCGGTGCGGTAGTCGAACACGAAGCAGTCGCCGTGATAGTGCGCGCCGCCGACTTCCTCGAAATACTTCAGGATCCCGCCTTCGAGCTGGTACACGTTCTCGATGCCGATTTCCTTCATGTGGATCGCGGCCTTCTCGCAGCGGATGCCGCCCGTGCAGAACGACACGACCGTCTTGCCGTCGAGATCGGCGCGATTCGCGTCGATCACTTCCGGGAACTCGCTGAACTTGTCGATCCGGTAGTCGAGCGCGTCGTCGAACGTGCCGACGTCGACCTCGAACGCATTGCGCGTGTCGAGCATCACGACCGGGCGGCCCGCGTCGTCGTGGCCGCGGTCGAGCCACGCCTTCAACGTGCGCGCGTCGACGAACGGCGCGCGGCCGAGCTCCGGCTTGATCGCCGGCTTCTTCATCGTGATGATCTCGCGCTTCAGGCGCACGAGCATGCGGCGGAACGGCTGCGAGTCGGACAGGCTTTCCTTGAACTGCAGCGTCGCGAACTTGCCCTCGAACAGCGGATCGTGGCGAAGGTAGTCGATGAATACGTCGGCCGCTTCGCGCGTGCCGGCGATGAACAGGTTGATGCCTTCCGGCGCGAGCAGGATCGTGCCGCGCAGGTCGAGTTCGTTGCAACGGGCGGTGACGAGCGGGCGCCATTGCTCGTTCGCGTCGAGCGATACGAAGTGGTAGGCGGCGAGGTTGACGATGGTCATGATGGTCCGACGGGAAACGGCCGCACGGCGGCCCGCAAAAAAAGGGTGCGAAGCCGTGGCGATGATTCGAAAACCCGTATTATCCCGCAAACCGCGCACGTACCGGCATCCAGCCGTTTGGCCAGCCGCGCGACGTGGCGTCGCGCGCGTCGGCCGAACGGCCAGTGCGGGGATTTTTTGGGCAGCCTGCGCGGCGACGCGGCTACAATAACGCCCATGTCAGATCCCCGCTTCGTTCATCTTCGCGTTCACTCCGAATTCTCGATTGCCGACGGCATCGTGCGTCTCGACGACATCGTCAAGGCGGCGGCCGCAGACGGCCAGGGCGCGCTCGCGCTCACCGATCTCGGCAACGCATTCGGCCTCGTCCGTTTCTACCAGGAAGCCCGCGGCAAGGGCATCAAGCCGATCGCCGGCTGCGACGTCTGGATCATGAATCCGGACGATCGCGACAAGCCGTCGCGGCTGCTGCTGCTCGTGAAGGACAAGGTCGGTTACCTGAATCTCTGCGAGCTGCTGTCGAAGGCATGGCTCACGAACCAGTATCGCGGTCGCGCGGAACTCGACGCGAGCTGGCTCGACGGCGAGCTCGCGCAGGGGCTGCTCGCGCTGTCGGGCGCGCAGCAGGGCGATATCGGGCTCGCGCTCGCGGCCGGCAACGAAGAAGCAGCGCGCCGTCACGCCGAGCGTTGGTCGAAGGTGTTTCCGGGCGGCTTCTACATCGAGCTGCAGCGGTACGGCCAGCCGGGCGCCGAGGCGTACATCCAGCAGGCCGCGACGCTCGCCGCGTCGCTGAAGCTGCCGGTCGTCGCGACGCACCCGACGCAGTTCATGACCGACGACGATTTCACCGCGCACGAGGCGCGCGTGTGCATCTCGGAAGGCGACATCCTCGCGAACCCGCGGCGCCAGAAGCGCTTCACGACCGACCAGTATTTCCGCACGCAGGACGACATGGCAGCGCTGTTCGCCGACCTGCCGTCCGCGGTCGCGAACACGGTCGAGATCGCAAAACGCTGCAACCTGAAGCTCGAGCTGGGCAAGCCGAAACTGCCGCTGTTCCCGACACCGGACGGCATGTCGCTCGACGACTACCTGGTCCAGTTGTCGAAGGAAGGGCTCGAGACGCGGCTCGTGCAGCTCTATCCGGCCGAAGCCGAACGCGACGCGCAGCGCGACACGTACTACAAGCGCCTCGAATTCGAGTGCGGGACCATCACGAAGATGGGCTTTCCCGGCTACTTCCTGATCGTCGCGGACTTCATCAACTGGGCGAAGAACAACGGCGTGCCGGTCGGCCCGGGCCGCGGCTCGGGCGCCGGTTCGCTGGTCGCATACGCGCTCGGCATTACCGACCTCGACCCGCTGCGCTACAACCTGCTGTTCGAGCGCTTCCTGAACCCGGAACGCGTGTCGATGCCCGACTTCGACATCGACTTCTGCCAGCACGGCCGCGACCGCGTGATCCAGTACGTGAAGGAGAAGTACGGCGCGGACGCCGTGTCGCAGATCGCCACCTTCGGCACGATGGCCGCGAAGGCGGCCGTGCGCGACATCGGCCGCGTGCTCGACCTCGGCTACATGTTCACCGATGGCGTCGCGAAGCTGATCCCGTTCAAGCCGGGCAAGCACGTGACGATCGCCGACGCGATGAAGGAAGAGCCGCAGCTGCAGGAGCGCTACGACCACGAGGACGAAGTCCACCAGCTGCTCGATCTCGCGCAGCGCGTCGAGGGCCTCACGCGTAACGTCGGGATGCACGCGGGCGGCGTGCTGATCGCGCCCGGCAAGCTGACCGATTTCTGCCCGCTGTACACGCAGGGCGACGAAGGCGGCGTCGTCAGCCAGTACGACAAGGACGACGTCGAAGCCGTCGGCCTCGTGAAGTTCGACTTTCTGGGCCTCACGACGCTGACGATCCTCGACTGGGCCGAGCGCTACATTCGCCGCCTCGATCCGTCGAAGGCCGACTGGTCGCTCGCGCAGGTGCCGCTCGACGATCCTGCTTCGTTCCAGATCCTGAAGAAGGCGAACACGGTCGCGGTGTTCCAGCTGGAAAGCCGCGGGATGCAGGGCATGCTGAAGGATGCGCAGCCCGACCGCTTCGAGGACATCATCGCGCTCGTGTCGTTGTACCGTCCGGGCCCGATGGACCTGATCCCGAGCTTCTGCGCACGGAAGCACGGACGCGAGAAGGTCGACTATCCGGATCCGCGCGTCGAACCCGTCCTGAAAGAGACCTACGGCATCATGGTCTATCAGGAGCAGGTGATGCAGATGGCGCAGATCATCGGCGGCTACTCGCTCGGCGGCGCTGACTTGCTGCGTCGCGCGATGGGCAAGAAGAAGCCCGAGGAGATGGCCAAGCACCGCGAGATCTTCGCCGAGGGTGCGGCGAAGAACGGCCTCACGCGCGAGAAGTCCGACGAGATCTTCGACCTGATGGAGAAGTTCGCGGGCTACGGCTTCAACAAGTCGCACGCGGCCGCGTACGCATTGCTCGCGTATTACACCGCGTGGCTGAAAGCGCACCATCCGGCCGAATTCATGGCGGCCAACATGACGCTCGCGATGGACGACACCGACAAGGTGAAGATCCTGTTCGACGACTGCGTCGTGAACAACCTCGCCGTGCTGCCGCCCGACATCAACCGGTCGCATTACCGGTTCGAGCCCGTTGCCGAAGCCGACGGCAAGCGTTCGCGCACGATCCGCTACGGCCTCGGCGCAGTGAAGGGCAGCGGCCAGAACGCGATCGAGGAAATCCTGCGCGCGCGCGAGGAAAAGGCGTTCACCGACCTGTTCGACTTCTGCGAACGGATCGACCGGCGCGTCGTCAACCGCCGCACGGTCGAGGCGCTGATCCGCGCCGGCGCGTTCGATTCGCTGAACGCGAACCGCGCGCAGATGCTCGCGTCGGTGCCGCTCGCGATGGAAGCGGCCGATCAGGCCGAGGCGAACGCGATGCAGGCCGGGCTGTTCGACATGGGCGCCGAGTCGCCGCACGCGCATGCGCTCGTCGATGAGCCGGCGTGGGACGACAAGCGTCGTCTGCAGGAAGAAAAGGGCGCGCTCGGCTTCTACCTGTCCGGCCACCTGTTCGACGCGTATCGCGACGAGGTGCGCCGCTTCGTGCGACAAAAGGTCGGCGACCTGAAGGAAGGGCGCGACAAGCTCGTCGCTGGCATCATCGCGTCGCTGCGCACGCAGATGACCCAGCGCGGCAAGATGCTGATCGCGCTGCTCGACGACGGTTCGGGCCAGTGCGAGATCACGATCTTCAACGAGCAGTTCGAGGCGAACAAGGCGCTGTTCAAGGAAGACGAACTGCTGATCGTGCAGGGGCAGGCGCGCAACGACGCATTCACGGGCGGCATCCGCTTCACGGCCGATACCGTGATGGATCTCGAACGCGCGCGCAGCCGCTATGCGCAGGCCGTCCGGCTGACGATGAACGGCAACGCCGATGCAGGCGCGCTGCGCCGCGTGCTCGAGCCGCACGTGTCGAAGGACGATCCGGCTGCCGCGCACGCGGTCGAAGCGCCCGCGCCGCGCGGCGGCGGGCGCGACGGCGGCCGTCGCCCGCAGGCGCCGCTGCCGAACGGGCTCGCGGTCCAGATCCACTACACCAACGCGCGGGCGCAAGGCGAAATGCGTCTCGGCGACGCGTGGCGCGTGAAGCCGAGCGACATGCTGCTCACGGAACTGCGCGCGGCGTTCGACGGTAGTGTCGTCGAAATTACTTACTGACGGTGTCCCGACCGGACGGCTGTCGCGATACGCGGCCCGTCGCATCGCGATCATGCGGTGCGGCGGGCCGTTTTTGCATCTTCCGGCCTGCAGGTCTTGGGCAGGCCAACCGGACGCTATACAATCCGGCGCAAGCCGCGCTCGCGCGCGCACACAAACGGGGGCGGATCCATGCGACGAGCGGTAGCGCGCGACCAGGCCGTCCCGGAACAGGATGCCGGGGCATCGGCCCGTCGCGGCGATAAAAAACTGACTGTCACCCACATGACCATGGCCAACGGGAACCTGACGGGGCGGATCCTCGTGATCCGGATTGATTTTCTGGGCGACATGCTGTGCACGACCGCATTCCTCGGTGCGCTGAAGGAGCGCTGGCCCGGCGCTGAACTGCATGTGGTCGCAAACCGCTACAACGCGGCCGCGCTGGCAGGCAACCCGGACGTGCACACGGTTCACACGTACGTGTACAGCCGCCAATGCGAGCGCAACGACCGTCCCGGGCGGATGCGCGCGTTCTTCGACCGGCTGCGGCTCGTGCGCCGCTTGCGTCGCCTGCGGTTCGACCTCGTGGTCGTGCCGAACGGCGGCATGCATCGCAGCAGCATGCAGTTCGCGCGCCAGCTGCGCGCGAAGGATTGCCGCTGGCACGATGCCGAGACCGAATTCGACGATCGCAAGCCAGAGCATGTCGCGCAGCGGCCGATGTGCCACGAGGCGCTGTCGGGGTTCCGGCTCGTGCCCGAACTCGGTCGCGCCGATCTCGACCGCCTCGAGCTGTCGGTTCATCCGGACCGCGCGCTGCAGGATGCGTGGTATCGCCTGCTCGGGGAGCGCACGAAGCCGCGCGTCGGTTTGTTCGTGTCGAACAAGGCGGCCGAGCGCCGCTGGCCCGCGGATCGCTGGCGCGACCTCGGCGAGCGGCTCGCGCCGTTCGCCGACGTGATCGTGTTCCGCGATCCGGCCATCCGCAATACCGCCGAGGACGATGCGTGGCGCGATGTAAGCGCGCGCCATGTCGCGCCGTCGTCGGTCGCCGATCTGGTGGCCGCCGCGAGCCTGCTCGACACGATCGTCTCGGCCGACAGCGCGCCCGTGCATCTCGCGTCGGCGCTCGGCGTGCCGGTCGCCGCGCTGTTCGAGGACCGTCCCGAGAAATACCTGCGCTGGCATCCGCTCGGCGTGCCGCATGTGATCCTGCGCGCCGGCGCGACCGTCGACGCGATCGGTGTCGACGCGGTCGAGCGCGCCGTGCGTCATCTGCTGCCGCAGGCCGGCCATTGCGACGAGCCGGTGGCCGATGCCGGGCGCGCGCGCCGCGCGGCCGCTGCGACATCCGCGGCCCTGACCATCGCTTCGTAGCGCCGGAAGCACCGGAAGCACCCGAAGCGCCGCGCACGGTGCAAGCGCCTGTGCGCCGGCGCTTGCCGCACCGCGTCCTGCCGGCAGGGCCGCATCAGGGTCACGTCAACGCGTCCCGCACGGCCGGTTCGCGATGCCGCGCCGGCTGCTGCAAAATCCTGTACATTGCCAGCCTTGTTCAGCCAGCTAGACAGACCGATTGCCGTGGCCCTGTTTTCTTCCGCCCGCCCGCCCAGAACCATCCTCGTTGCCGCGCCGCGCCGTATCGGCGACGTGCTGCTGACGACGCCGCTCGTGCGTTCGCTGAAGGCCCGCTGGCCCGATGCGCAGATCGACATGCTGGTGTTTCGAGGCACCGAGGGCGTGCTCGAGCACAATCCGGACGTGCGGCGCGTGATCGTCGTCGCGCAGCGCGCGGGATTCCGTGAGCGGCTGTGCGACGCGCTGTCGATATGGCGCCGCTACGATCTCGCGTGCGCGGCGCTGAGTTCCGACCGGCCGCGTTTCTATAGCTGGTTCGCCGGCCGCAAACGGGTCGGCCTCGTCGATCCCGACCGCGTCACGTGGCTCACGCGGATGATGCTGAACGGCATCGCGATCAATCACCACGAATCCGCGCATACGGTCGTCAGCACGCTCGCGCTCGCACCCGTGATCGGCATCGAGCCGGTGTCCGAGGTCGTCGCGCCCGGCATCGGCGACGATCCCGCGCGGCGCGCGCGCTTCGACGCATGGCTCGCGGAATCGCCGGCGATCCGAGACGGCAAGCCGCTGGTCGTTCTGCATCCGTATCCGATGTTCCGTTACAAGCAATGGCGGCTCGAGGGCTGGGTCGAGATGATCGGATGGCTGCGCGAGCACGGCTTCGCGGTCGCGTTGTCGGGCGGCCCGGCCGATCGCGAGCGCGAGTATGCGGAGCAGGTCGCGGCCGAAGCGGGCGGTGACGTGCTGAACCTGGTCGGTCGCCTCACGTTCGGCGAAAGCGCGGAGCTCGTGCGTCGCGCGCGCCTCTTCATCGGGCCGGACACCGGCGCGACGCACGTCGCGGCCGCGACGGGCACCGACACGATCGCGCTGTTCGGCCCGTCCGACCCTGTGCGCTGGGGGCCGTGGCCGCAGCACTGGCCCGCGACCGAGAATCCGTGGCCGCTGCGCGGCTCGGGGCGGCACGGAAACGTGTGGCTGCTGCAGGGGGAGGGCGATTGCGTGCCGTGCCGGCAGGAGGGCTGCGAGCGCAAGGTCGACAGCCGCAGCGATTGCCTCGTCAATCTCGGCGCGCAGCGCGTGAAAGCCGCGGCGGCCGAGATGCTCGGGCTGAATCCGCCGGGCCCGGCCGAGGCCGTTGTCGACACGTCGCGATTGCATCGCGCCGGATCCGACTGACGATTGACGCGCGGGCGACGCGTTCTTGCGTCGTTGCAGGGGGGGCGACGAGCCGTGCAACCCGTTTGCTTTGCCGGCGGGCCTCCTCTGCCGCCGAAGCCGGAAGGCAGCAGAGCATATGCCGTCGCGCGTTACGCGCTGCGCCGGATCGCCGACGTCTCGCGCGGCAGCGCCTCGCCGCGCTCGCCGCAACCGAGCAGGATGCCGGCCAGCAGCACGATCAGGTGCCCTTCGGCGAAATCGAGCAGCAGCGAATTCGCAAGGCTGCCGATCGCGAAGATGGCAAGCCACGCGAGCAGCAAATGCCGCGAGCGTGGATCGAGCGTGCGACTGCCGCGCGCGATCTGCACGATCAGGTTGATGAACAGCAGCAGGCCGACCGAGCCGAGCTGCACGGCCATCAGCAGGTATTCGTTGTGCGGGTTCGAGGTGAGCTGGCCTTCGGCGGCCGTCTTGCCGGCCGTGAGCTTCTCGAATTCGGATTCGAGACCGCCTGCGCCGTAACCGATCACCGGACGCTGACGAAACAGCTCAAGCCCCTTCTTGTACCACTCGAGGCGCAACCCGGTCGACGTGACCGCATCGCTCTGCCGGTATTGCTGCACTTCCGTCACGACCTTCACGAGCCGGCCGTTGTGAACCGTGCATGCGGCGACCACGAGCGCGGCGCCGAACAGGACGAGCGCGCCGGCGGCGAGCCCCGCGCGCAGCGCCGATTGCCGGCGCAGCAACAGCACGAAACGCACGGCGACGACGAGGATCAGCAGCAGCGCGATGACCTGCCCCGTGCGTCCCTGCAGCATCACGAACACGTTGACGAGCGACCACGCGGCGACGCCCGCATACGCGGCGCGCGACAGCGCCGTGCGGGCGGCAAGCGCGAGATCGGCCGCCTGATAGAACAGCAGCGCGCCGAACATGCCGGCGGCGATGTGGTTCTTGAACACCCAGGCGCGCGACAGCGGCAGATCGGTCGCGTGCGCGGGCCCGATCGCGGTCAGCCCGAGATAGTTGGTCGTCGACAGCAGCAGGACCATGCACAGCGTGCCGAACCAGCAGCGCCGCACGATCGGCGCCCAGTTCGAATGGCGGAACGCGAGCACGGCGAACGGCAGCAGCAGCAGCTTGTCGTATTTGGCGACCCAGTTCCACGCCTTGTTGTGCGGCGCGACCGTGTATGCGACGCTGGCAGTCAGCGCGGCGAGGATCAGCAGCGCCGCGAGCGAGGCCGGGTCGGTCACGAACGAGCGCAGGTCGCGCCAGAATTCGGGGGAGATCACGAGCGCGGCGGCAAACAGTCCGCAGAACACATTGGTCAGCGCGGTCGAGACCGGCACCATGCAGAGCGCGGCGACGGCGAAGGCGCGAGCGGCGGTCAGGCGCCGCGTGGCGGGAGTGGAAAACGAAAGCATCGGAACCTGTCGAATGGACGAATGCGGCTTGCGGACATCATGCTCGCGCCGCGCGTCCCGGCGGGAGCTCCGGGACGAACGGCGCAGTATACGCGAAGCAGGCGGCGTTTCTGTGCCGTTTTCAGGGCCCGATCAGCTGAATGCGCGCTTGATCCGCGAACGCAGCAGCGCGCGCTTCAGGCGCCCGTCGACCACCGGCGTGTCGAGTGCGACGCGCGTGCCGGCCGGCTCGCCGCGATGCAGGTAGTAGCGGTCGAACGTCGCCTGGGTCATGCCCCATTTGTTCAGGAACTGGCGGCGGCCGTCGTTCTTGACGATCTTGCCCGTGCTTTTCTGCTGGAAGTGGTAGACGAGGCTGTCGCCGACGCCGAGGAAGATCCGGCAGCCGGCGTCCCAGAATTTCATCGAGAAGTCGTTGTCGCTGCTCATGCCGGGTGACAGCTCGCTGCTGTAGCCGCCGATGCGGTTCCACCAGTCGCGGTGCACGAGCGTCGGCGGCCAGGTCGAGCCGAGCCAGTCCGCGCGCGCGAGCCGCGGGGTCGCTTCGACGAGGCCCGCCGCGTCGAAATGCTCGGCGTCGCGGCCGAAATTGCTGACGACGACGCACGGGTTGCGCGTGTCGACCGGCTCGATCATCGTGCCCGACAGCATGAAGAGGATGGTCGGCATCTGTTCGATGCGGCGCACGAGCGCCGCGTCCCAGCCGGGGCAGCAGAACATGTCGTCGTTCATGTAGACGACGTAGTCGCGCGTCGCGCGCGCGGCGGCCAGGTTCACCGCATGGCAGATGCCGATGTTGGCCGGCGACGCGGTGTGCTCGATCCCTTCGCTGCGCACCCAGTCGAGCGTGCCGTCCGAGCCGTCGTTCACGTGCACGATGATCTGGTGGTCGTACGCGGAGTGGCGGCGCAAGCTGTCGACGACGAGCTTGAGGTACGGCAGGTTGTTCCAGGTCGGGATGATGATGGAGAACATGGCGGTCGGATTCGGTGGTCGTCGTGGCGGGCGGCGCGCGGTGCGGCCGCTGGGGCGGGTACGCGCGGCGCGGGCAGCCCGGCATTGTAACGCCGGGCCGGCCGCGTGCCGGCGGCGTGCTGGCAGCGTGCAGGGGCGGGCGCTCAGCGTGCCGGTTCGTGGCCGAGCTTCAGGAAGCGGTAATACACGGTTTCCGCATTGAACACGGCGATCATGAAGCCCGCGCGGCCGTCGAGGAACCCGCGCCGCAGCACGTAGGTGCGCACGAACGCCCAGGCGCCGCGCGCGAGCGCCTTGCCGAAGCCGCCGCGCTGGCCGGCCGCGCGGCGCTGGCGCGCGCCGGCCGTCGAATACGCGTCGAGCTTGCGCACGACGGTTTCGAAGTCCTCGTACGAGTAGTGCATCAGCTTGCCGGGCAGGCGCTGCGCGGCGGTATCGAACACGAGGCGCTCGTGCACGAGATCGTCGGAGAAACGCGCGGAGCCGCGCCGGAACAGGCGCGGCACCCAGTCGGGATACCAGCCGCTGTGATGGATCCACTGGCCGCAGAAGCTCGACAGCCGGTCGAGTGCGTAGACCTGCGCGGCCGGCGCGCGGATCGCGTCGCGGATCGACTGCGCGAGCTCCGGGCTGACGATTTCGTCGGTATCGAGCGACAGGATCCAGTCGGTGCCGAGCGCGTCGAGCGCGCGGTTCTTCTGCGGGCCGAAGCCCGGCCAGTCGCGCTCGACGATCACGCGCGCGCCGTGCGCCTGCGCGATTGCCACGGTATCGTCGGTGCTGCCGCCGTCGATGACGACGACATCGTCGGCGAACGACAGCGCATCGAGGCACTGGGCGAGCCGCGCGGACGCGTTGAGGGCGATGAGGGCGACGCCGAGGGAGGGTTCAGCCATGAGATCGTCGGAAAGGCGGAGAAAACGGTGAGCGGCAGTATACCCGCGGCCCGGCCGCCGGCCGCCGGCCGCCGGCCGCATCGGCCATGACCGTGCCGGCGGGGGCGGTGCGGCTATAATGTTGAGCCCTTTTCGGCACCCGCCCGACAGGGGCGAAATCCCGGGCGGCCACGCGCCGGGCGCCGCTTCGCGGCTCAAGAAGGATTGCCTTGGAAACCCAGAACACTCTTCGCAAACCGATGGACGGCACCGGCACCTCGCCGGTCACGGTCCTCAAGCGCCTGTGGCCGTACATCCGGCCGCTCATCGGCATCGTGGTGCTCGCCGTGATGACGATGGGCGTCGTCGCGGCCACCGAAGCCGGCATTCCGGCGCTGCTCAAGCCGCTCCTCGACCACGGTTTCGGCGTGCACGGCAGCGACAGCGCGAAATGGTACGTGCCGATCGCGGTGATCGGCCTCGCGCTCGTGCGCGGCGTATCGCAGTACGCATCGAATTACCTGCTCAACTACGTATCGAACCGCATCCTGCTGCAACTGCGGCTCGAGATGTTCCAGCGGATGCTCCACACGGGCGCGTCGTTCTTCCAGCGCGAAACCGCGAGCACGGTGATCAACGCGATCGTGTTCGAGGTCAACCAGATCCTGTCGGTGCTGACGGGCGTGATGGTCACGCTCGTGCGCGATTCACTGACGGTGATCTTCCTGCTCGGCTACCTGTTCTACCTGAACTGGCGGCTTACGCTGATCGTCGCGGTGATCCTGCCCGGCATCGGCTGGCTCGTCAGCAAGATCAACCGCCGCCTGCGCCGCCTGAACCGCGAGCACCAGACGTTGACCAACGAACTGTCGTACATCGTCGAGGAGACGGTCGGCGGCTACAAGGTCGTCAAGGTACACAACGGCGAAACCTACGAGATGGACCGTTTCACCGCGATGAGCAAGCGACTGCGCGGCTACGCGATGCGCATGACGATCTCGGGCGGTCTCGCGCAGCCGCTCACGCAGTTCCTCGCGTCGATCGCGCTCGCGGTCGTGATCACGATCGCGGTGGTGCAGTCGACCAACGACCAGACGACGGTCGGCGGGTTCGTCGCGTTCGTCACGTCGATGCTGCTGGTGATCTCGCCGCTCAAGCACCTGATCGACGTCAACCAGCCGCTGCAGCGCGGGATGACGGCGGCCGAGCTGATATTCGGGCTGATCGACGAGCCGGCCGAGCCGCAGGGCGGCGGCCGGCCGCTGCCGCAGGCGCGCGGCGAGATCGAGTTCCGCGGCGTGTCGTTCGACTACGGCGCGGCCGAGCGGCCGACGCTCGACCGCATTTCGTTCAAGGTCGCGCCGGGCGAGATGATCGCGCTCGCGGGCCCGTCCGGCAGCGGCAAGACGACGCTCGTGAACCTGTTGCCGCGCTTCTTCGACCCGACGGACGGCGCGATCCTGGTCGACGGCGTGCCGGTTGCCGACTACGACCTCCACGCGCTGCGAGGGCAGATGGCGATGGTCAGCCAGGACGTCGTGCTGTTCAACGACACGATCGCCGCGAACGTCGCGTACGGGCAGACGCCCGACCGCGCGCGCGTGCAGGCCGCGCTCGAGGCCGCGAACCTCGCCGATGCGGTGGCCGCGATGCCCGACGGGCTCGACACGCTCGTCGGCGGCAACGGGATGCGGCTGTCCGGCGGCCAGCGCCAGCGGCTCGCGATCGCACGCGCGATCTACAAGGACGCGCCGATCCTGATCCTGGACGAAGCGACGTCGGCGCTCGATTCCGAATCGGAACGCCACGTGCAGGCCGCGCTCGAACGGCTGATGGAAGGCCGCACGACGCTCGTGATCGCGCACCGGTTGTCGACGATCGAGCGCGCGGACCGCATCCTCGTGCTCGAGGCCGGCAAGATCGTCGAAGAGGGCAGCCACGACGAACTGCTGCGCCATGGCGGCCTCTACGCGCACCTGCACCGGATCCAGTACCAGCAGCAGGCGGCGTGACGCGCGTTCCGTCGGCATCATGTCGGTGTGCTAGTCTTGATTGAGCAGGCCCGGTACGTTTGCTACGACGTGACAACACGGAGGGAAGGCACGATGAAGAAGATGCACAGCATGATGCTGGCCGCGCTGATCGCTGCGGGTTTTGCCGCGCCGGCCGCGATGGCGCAGGATCACGGCGGTTACGACAACCACGACAATCACGGCATGCATCGCGGCCATGGCCCGAAACACATGCCGCCCGGCCAGGCGATGCACCGCGAGGATGACGTGCCGCCGCGCTGGGCCGACCAGCCGCGCCGCGACTGGCACAAGGGCGACCGGTTGCCCGACGAATTCCGCGACCGCCAGTACGTGATCGACGACTGGCGCGGTTACCACCTGAGCCCGCCGCCGCGCGGTTATCACTGGGTCGGCGTGGGCGGCGATCACCTGCTCGTGCAGATCGGCTCGGGCATCGTGCTGCAGATCGGCGAGTAACGTTTCCCGCCGTTCATCCGGTTGCCGGGCTCGCGCCCGGCAGCCGCGTCATTTTGCCGCCGCGCGGCGGAACCAGCGTCGCTCGATTCTCGACATCCCCCAGCACACGCCCAGCGCGCACACGGTGCCGAGCGTCACCTCGCCGAGCCGCATCAGCGGAATGTCCCACAGCGGGCCGTTGCCCGGAAACAGCAGCACGATCGTCGCGGTCACGCCGCCGAGCCGTGCCGCGCTGCCCACGTTCAGGCACCAGCAGCAGACGATCGTGAGCGCGACCGCGAGCGCATAGGCGACGAGGCGATCGCCGCCGAGCGCGGCGCCCGCGAAGCCGAGCACGCCGCCGATCATCGCGCCGATGAACTGGTCGCGCGACAGCGACATCGTGTCGGAGTAGTTGTGCTGCGTGACCGCGATCGCGGTGATCGCCGCCCACACGGCCTGCTCGGTGTGCAGCGCACGCCCGATCGTGTACGCGAGGCACGCGCCGCAGACGGCCTGGACGGCCATCAGCACGCCTTGCACGAAACGCTCGCCGAAGGTCAGTCCCTTGAACAGATCGAAGACCGACTGCTGGATCTGCTGGCGGGCTTCGTTGAGTGTCCTGATCGTATCCATCATGAGTTGGCCAAGAAGCGGGTAACGGCGGCGCGCCGGCCTCAGTGCGCCTGTTCAGGAGACGCGGCGGCCGGCTCGTCGGCCGCCGCGTCGCCGTTCTCGACGCGCGTTTCGGGCATCACGAGCCAGACCAGCAGCACCGCGAGCGCACCCGCGCCCGCGAGCCCGAAGAAGCTGACCGTGTTGCCGAAGTGATCGGCGACATAGCCGGCCGCGGCCGTGCTGAGCGTCGCGCCGATCCCGGCCGCGAGCCCGAACAGCCCGATACACAGGTTATAGCGGCCCTTGCCGCCCGCGACGTCGGCCGCGATCAGCGGCAGCATCACGCCGAACACGGCCGCGCTGATGCCGTCGAGCATCTGCACGGGCACGAGCAGGTACGGGCTGCTCACGCCGGCGAACAGCAGCGCGCGCACCGGCAGCGCGGAGAAGCCGAGCAGCAGGAGCGGCCGGCGGCCCCAGCGTTGCGCGGAGCGGCCGACCCACGGCGACAGCATCGCGACGATCGCTTGCGGCACGATGATGCACGCGGCGATCACGAGCTGCACGTTCTCGCCCATCCCGGCCGTGACTTCGCCGGCCGCAAGGTTCAGCATCGCCGCGTTCGACAGGTGGAACAGCACGACGCACGCTGCGAAGATCAGCATCCGGCGGTCGCGCAGCAGTTCGAGCAGCGTTTCGCGCTCGCCGGCTTCGTCGTGATCGCCATGGTCGTCGGGCTTCGACGACTGCGGAATCACCTCGTGCGTCGGCTGGATCATCGCGAGCGCGAACAGCGCGGGCAGCGCCAGCACCGCGGTCAACCAGAACACCGCGCGCGCGGAGAAGTATTCGCCGGTGAGCCCCATCAGGCCCGCCGCGACCGCGCTGCCGATCGACGCCCAGCGCGCATTGCGGCCGAGCCGGTCGCCGAGATCGGCGCGGCCGACGAGCGAGAACGAGATCGCGGCCATCGCCGGCACGAGCATGCAGCTCGCGAAACCGTGGAACACCTCGGCGGCGATCACCGGCACGATCGTCGGGCTCGACGCGAGCAGCACCGCGGACAGGATGATGGCCGCGATCGCCCACGCGGCCGCGCCTTTCTTGTTCTTCAGCGCATCGACGGCCGCGCCGCCCGGCACCTGGCTGACCATCGCGCTGATCGTGCCGATCGACAGCACCATGCCGATCTCGCCCTGCGTCCACTTGTGCGACGCGAGGTAGGACGCGATGAACGGACCGAACCCGGTTTGAACGTTTGCAACGAAGAAGTTGAGCCAGTCGAGGGACCGCAGACTGCGAACGCTGACGGAATGCTTGATCGTCATCGCGTGGCACTCGCAGACGAAGCCGGCACGGGGGCGGCAGGGGGCGGCGGCGAGACCGCGACGATCGGCTTGTCGGCCGCGTAGGGCGGCGACGCCTTGATCTGCGCGTCGTTCAGGTCGAGCTGCGGATGCAGCGCCTTGTCGCGCGTGACGAAGCGCAGCGCGGCCCAGTTCGCGGCGATCGAGCGGCGGTCGGTATTGACGAGCCCGCCGAGGTCGAGCACGACGGCCTGCGGTTGCGCGGCGCGGTCGATCAGCACGTCGACGATGCGGCCGATCTTCGTGCCGTTCGGGCGCTCGACATCGCTGTCGAGCATCGGCAGCCGCGTCGTGGGCGATGCCGCGGCGGAGCCCGACAGCGGCACGGCCTTCGGCCGCGCGGCGGGCGGCAGGTCGCCCGACGGCACGTCGAGCACGATCGGCTCCTGTTTGCCGCCCGGCGTGAAGCGGAACACGTTCCACGGGAAGATGACCTTGCGGTCGCCGACGCCCATGAAACCCTGCAGATTGACGACCATCTCGCGCGGCTTGCCGCTCGCGTCGGCCACCATGTCGACCGCGCGGCCGATCACCTTGCCGTTGCGGCGCGCAACTTCGCTGTCGAGCAGCGCGTGGATCTGGGTGCGGTCGAGCGTGCGCGTCGCGACGAGCGGCGCGGGCGGCGGAGGCGGCGGCGTCGGCGTTTCGGGGCGCTGCACGGGCTTCGGCCGCGTCACCTCGCGATGCGGCTTCTTCGGCGCTTCCGGTTCTTCCGGCTGCGTCGGCGCCGGCACGGGCGGCATCGTCAGCGGCTCGCCGGCGGTTTCCTCGACGGGTTCGACGAGCGCCTCGCTGATCGGCGCGGGCGGATTCTGGACCGGCAGCAGCCCGCAGCCGGACAGCAGCACGGCGGCGGCGAGAATCAGGAAGACCGTCGACGACGGAAACGACTTGCGGGATGCGGGAAACGGAAGTCCGCCGCTCATTGACACTCACTCCATGGGTCGGGGGCGGCCCGAGGGCACGCGGCTGGCGATGGATGGCGGGTGCGGGCGGCGCACCACGCGAGGTGAGAGTTTAACGTGTCTTGCTTTCAGGACCGATTTCGATGGCCGTTTGGAGGCGGATTGTCGGGAAAAGGAAGGGATCGGAGGCGGGGCGGGGGATGCCGAATGACGGTTGAGGTCGAGGTTGCGGCGACTGATTAGGGGTATTCACGGTCGACACGGCGTGAATCGTGCGAGCCGGTGCCGGTTGCGGGGTGTCGGGAGACGGATAAGGGAGGTGGAAGAGAAGGCGGGACATCCAGGCGCCGGCCTGGCCCGCCGTTACGGCGGGCAGGCGCGGGCGCTGCCCGCTGCAGGGGGAAACCGGAAGGTCAGGCGTCCGGATACCACGCGTCGGTGAATTCGCTGACCTTGACGTCGGTCAGTTCCGGCCGTGCGGCCAGCCAGCCGCGCACGATCTCGCGATCGGCGTCGGTCGTCGTGCCGCGCGGCGCGCCGGAGATCACGTAGGCGCCGATGCCTTCGTCCGCGGACGCGACGGTCAGCAGGCCGTTCGCTTCGACGAAGTCGATGAATGCGTCGATCAGCTGGCCGCGTTCGAGGTCGGTCATCTCGTTGCGGTAATGCGCGGTCGCGTTGAACGCGAGTTCCTGGAACTCGCCGATATGGAGTTTCTTGCGCTGGCGGCGGTTGTGGCCTTGGCTCATGGTGCGTGATGAATACGAAAAGGGTAAGTAAAAGGGCGGCGGCGGGCGCTGGCGCGGGATGCGCGAGCGGCCCGGGCGCCGCATCGAAGCGCCGCGCGGCGATGCCGGCGGCGGATGGGCGGAACGTTACATCAGCACGATATCGTACTGCTCCTGGCTCAGGTTCGATTCGACCTGCAGCGATACCGGTTTGCCGATGAAGTCGATCAGCATCGCGAGATGCTGCGACTCCTCGTCGAGGAACAAATCGATCACCTGCTGCGCGGCGATCACGCGGAATTCGCGCGGGTTGAACTGTCGCGATTCGCGCAGGATCTCGCGCAGGATGTCGTAGCACACGGTGCGCGACGTCTTCACCTGGCCCTTGCCCTGGCAGGTCGGGCACGGCTCGCACAGCACGTGCGCGAGCGATTCGCGCGTGCGCTTGCGCGTCATCTCGACGAGCCCGAGCTGCGAGAACGTGTTGACCGTCACGCGCGTGCGGTCGCGCGACAGCGCCTTCTTCAGCTCGGACAGCACCGCGTCGCGATGCTCGGCGTTCTCCATGTCGATGAAGTCGATGATGATGATCCCGCCGAGGTTGCGCAGCCGCAGCTGCCGCGCGATCGTGTGCGCGGCCTCGAGGTTGGTCTTGAAGATCGTGTCGTCGAAGTTGCGCGCGCCGACGTAGCCGCCCGTGTTCACGTCGATCGTCGTCATCGCCTCGGTCTGGTCGATCATCAGGTAGCCGCCCGACTTCAGGTCGACGCGGCGCGACAGCGCGCGCTGGATCTCCGTCTCGATGTTGTACAGGTCGAACAGCGGACGCTCGCCCGTGTAGTGGTGCAGCTTCGGGCTCACGGCCGGCGTGAACTCGGACGCGAATTCGGAGAGCCGCTGGTACGTCTCGCGCGAATCGACCTGGATGCGCGTCGTGTCGTCGTTCGCGAAATCGCGCAGCACGCGCTGCGCGAGATCGAGATCCTGGTACAGCAGGCTCGTCGCCGGCAGCCGCTGCGCAAGCCCTACGATCGTCGCCCATGTCTTGCGCAGGTACGTGACGTCGCCGGCCAACTCGTCGGAGGTCGCATCCTCGGCGATCGTGCGCACGATGTAGCCGCCTTTCTCGTCCGGCGGGATCACGGCCGTCAGGCGCGCGCGCACGGCCTCGCGCTCGGCCTCGCTCTCGATCTTCTGCGAGATGCCGATATGCGGCTCTTGCGGCAGGTAGACGAGCGTACGGCCCGCGATGCTGACCTGCGTCGACAGCCGCGCGCCCTTCGTGCCGATCGGATCCTTGATCACCTGGACCATCAGCGTCTGGCCCTCGAACACGGTCTTCTCGATCGGCTGGTGCGGCGCGCTCGATTGCGGCTCGCCCGCGAGGCGAGGATGCCAGATGTCGGCGACGTGCAGGAACGCCGCGCGCTCGAGGCCGATGTCGATGAACGCAGACTGCATGCCGGGCAGCACGCGCACGACCTTGCCGAGATAGATGTTGCCGACCCGCCCGCGCGACAGCGTGCGCTCGACGTGAAGCTCCTGCACCGCGCCTTGCTGGACGAGTGCGACCCGCGTTTCCTGCGGCGTGAGGTTGATCAGGATTTCTTCGTTCATGGTGGGCTTCAGAAGGCGACACGCGCGGCGCGCAACAGCGCCGCGGTCTCAAAAAGGGGCAGACCCATGATACCCGAATGGGAACCGTCGATCCGCTCGATGAATTCGGCCGCGCGTCCCTGGATCGCATACGCGCCGGCCTTGCCGAACGGCTCGCCCGTTTCGACGTAGCGCGCATAGGCGTCGCGCGGCGCCGCCGCGAAGCGCACCGACGAGCGCGACAGCGCCGGCGGCAGCAGTTCGCCGCGGGCATCGATCACGGCGACGGCGGTCAGCACCGCGTGTTCGCGGCCCGCGAGGCGCGTCAGCATCGCGAGTGCGTCATCGGCGTCGGTCGGTTTGCCGAGGATCGCGCCATCGATCGTGACGGTCGTGTCGGCAACCAGCACCGGCGCGGCCGGCTTGCCGCTCGCGACGAGGCGCGCACGCGCGGCTTCGGCCTTCGCGACGGTCACGCGCCGCACGTACGCATCGGCGGCTTCGCCGGGCAGTTCGGCTTCGAGCGCCTCGGCGTCCTCGTTGGGGCGCGGCAGCAGCAGCTCGAAGCGTACGCCGATCTGCTGCAGCAGCTCCTGGCGGCGCGGGCTTTGCGAAGCGAGGTAAAGGATCGGGAAAAGCGCGGGGGACGTGCTGGACGGCATGGTGTCGTTATCTCGGTGAGCGCGCGAGGCGCGCGTCGCGAGGACGACGCGTCATGCGCGGTGGTAGGGGTGATTCTGCGTGATGCTCCACGCCCGGTAAAGCTGTTCGGCGAGCAGCACGCGCACCATCCCGTGCGGCAGCGTCATGCTCGAGATGCGCAACAGCACGTCGGCGCGCGCTTTCAGTTCCGGATCGAGCCCGTCGGCGCCGCCGATCACGAACGCGACGTCGCGGCCGTCCTGCTGCCAGCCGGGCAGCGCCTGCGCGAGCTGCATCGTGGTCCAGTCGCGGCCGCGCTCGTCGAGCGCGACGAGCCGCGCGCCCTTCGGCAGCGCGGCCTCGATCTTCTGCCGCTCGGCCGCCATCACGCTCTCGGCGCTACGGCCGCCCGAGCGTAGTTCGGGCTTGATCTCGCGCAGCTCGATGCGCAGCTCGGGCGGCATCCGCTTCGTGTATTCGTCGAAGCCGGATGCGATCCAGCCCGGCATCTTGTGGCCGACCGCGAGGATGAAAAGCTTCATCGGGACGATTCGTGACGACTTAACGGCGGCGGGCGGCCGTCTTGCGTGCCGGGCGGGCCGGCGCGGCTTCTTCCTCTTCGTCGTCGTCTTCGCTGGCCGTTGCGAAGCCGTTCTGGCCCTTGCCGCCGCCGAGCTTCATCCGTACGGGCTTGTCGCCCCAGATTTCCTCGAGGTTGTAGTACTGGCGCAGGGCCGGCTGCAGGATGTGCACGATGGCGTCGCCGCAGTCGACGAGCACCCATTCGCCGGTTTCCTCGCCCTCGGAGCTGACGATGTCGCCGCCGGCTTCCTTGACCTTGTCGCGCACGCTCGACGCGAGGGCCTTGGTCTGGCGGTTGGAGGTGCCCGATGCGACGACCACGCGGTCGAACAGTTCGGTCAGGTGGCTGGTGTTGAACACCTTGATGTCTTGCGCCTTGACGTCTTCGAGGGCGTCGACGATCACGCGCTGCAGTTTGCGAATATCCATGGAATCAGGTGTGGTAGAGGCGATGTTGAAGAATATAGGCCCATACGGCGGCCGGTACATGTTCGGCCGATGCGTCGGGCATTTGCGCATGGCGCGCGATGCATTCGCGCAGGTGCGCGCGGATGTCGGTCGCGGCGATGTCGAACGCGAGGGTCGTGTCGATCAGCAGGCGGCCGGCCGGCGTGGCCTTCAGCACGTCGGCGCCGGCCTGCCGCGCGGCGATTTCCCGCGCAACCTCCGGCGGCGCCGCGCCGAGCTCGAAGCCCGGGCGCGTCGACGCGCAGATGTGCGCGTAGTCGAACAGCTTGCGCCAGTCGCGCCACGTGTCGAGGCGCACGAGCTGGTCGGCGCCGATCAGCAGCGACAGCGACGCATCCGGGCCGACACGCTCGCGCCAGCGCGCGAGCGTGTCGACCGTGTAGGTCGGGCCGGCGTGCTCGATCTCGTCGGTCGCGACGGTCACGGTCACGCCCGGCAGCACGAGCGAATCCGCGGCCGCGCGCGTCATCGCGAGCCGGTGCTCGGCGGCCGACACGTCGCGCTTCTGGTACGGCTGCCCGGCGGGCAGCAGCACGAGCTCGGTCAGCCCGAGCAGTTTGGCAAACCGGCGCGCGAGCGCGAGATGGCCGTCGTGGATCGGGTCGAAAGTGCCGCCCAGCAAGCCGATACGACGCGGCAGCGGGGCGGGGCGGGCGGTGGTGTCCAGAAACGCGTCCTTTTCTTGGGGCATCGGGGCGCGCGGGCTCAGACCCAGTCGCGCGGCACGATGAAGTCGCTGTACAGGCGCGCTTCAGGCGTTCCCGGTTCGGGCTGCCAGTTGTAGCGCCAGTTCGCGACCGGCGGCATCGACATCAGGATCGACTCGGTCCGGCCGCCGCTTTGCAGGCCGAACAGCGTGCCACGGTCGAACACGAGGTTGAATTCGACGTAACGGCCGCGGCGGTAGGCCTGGAAGTCGCGCTCGCGCTCGCCGTACGGCAGGTCGGCGCGGCGCTCGACGATCGGCAGGTAGGCCTGCAGGAACGCGTCGCCGACGCTTTGCATCATGTCAAACGAGCGTTCGAAACCGGGCTCGGAGAAATCGTCGAAGAAGATCCCGCCGATGCCGCGCATCTCGTTGCGGTGCTTCAGGAAGAAATACTCGTCGCACCATTTCTTGAAGCGCGGGTAGAGCTCGGCGCCGAACGGGTCGAGCGCATCCTTGCAGGTCTGGTGGAAATGCCGCGCGTCGTCCTCGAAGCCGTAAACCGGTGTCAGATCCATGCCGCCGCCGAACCAGAACACGGGATCCTCGCCCGGTTTCGTCGCGATCAGCATCCGCACATTCATGTGCACGGTCGGGCAGTACGGATTGCGCGGGTGCAGCACGAGCGACACGCCGAGCGCCTCGAAGCCGCGGCCCGCGAGCTGCGGGCGCGCCGCGCTCGCCGACGGCGGCAGCGCGTCGCCGGCGACGTCGGAAAAGCCGATTCCCGCGCGTTCGAACACGCGGCCGCCTTCGAGAATCCGCGTGCAGCCGCCACCGCGCAGGCGCTCGGTCGGCCCGCGCTGCCAGGCGTCGGTCGCGAGCGGCGTGCCGTCGAGCGCGCCGAGCGCGTCGGCGATGCGTGCCTGCAGGCCCTGGAGGTACGTGCGCACGCGCGCCACGTCGTAGGTCGAATCGGTCATGTCTGGACTGGGTGCCCCCGCTCGAAGCGGGGGCCGTAAAAAAGGCATCTGCCGGGCATTCTATCGAACCCCGGCAGAGGAGCGGGCGCGCAGCCTTGCGGCGTGCCCGAAGCGATCGTCACACGCTCTTGCGGTTGAGCGCGCGGAAACCGATGTCGCGGCGGTACTGCATGCCTTCGAAATTGATCTGGTTGATCGTGTCGTACGCATGCTGCTGCGCTTCGCGCACCGAATCGGCGAGGCCGACCACGCACAGCACGCGGCCGCCGGACGTCACCAGCTTGTCGCCATCGCCGAGCGTCGTGCCCGCATGGAACGTGACGGCCTGTTCGGTCTCGGCCGGGATCCCGTTGATGCGGTCGCCCTTGCGCGGCGCGTCCGGGTAGCCGTGCGCGGCCAGCACGACGCCGAGCGCGGTGCGGCGGTCCCAGTCGAGCTCGACCGTGTCGAGCGTGCCCGCGATCGCCTGTTCGACGACCTTCGAGAAATCGCTCTTCAGGCGCGCCATGATCGGCTGCGTTTCCGGGTCACCCATCCGGCAGTTGAACTCGAGCGTGCGCGGATTGCCTTCCTTGTCGATCATCAGGCCCGCATACAGGAAACCCGTGAAACGGATGCCGTCCTTCTCCATCCCGCGCACGGTCGGCATGATGATTTCGCGCATCACACGTGCGTGCATCTGCGGCGTGACGATCGGCGCGGGCGAATATGCGCCCATGCCGCCGGTGTTCGGGCCGCGGTCCTCGTCGAGCAGGCGCTTGTGGTCCTGGCTGGACGCCAGCGCCAGCGCGTGCTTGCCGTCGACCATCACGATGAAGCTCGCTTCCTCGCCGTCGAGGAATTCCTCGATCACGACGCGCGCGCCGGCGTCGCCGAGCTTGTTGCCCGACAGCATCATGTCGACGGCGGCATGCGCCTCTTCGAGCGTCATCGCGACGACGACACCCTTGCCGGCCGCGAGGCCGTCGGCCTTCACGACGATCGGCGCACCCTTCGCGTCGATGTACGCGTGGGCGGCAGCCGCATCGGAGAAGGTCTCGTAGTCGGCCGTCGGGATGCCGTGACGCTTCATGAACGCCTTCGCGAAATCCTTCGAGCTTTCGAGCTGCGCGGCTTCGCGGGTCGGGCCGAACACCTTCAGGCCGCGTGCGCGGAACAGGTTGACGATGCCGGCCGCGAGCGGTGCTTCCGGCCCGACGAGCGTGAACGCGACGCCTTCGCGTTCCGCGAAATCGGCGAGTTCGTCGAGCGACGTGATGTCGACGTTCTTCAGACGCTCGTCCTGCGCCGTGCCGCCATTGCCGGGTGCGACGTAGACCATCTGGACGCGCGGCGACTGCGCGAGCTTCCACGCCAGCGCATGTTCGCGGCCGCCGGAGCCAACGACGAGTAGTTTCATGGGATTCCCCGCAGACTAGAAAACAGGGCGGCCGGCACGCTCAGGCGCGCCGGCCGCGGATTCGGTCGGGCCGCCGCCGCGACAGGAGCACGGCGGCCGGCATTTCATTCCTCGACGATGACGGCGTTCGTATACACGTCCTGCACGTCGTCGAGGTTCTCGAGCGCGTCCAGGAGCTTCTGCATCTTCGCCGCGTCGTCGCCGGTGAATTCGACTTCGTTTTGCGGCTTCATCGTCACTTCGGCGAGTTCGGCCTTGAAGCCGGCAGCTTCGAGCGCGTCCTTCACCTTCGAGAATTCCTGCCAGTCGCACAGCACTTCGATCGAGCCGTCGTCGTTCGTGTTCACGTCGTTCGCGCCGGCTTCGAGCGCGGCTTCCATCAGCGCGTCTTCCGACGTGCCGGGCGCGAACAGGAACTGGCCGACGTGATCGAACATGAACGCGACCGAGCCGTCGGTGCCCATGTTGCCGCCGAACTTCGAGAACGCGTGGCGAACTTCCGCGACCGTACGGGTGCGGTTGTCGGTCAGCGTGTCGACGATGATCGCCGCGCCGCTGATGCCGTAGCCTTCGTAGCGGATTTCCTCGTAGTTCGCGCCGTCCGCGCCGCCGACGCCGCGATCGATCGCGCGCTTGACGTTGTCCTTCGGCATGTTCGCGTCGGCCGCCTTGTCGACCGCGAGACGCAGGCGCGGGTTCGAGCCGACGTCGCCGCCGCCGAGGCGGGCCGCGACCTGGATTTCCTTGATCAGGCGGGTCCAGACCTTGCCGCGCTTCGCGTCGGCCGCTGCCTTCTTATGCTTGATGTTGGCCCATTTCGAATGACCAGCCATACCTTTCTCCGTGCCCGGGCGCGCTGCGCGGGCGATTGTGCCAATGTGTCGTTGAATCGGCGGCCGTTTCGGCGGGCGTGAAGCCGCGGGGCCGCGCGTGTCGAGTGGATCGAGATTTTATCACGCGGCGACCGTCGAATCGGGGCCGCCGCGCATGGCCGAACGGCCGGGCCGGCTGCGGCGGGGCACCCGACGGCGCGCCGCGCGGCCGCGCAGGCACGTCAGTTCTTGGTGCCGAACAGGCGGTCGCCCGCGTCGCCGAGGCCCGGCACGATGTACGCGTGCTCGTTCAGGTGCGAATCGAGCGAAGCCACATACAGCTTCACGTCCGGGTGCGCGTCCTGGAACACCTGCACGCCCTCGGGCGCGGCGACGAGCGCGACGAACATGATGTTCGCGGCCGGCACGTTGCGGCGCATGAGCACGTCGACCGCATGCACGGCCGAATAGCCGGTCGCGACCATCGGGTCGCACAGGATGAAGATGCGGTCCTCGAGGTCGGGCAGGCGCACGAGATATTCGACCGGGCGGTGGTCTTCGGCGCGGTACACGCCGATGTGGCCGACGCGCGCGGACGGGACCAGGTCGAGCAGGCCGTCCGACATCCCGATGCCCGCGCGCAGCACGGGCACGATCGCGAGCTTCTTGCCCGCGATCACGGGTGCATCGACCTCGACGAGCGGAGTTTCGACCCGTCTGGTCGTGATCGGCAGGTTACGGGTGATCTCATAGCCCATCAGCAGCGTGATCTCGCGCAGCAGTTCGCGGAACGTGCGCGTCGACGTGTCCTTGTCGCGCATGTGGGTGAGCTTGTGCTGGATCAGCGGGTGATCGAGGATGAAGAGATTCGGGAAACGGCTGTCCTGTTTCATGACGGGGGCGCCCTGGCGGCAAAAGGGGATCGGTGCGGTGGCGGGCGCAAGCCGGCCGCCGCTTATGGCCGCAATTTTACCAAGGCGCGTCGCATGATCCGGATATTATCGACGTCTCACGACAATCCGCGCGCCGCGCGCGCCCGTTCGCCCGCCCACCGGCGCGACACGGGGCCGCATCGGCGCGCGTCGCCACCAGGGAGTCGACGATGGATCTCGGCATCGCAGGAAAGACCGCGCTCGTGTGCGCGGCAAGCAAGGGCCTCGGGCGCGGCTGCGCGGAAGCGCTGGCCGCCGAGGGCGTGAACCTCGTGATCGTCGCGCGCACGCGCGACACGCTCGAAGCCACCGCCGACGCGATCCGCGCGGCGTCGGGCGTGTCGGTCACGGCGGTCGCGTGCGACATCACGACGCCCGACGGGCGGGCGGCCGCGCTTGCCGCGTGCCCGCAGCCGGACATTCTCGTGAACAATGCGGGCGGCCCGCCGCCGGGCGACTTCCGCGACTTCTCGCACGACGACTGGATCCGCGCGCTCGAGTCGAACATGCTGACGCCGATCGAGCTGATCCGCGCGACCATCGACGGGATGATCGCGCGTGGCTTCGGCCGGATCGTCAACATCACGAGTTCGGCCGTGAAGGCGCCGATCGACGTGCTCGCGCTGTCGAACGGCGCGCGCTCGGGGCTGACCGGTTTCGTCGCGGGGCTGTCGCGCAAGGTCGCCGGCCAGGGCGTGACGATCAACAGCCTGCTGCCGGGGCTGTTCGACACCGACCGGATCGCGACCACGCTCGAGGCGTCGGCGCAGGCGCAGGGCGTGACGGTCGACGAAATGCGCGCGCGGCGCACGAAGGACATCCCGGCCGGCCGCCTCGGCACGCGCGAGGAATTCGGCGCGGCGTGCGCGTTCCTGTGCAGCGTACATGCCGGCTATATCACCGGGCAGAACTGGCTGCTCGACGGCGGCGCGTATCCGGGCACGTTCTGACGCGCGCTCGCCGAATCACGATCACGACAAAAACCAAACGACAAAGGAACCGGAGATGAGCAAACCCCGCATCGCACTGATTGCGCACGACGCGAAGAAGGACGAGATCGTCGCGCTCGCGGGTCAATTTCGCGAGACGCTCGCGCAATGCCGGCTGGTCGCGACGGGCACGACGGGCGGCCGCATCGCGGCCGCGCACGGGCTGGAGGTCGAGCGCAAGCTGTCGGGGCCGCTCGGCGGCGACCTGCAGATCGGCGCGGAGCTGGCCGACGGCCGCATCGACATCGTCGTGTTCCTGCGCGACCCGATGACCGCGCAGCCGCACGACCCCGACATCACCGCGCTCGTGCGCGCATGCGACGTGCACGACGTGCCGGTCGCGACCAACGTTGCGACGGCGCGGATGCTGCTCGACGATCTGGCGCGGAACATGCAGGACGTCTGCTAGGCACCGGCCTCGCCGCCCGCTGCTCGAACGATTGCGACGGTGCGGCCGTCGGCGGCCGTTCGTGCACTTTCAGGGTTGAATCGCCGCGGGCGGATCAGTTGGCCGTCTGGATCAGCAGGGTGGCTTGCCCGGTATTGTCGGAGCAGGCGTCGTCGGTGACGAAGCCCCACAGGGTGAGGACGCTCGCGACAGGAGGTACGTCGACGATGATCGGCTGCTTCGTCACCGACACGCCCCATCGCGAAGTGCCCATGCCGCCCACCACATGCACGCTGTCGATCAGGCAACCGCTTCCGCCCGTGCAGCTCATGGCGTTCGTCGACAGCGACATTACGTAGCGGCCAGGGGCGAGCTGAAAGGCCGCCGAACTGCCGTATGACGGGCCTGGCGTGATCGCGTTTTGAAGGCAGTTCTGCTTCGCGTCGATCATGACCGAAGTGGCGGCTTGTGCGGTGTAGGAGACCAGGGCAAGCAGGACGGATGCAACGACGGGAATGCGCATGACTCGGATCCTCGGTTTGATTGTGATTGAAGTTGGACGGCACATTTGCACATCGGCGTGATTGGCCGATCTCTTTCTTTACGGCATACATGAGCCTATCTTTATGCTTTCATGCGGTTTTATCGAGCGGGCCTGTTTGATCGATCGCAGCTAGCCGCCTCGCCGCCTTCCCGATGCGAGCAAGGAATTCGCCAACGCGCGACAATCATGCATTCCGTCGTCAGACGGCCGACTCTCCCTTGAACATCCCATCCAGGAGTACGACGCATGCCGAAAGCAATCCGATACGACCAACCGGGCGGCCCCGACGTGATGAAGTGGGTCGATGTCGAGGTCGGCGAGCCGAAGGCGGGCGAAGTCCGCATCCGGCAGCACGCGGTCGGGCTCAACTACATCGACGTGTATTTCCGCACGGGCCTCTATCCGCAGCCGCTGCCCGGCGGCCTCGGGATGGAGGCGGCGGGCGAGGTGACGGCCGTCGGCGACGGCGTGACCGCGCTCGAGGTGGGCGACCGGGTCGCCTATGTCGGGCAGCCGCCCGGCGCGTATGCGCAGGAGCGCGTGATGCCGGCCGAGCGGCTCGTGAAGCTGCCGGACGGCATCAGCTACGACGATGCGGCGTCGGTGATGCTGCAGGGCCTGACCGCGCACTACCTGCTGCGCCGCACGTACCGGGTGAAGGCCGGCGACACGATCCTGATCCACGCGGCGGCCGGCGGCGTCGGCCTGCTCGTGTGCCAGTGGGCGAAGGCGCTCGGCGCGACCGTGATCGGCACGGTCGGCTCCGACGAGAAAGCCGAGCTGGCGAAGGCGCACGGCTGCGACCATCCGGTCGTCTATACGCGCGAGAACTTCACGCAGCGCGTGAAGGAGATCACGAGCGGCGCGGGCGTGCCGGTCGTCTACGATTCGATCGGCAAGGACACTTACATCGGCTCGCTCGACAGCCTTGCACCGCTCGGGCTGTTCGTCAGCTTCGGCAATGCGTCGGGCCCGCTGCCGCCGATCGACTCGAAGGAGTTCTCGTCGCGCGGCTCGCTGTTCTTCACGCGGCCGACGCTGTTCTCGTACATCGCGAAGCGCGCCGATCTCGAAGCCGCCGCCGCCGAGCTGTTCGACGTGCTGCTGTCGGGCAAGGTGAAGACGAGCATCAACCAGCGTTATCCGCTCGCGGAAGTCGGCCGCGCGCATGAAGATCTCGAAGCGCGCAAGACCACCGGCTCGACGATCCTCGTTCCCTGAGCGTTCCTTTCGTGCCGGCGCCATGCCGGCACGCGCCTTCGCGGGCGGTGCTGCGGCGCCGCCCGTCCTGCCTCCGTTTTTCTCCCGCCTCGCGTTTACACGTTTTTTATATCCGCCCCGATACCTTTGACCCGTCCTTTACGTGCGTTCCCATAAGGTTCTAGTCGTCTGACTTCGACGACGGAGAACACAAAAATGGATGGGGTTTTTATCGGCGCCCTGGTGCTTTTCACCGCGCTGATCCTCGGTTTGATTGCCGGTTGCGAGAAGCTCGTGCAATACGGTCGCGGGGGGCGAGCATGACCTGGATGCTTTGGCTGGCGGGCGCATCGACGGCCCTGCTGTTCGCGTATCTCGTCTTTGCGCTGCTGCGCGCGGAGGACATCGAATGAACGCGAACAACCTGTTGCAGATGCTGCTCTTCATCGTCGTGCTGCTGGCGGCGGCCGTGCCGGTCGCGCGCTACCTGACGGCGGTGATGGACGGCAGCTCGCGCGTCGTGCGCGTGTTCGGGCCGCTCGAACGCGCGCTGTACCGCATCGCCGGCGTCGACGCCGGCAGCGAGATGAACTGGAAGCAGTACGCGATCGCGACGATCGCGTTCAACGCGCTCGGCGCGCTGTTCCTCTATGGCCTGCTGCGCCTGCAGGGCTTCCTGCCCGGCAACCCGCAGCAGTTCGGCGCGATGACGGTCGACGGTGCGTTCAACACGGCCGTCAGCTTCGTCACCAACACGAACTGGCAGGACTACACACCGGAGCAGACCGTCAGCTATCTGGCGCAGATGCTCGGCTTCACCGTGCAGAACTTCCTGTCGGCCGCGACTGCCATCGCGGTGGTGATCGCGCTGATCCGTGGCTTCGCGCGACATACGTCGCAGACCATCGGCAACTTCTGGGTCGACCTCACGCGCGTGACGATGTACGTGCTCGTGCCGATGTCGATGATCGTCGCCGCGCTGCTGATGAGCCAGGGCGTGATCCAGAACATGAAGGCTTACCAGGACGTGCCGGTGCTGCAAGCCAGTACCTACGCGGCGCCGAAACTCGACGCGCAGGGCAACCCGGTGAAGGACGACAAGGGCAACCCGGTGACGGTGCCGACCCCGCTCACGAAGCAGACGCTCGCGATGGGCCCGGTCGCGTCGCAGGAAGCGATCAAGATGCTCGGCACCAACGGTGGCGGCTTCTTCAACGCGAACTCGGCGCACCCGTACGAGAATCCGACGCCGTTCGCGAACTTCCTGCAGATCTTCTCGATCCTGATCATCCCGGCCGCGCTGTGCCTCGTGTTCGGCCGCGTGATCGGCGACCGCCGCCAGGGCATCGCGGTGCTCGCGGCGATGACGGTTGCGTTCGCGGTCGCGGTCGGCGTCGAGGTAAACGCCGAGCAGGCCGGCAACCCGACGCTCGCCGCGCTGCACGTCGACCAGTCGGCGAGCGCGCTGCAGTCGGGCGGCAACATGGAAGGCAAGGAAACGCGTTTCGGGATCGCGCAGAGCGGCATCTTCACGGTCGCGACGACGGCCGCGTCGTGCGGTGCGGTCGACACGATGCACGATTCGCTGACGCCGCTCGGCGGGCTCGTGCCGATGTTGCTGATGCAGCTCGGCGAGGTGGTCTACGGCGGGGTCGGCTCGGGTCTCTACGGGATGCTCGTGTTCGCGCTGCTCGCGGTGTTCGTCGCCGGCCTGATGATCGGCCGCACGCCGGAATACGTCGGCAAGAAGATCGAGTCGTACGAGATGAAGATGGTGTCGATCGTCGTGCTGCTCACGCCGCTGCTGGTGCTGGTCGGCACGTCGATCGCGGTGCTCGCCGATGCAGGCAAGGCCGGCATCGCGAACCCGGGCCCGCACGGCTTCTCGGAAATCCTGTACGCATTCAGCTCGGCCGCGAACAACAACGGCAGCGCGTTCGCGGGCCTGACGGTCGGCACGCCGTTCTACAACTGGATGACCGCGATCGCGATGTGGTTCGGCCGCTTCGGCACGATCGTGCCGGTGCTGGCGATCGCCGGCTCGCTCGCCGCGAAGAAGCGCATCGCGGTGACGAGCGGCACGCTGCCGACGCACGGCCCGCTGTTCGTCGTGCTGCTGCTCGGCACCGTGCTGCTGGTGGGCGCGCTGACCTATGTGCCGGCGCTTGCGCTCGGCCCCGGCGTCGAGCACCTGATGATGTGGCTGGGCGCATGACGCGCGCCCGCATGGTCACACATTGAAAAGACTGAAGAGATTGAAGAGATCGCAATGACTCAACATTCCGCAACACGGTCCATGTTCGATCCGGCGCTGCTGCGCCCGGCGATCGTGGATTCGTTCAAGAAACTCACGCCGCGCACGCAGTTCCGCAACCCGGTGATGTTCTGCGTGTACGTCGGCAGCATCCTGACCACGATCCTGTGGATCGCGGCGCTCGCCGGCCAGGCCGAGGCGCCCTCGGGCTTCATCCTCGCGATCGCGCTGTGGCTGTGGTTCACGGTGCTGTTCGCGAACTTCGCCGAAGCGCTCGCCGAAGGGCGCTCGAAGGCGCAGGCCGCATCGCTGCGCAGCGCGAAGAAAGACGTGATGGCGAAGAAGCTCAACGAGCCGCATCCGAAGTCGCCGATCCGCATCATGACCGCATCCGACCTGCGCCGTGGCGACGTCGTGCTCGTCGAGACCGGCGACGTGATCCCGGCCGACGGCGAGGTCGTCGACGGCGTTGCATCGGTCGACGAATCGGCGATCACCGGCGAATCCGCGCCGGTGATCCGCGAATCGGGCGGCGACTTCTCGTCGGTGACGGGCGGCACGCGCGTGCTGTCCGACTGGATCGTCGTGCGGGTTGCCGTCAATCCGGGCGAGGCGTTCCTCGACCGGATGATCGCGATGGTCGAAGGCGCGAAGCGAAAGAAGACGCCGAACGAAATCGCGCTGACGATCCTGCTGGTGGCCTTGACGATCGTGATGTTGCTCGCGACCGCGACGCTGCTGCCGTTCTCGACGTTCGCGGTCGAAGCGATGAAGTCCGGCCACGTGGTGACGATCACCGCGCTCGTCGCGCTGCTCGTGTGCCTGATCCCGACGACGATCGGCGGGCTGTTGTCCGCGATCGGCGTGGCGGGGATGAGCCGGATGATGCAGGCAAACGTGATCGCGACGTCGGGCCGCGCGGTGGAGGCGGCCGGCGACGTCGACGTGCTGCTGCTCGACAAGACCGGCACGATCACGCTCGGCAACCGCCAGGCATCGACGTTCGTGCCCGCGCCGGGCGTGACCGAGGAAGCGCTGGCCGATGCCGCGCAACTGTCGTCGCTCGCCGACGAAACGCCGGAAGGCCGCAGCATCGTCGTGCTCGCGAAGGAGCGCTTCAACATTCGCCAGCGCGACATGGGGCAACTGCACGCGACGTTCATCGGCTTCTCCGCGCAGACCCGGATGAGCGGTGTCGACCTGCCCGGCCGCGAGATCCGCAAGGGCGCGGCCGACGCGATCCGCCGCTACGTCGAGACGCACGGCAGCCGCTTCCCGGAAGAAGTGCGCCGCGCGGTCGACGACGTCGCGCGCCGCGGCAGCACGCCGCTCGTCGTGGCCGACCTGCATGAGGGGGCGGCGCGCGTGCTCGGCGTGATCGAGCTGAAGGACATCGTGAAGGGCGGCATCAAGGAGCGCTTCGCGGAACTGCGCAAGATGGGCATCAAGACGGTGATGGTGACGGGCGACAACCGGCTGACGGCCGCGGCGATCGCGGCGGAAGCGGGCGTCGACGATTTCCTCGCGGAAGCGACGCCGGAAACCAAGCTCACGACGATTCGCGAGCATCAGGCGGCGGGGCGCCTCGTCGCGATGACGGGCGACGGCACGAACGACGCGCCGGCGCTCGCGCAGGCCGACGTGGCGGTCGCGATGAACACGGGCACGCAGGCCGCGAAGGAAGCGGGCAACATGGTCGACCTCGATTCGAACCCGACGAAGCTGATCGAGATCGTCGAGATCGGCAAGCAGATGCTGATGACGCGCGGTTCGCTGACGACGTTCTCGATCGCGAACGACATCGCGAAGTACTTCGCGATCATCCCGGCCGCGTTCGTGACGACGTACCCGCAGTTGCGCGTGCTCGACATCATGCACCTGACGTCGCCGGCGTCCGCGATCCTGTCGGCGGTGATCTTCAACGCGCTGATCATCGTCGCGCTGATCCCGCTCGCGCTGAAGGGCGTCGCGTACCGGCCGCTCGGCGCCGCGTCGCTGCTGCGCCGCAACCTGCTCGTGTACGGCCTCGGCGGCTTGCTGCTGCCGTTCCCGTTCATCAAGCTGATCGACATGACGCTCGCCGCACTCGGCTGGGCCTGAGGTCTTGAAGGAAACATCATGAAAACGTTGATTCGTCCGCTCGTCGTGATCTTTGTCGTCCTGACCGCCGTGACGGGGCTCGCCTACCCGGCCGTGATGACCGTGTTCGGCCAGGCCGTGTTCCCGTCGCAGGCGAACGGCAGCCTGATCGAGAAGGACGGCAAGGCGGTCGGCTCCGCGCTGATCGGCCAGCAGTTCGATGCGCCGAAGTACTTCTGGGGCCGGCTGTCGGCCACGTCGCCGATGCCGTACAACGCGACCGGTTCCGGCGGCTCGAACCTCGGCCCGCTGAACCCGTCGCTCGCCGACCAGGTGAAGGGGCGCATCGCCGCGCTGCGCGATGCCGGCACCGACATGTCGAAGCCCGTGCCGGTCGACCTCGTGACGGCGTCGGCGAGCGGCCTCGATCCGGAGATCACGCCGGCCGCCGCCGCGTACCAGGTCGAGCGTGTCGCGAAGGCGCGCAACCTGGCGCCCGACGCGGTCGCGCAGATCGTCGCCGCGAACACGACGGGTCGCCAGCTCGGCGTGCTCGGCGAGCCGCGCGTGAACGTGCTGAAGCTGAACCTCGCGCTCGACGCGGCGCAGGCCGCGCACTGATCGCGCGTCCGGGCTTCCGGCCCGGCATCCGGGCATCCAGGCATCCAGGCATCCGGGCATCCGGGCATCCGGGCATCCGGGCATCCGGGCATCCGGGCATCCGGCGCGGCCCGAGCCGCGCCGGATGGCGGTTGCCCGGACGCATTTTTTCCGACGGCGCATGCGCCGTCTTTGCCTTTTGCGGCGATTTAGAACAACAATGCTCGTACTCGCGCGCATCCGGGCGCTCCGCCTTCCTGACGAATGAACCGTCCCGATCCAGACCAACTCCTCGACAAGCTGCAGCGAGACGAAGAAAAGCAGCGGCGCGGCCAGCTCAAGATCTTCTTCGGCGCATCGGCCGGCGTCGGCAAGACCTACGCGATGCTGCAGGCCGCGCGCCAGCGCCTGCAGGACGGCGTCGACGTCGTCGTCGGCATCGTCGAGACCCACGGCCGCAGCGAAACCGCCGCGCTGCTCGACGGTTTCGACGTGCTGCCGCTCGCGCGCATCGACTATCGCGGCCGCACGCTCGCCGAATTCGATCTCGATGGCGCGCTTGCGCGCCAGCCGCAACTGATCCTCGTCGACGAACTCGCGCATTCGAACGTGCAGGGCGCACGGCACCTGAAGCGCTGGCAGGACGTCTACGAACTGCTCGACGCGGGCATCGACGTGTATACGACCGTCAACGTCCAGCACCTCGAAAGCCTGAACGACGTGGTCGGCGCGATCACCGGCATCCGCGTGTGGGAGACCGTGCCCGACCGCGTGTTCGACGCGGCCGACGAAGTCACGCTCGTCGACCTGCCGGCCGAGGAACTGCTCGAGCGGATGCGCGACGGCAAGGTCTATCTCGCGCAGCAGGCCGAGCGCGCGGTGCGCAACTTCTTCCGCAAGGGCAACCTGATCGCACTGCGCGAGCTGGCGCTGCGGCGCACGGCCGACCGCGTCGATGCGCAGATGCGCGAATACCGCGCCGACCGTTCGATCCAGCGTATCTGGCAGGCGCGCGAGCGGCTGCTCGTATGCGTCGGTCCGGGTGCCGAGGCGCCGACGCTCGTGCGCGCGGCCGCGCGGCTCGCCGCGAGCCTGAAGGCCGACTGGATCGCCGTGTATGTCGAGACGCCGCGCCTGCAGCGGTTGCCCGACGCGCAGCGGCAGCGCACGCTCGACGCGCTGAAGCTCGCGGCCGAGCTCGGCGCGGAAACGGCCACGCTCGCCGGCGGCGACGCGGTCGCCGCGCTGATCGGCTATGCGAAGGTGCGCAACGTGTCGAAGATCGTCGCGGGCGGCTCGCCGAAGGTCGGGCTCATGCGCCGCTTCGCGCGGCCGTTCGGCGAGCAGCTCGCCGAACGCGCGGGCGACGTCGACCTGATGCTGATCCGTGCGTCCGCGAGCGACGAGGCGCGCGCGGCGCCGCTCGACCCGCGTGCGCGCGACTGGCGCGATGCGTTCGCGAAGTTCGGCACGCACCGTTCGCCGCCGCGGCACTACGTGTACGCGGCCGCGATCTGCGCGGCGATCACCGTCGTCGCAAACGTCGTGTCCGAGCGGCTCGACCTCACGAACCTCGTGATGCTGTACCTGCTCGGCGTCGTGTTCTCGGCCGTGCGGCTCGGGCGCGGCCCGGGCGTGCTGCAGTCGTTCCTGTCGGTGGCCGCATTCGATTTCTTCTTCGTGCCGCCGCGCATGTCGTTCTCGGTCAGCGACACGCAATACCTGCTGACCTTCTTCGGGATGCTGCTGACGTCGCTCGTGATCAGCCACCTGACGTCGACGCTGACGCGCCAGGCGAGCATCGCGCAGCGCCGCGAGCGCCGCACCGGCGCGATCTACGCGATGGCGCGCGAGCTGGGCGCGGCGCTGACGACCGAGCAGATCGTCGAGATCGGCAGCCGCCACGTGGGCGAGGTGTTCCGCGCGCGTGTCGCGTTCCTGCTGCCCGACAGCGCGGACAAGGTGCGCCAGAAGATCGAGGAACCCGACGCGGCCGTCACGCTGACGGGCGCCGATCTCGACAGCGACGTCGGCCAGTGGGTGTACGACCAGCAGAAGCCGGCCGGCCGCGGTACCGACACGCTGCCCGCAACGGCCGCGCTGTACCTGCCGCTGAAGGCGCCGATGCGCACGCGCGGCGTGCTCGCGGTCGTGTCGCGCGAGCCGCGCGAACTCGAGGTGCCGGAGCAGCAGCGGATGCTCGACGCATTCGCCGCGCAGATCGCGCTCGCGCTCGAACGCGTGCACTACGTCGAGATCGCGCGCGACGCGCTCGTCAACATGGAATCCGAGCGGCTGCGCAACTCGCTGCTGTCGGCGATCTCGCACGACCTGCGCACGCCGCTCACGACGATCGTCGGCTTCTCGTCGATGCTCGCGAACGGGCGCGCGGCCGCGCAGGGCGGCGACGCCGCGGCGGCCGAACGGTTCGCGCAGCGCGAGGGCGAACTCGTCGACGCGATCCACGACGAGGCGCTGCGGATGACGGGCATCGTCACGAACCTGCTCGACATGGCGCGGCTGCAGGCCGGCAGCCTGCAGCTCAAGCGCCAGTGGTCGCTGCTCGAGGAAACCGTCGGCGCCGCGCTCGCCGCGTGCAAGCGCGTGCTCGCGCGCCATCCCGCGCGCGTGTCGCTGCCGGCCGACCTGCCGCTGCTGCAGATGGACGCGGTGCTGATGGAGCGGCTTTTTACCAACCTGTTCGAGAACGCGGCGAAGTACACGCCGCCCGACACCTCGATCGAGATCGGCGCGGAGCGCGTGACCGACGACGGGCTGCCGTTTGTGCGCGTGCACGTCGACGATCACGGCCCGGGCCTGCCGGCCGGCATGGAAACGCGAATCTTCGACAAGTTCACGCGCGGCGAGAAGGAATCGGCGACGCCGGGCATCGGGCTCGGCCTCGCGATCTGCCGCGCGATCGTCGAGGCGCACGGCGGTAGAATCGGCGCGCTCAACCGCACCGCGCCCGACGGCCGCGTGACGGGCGCGCGCTTCTGGTTCACGCTGCCGGTCGAGACACCGCCGGCCGCGCCCGCCGTGCCTGACGACGAATCCGACGTGCCGGGCGCATCGTCCCCATCCGAGCCATTGCCAGACCATGAGTGAACCCAGCCTGACCGTTGTCCTGATCGAGGACGAAAAGCAGATCCGCCGCTTCGTGCGTGCCGCGCTCGAGGAGGAGGACATCGCCGTGTTCGAGGCCGAGACGGGCAAGCAGGGGCTGATCGACGCGGCGACGCGCAAGCCCGATCTCGTGATCGTCGACCTCGGCCTGCCCGATACCGACGGACTCGACGTGATCCGCGAGCTGCGCGGCTGGTCCGAGGTGCCGGTGATCGTGCTGTCCGCGCGCACGCAGGAAGAGGAGAAGGTCGCGGCGCTCGACGCGGGCGCCGACGACTACCTGACCAAGCCGTTCGGCGTGTCCGAGCTGCGCGCGCGGATCCGCGCGCAACTGCGCCGGCGCAACCAGGGCGGCGCGAACGAGACGCCGAAGGTGAGCTTCGGCACCGTGAGCGTCGATCTCGCGCTGCGCCAGGTGTGGCGCGACGGCGAGATCGTGCACCTGACGCCGCTCGAATACCGGCTGCTCGCGACGCTCGTGCGGCACGCGGGGCGCGTGCTCACGCACCGCCAGTTGCTGCGCGACGTGTGGGGGCCGTCGCACGTCGAGAGCCATCACTACCTGCGCATCTACATGGCGCACCTGCGCCAGAAGCTCGAGCGCGACCCGGCGCAGCCCGAGTACATCGTCACCGAAACGGGCGTTGGCTACCGGCTGGTCGGCGCCGCGTGACGGGCATCGAGCGGCGGCGGTAGCCCGGGCCGGCGTGACGCCGCGCGCCGGCAGGGTTGCGTCGGCGCGACAGTCGCGCGGCCGGCGCCGGCCTTGTACACCGGCCGCGCATTCCCCGTTATGCTGACCGTTCCGCGAACAAACAACGAGGAGCGTGCAATGTCCGTCCGTCTGGTCGTCATCTGTGCGCTGGCGCTGACTGCGCCCGGCGCGTTCGCCCAACCGCTGCCGCCGGGGCAACAGCCGCCCGCCCAGGCAGCGCTCGCCAATCCCGCGTCGGTCAACTGCGAGAAGCTCGGCGGTCGCCACGTGATCCGCAGCCTGCCGAGCGGGCAGGTCGGGATGTGCATGTTCAAGGATGGCCGCGTCTGCGAGGAGTGGGCGCTGTACCGCGACGACCGCTGCGTCGGCGGCGTCGCGCCGAAACGCGTGTCGAATTGATGTCGAACTGATCGGGCCCGGCCGATCCTGCCCCGAATCGGCCGCCGGCAGTGTGCCGTGTCCGGCGTGTCCGTAAGCATCTTGTTATACTCGGCGCCGCCCGGGGACGACCCCGGGTCATTCGCTTTGACGGGGACGGCCCCATCCGATACGGAGTACGTCGAGATGGCGTGGGTATTGTTGTTGATTGCCGGTTTGCTGGAAGTGGCCTGGGCGGCCGGCATGAAATCGTCGGACGGCTTCACGAAGCTCGGTCCGTCGGTGTTTACGATCGTGACGGCGCTGGCCAGCTTCGGGCTGCTCGCGGTCGCGATGCGTCAGTTGCCGCTCGGCACCGCGTACGCGGTGTGGACGGGCATCGGCGCGGTCGGCGCGTTCGTGTTCGGCATCGTGATGATGGGCGAGGCGCTGACCGTCGCGCGCGTCGCGAGCGCCGTGTTGATCGTCGCCGGACTGATTGGCCTCAAGCTGTCGTCGGCCGCCTGACGCCGGAATCCCGGACGACGGAGTTCCGGGCACCGCGCTGCGGAATTGCGCCGGCTGCCCGTCAGGATCTGTTCCCGCTAATAACGGGCCAGCCCCACGAATGATTTTCTCCAAACAGGGGAACGTGCCTTGCCAGCCGTATTGCGGCGTCGCGCGTCGCTTGTTTGGCTCGGCCAAACGGCGCTCCTTGCTTGTTGCACTCCGACCGGCAACGTACGTTCGCAAGCCCGTTATTAGCGGGAACAGGTCCCAACCTGTCTATAATGGAACGCATTCGGGCCTGAATGTCGTTGTGCCGTTCGCGGCCTGCGGCGCCGGTCGCCACGCGCCGCGCGGCCGCTCTGACCGACCCGATCGATCGGCAAAGCGCACGGAAAGTGCAAGGAGAGGGCCATGATCGAAGCCATTTCGCTCGGCGCGGGGCTCGCGTGGGCGAGCGGGCTGCGCCTGTACCTGACGGTGCTGATCACCGGCGTGCTGGCGCGGGTCGGCTGGCTCCATCTGCCCGACACGCTGGCCGTCCTGATGTCGCCGTGGGTCATCGGCGCCGCCGCCGTGCTCACCGTCACCGAATTCCTTGCCGACAAGATCCCCGCGTTCGACTCGCTGTGGGATGCCGTGCATACCTTCATCCGCATCCCGGCCGGTGCGGTGCTCGCGGCCGGCGCGCTCGGCCATGCCGATCCGACCGTGCTCGCGGTCGCGGGCCTTGCCGGCGGTTCGCTTGCCGGCGCCGCGCACGTGGCGAAGGCCGGTACGCGCGCGTTGATCAACCTGTCTCCCGAACCGATTTCGAACTGGGTCGCGTCGTCGACCGAGGACGGCCTCGTGGTCGGCGGGCTCGCGCTCGCGTTTTTCGTCCCGCTCGCGTTCCTCGTGCTGCTCGCGGCCTTTATCGCCGCTTCGGCCTGGGCGCTGCCGCGCCTGTGGCGCGGCGTGTCGGGCGGTTTTCGCGGGATGGCGAACCACATGGTGTCGCGGCTCAACTCGATCGGGGGTAAGCGCGATTGAAGGGGCCGCAACACGCGCAGCCGCCGGCCGGGCAATCCGGCCATGACATGCCCGCGCATGCCGGTCGCTTCGGCCTGCGCGACCTGATCCGCCAGGCCGCGCGGATGACCGCGCGCGACTGGCGCGCGGGCGAGCTGACGCTGCTCGTACTCGCACTGGTGCTCGCGGTCGCGGCACTGACGAGCGTCGGTTTTCTCGCCGACCGGCTGCGCCAGGGGCTCGAGCGCGACGCGCGCCAGATGCTCGGCGCCGATTTCGTCGTGCGCGCCGACCGTCCCGTCGATCCGTCGTTCGACCGTCAGGCCCGCGCGCTCGGCCTGCGTACCGCGACGACCGCGATTTTCCCGAGCATGATCGCGTCCGCCGCGGGCGGGCAGGCGAGCGGTGCGGCGCCCGCGCGCCTCGCTGCGGTGAAGGCCGTGTCGCCCGGGTATCCGCTGCGCGGCGCGGTCGAGATCCTGCCGGCCGGCGCGGCCGTCGCGCACAAGGCGACCGCGATTCCCGCGCCCGGCACCGTATGGGCCGATCCCGCGCTGCTCGATGCGCTGCACCTGAAGGCGGGCGATACGGTGCGGGTCGGGCTGCGCACGTTCACGGTCGCCGCGTCGATCTCCCGCGAACTCGATCGCGGTTTTTCGTTCGTCAATTTTTCGCCGCGGCTGATGATGCGCGCGGACGAGCTCGCCGCGACGGGGCTCACCGGCTACGGCAGCCGCGTCACGTACCGGCTGCTGGTCGCCGGCGACGCGCAGGCCGTCGCACGCTTCGAAACCTATGCGCACGAGCGCGTCGACGGCGGGAAGCTGCGCGGCGTCGGGCTCGAATCGTTGCAGGAAGGCCAGCCGCAGGTGCGGCAGACGCTGGATCGCGCGCGCCATTTCCTGACGCTCGTTGCGCTGCTGACCGCGCTGCTCGCGGCGGTCGCGATCGCGATGGCCGCGCAGCGCTACATGCGGCGCCATCTCGATGGCTGCGCGACGATGCGCTGCCTCGGCGTGAGCCGCCGAACGCTCGGCGCGCTGTTCGCGCTCGAATTCGTCGGCATCGGGATCGTGTCGGGCGCCGCGGGCGCGGTGCTCGGCTACGGCGGCCACTGGGCGTTGCTGGCCGCGCTCGGCGGCCTGATCGAAGTCGTGTTGCCGCCGCCCACGCCGTGGCCGGCGCTCATCGGCGTGGGCGCCGCACTGGTACTGCTGCTCGGCTTCGCGCTGCCACCGCTCGTGCCGCTCACGCGCGTGCCGCCGGTGCGCGTGCTGCGGCGCGAGTGGGGCGATGCGTCGCGCACCGCGTGGGCCGCGTATGCGGTCGGCGTCTTGCTGTTCGCGGGGCTGCTGATCGTGGCCGCCGGCAACCTGAAGCTCGGCCTGATCGTCGCGGGCGGCTTCGCCGGCGCGCTGGTCGGTTTCGCGCTGATCGCGCGGCTTGTGCTGTTCGCAGCCGCGCGCGCGGTGCGCAACGCGCGCGTGGCCGCAGGCGTCGGCTGGCGCTACGCGCTTGCGTCGCTACACCGGCGCGGCACGACCAGCGCGTTGCAGATCACCGCACTCGCACTCGGCCTGATGTGCCTGCTGCTGATCGCGATCACGCGCAATGATCTCGTCGCGGGCTGGCGGCAGTCGACGCCGCCCGATGCGCCGAACCAGTTCCTGATCGACATCCAGCCCGACCAGCGCGACGACGTCGCGACCTATCTGGCCGCGCACGGCGTGCGCGACGCGGTGCCCGCGCCGATGGTGCGCGGCCGCCTCGTCGCGATCAACGGCAAGCCGGTGAATCCGGACGCCTACCCGTCCGACGAGGCGCGCCGGCTCGTCGACCGCGAGTTCAACCTGTCGTACACGACCGAGCTGCCGTCCGACAACCGGATCGTCGCAGGCGACTGGTTCGGCACCGCGGCCACGCCGCAGATCTCGATCGAGGATGGCCTCGCAAAGATGCTGAACGTGAAGCCGGGCGACACGCTGCGCTTCGACGTGACGGGGCTGACGGTCGACGCGCCGATCACGAGCGTGCGCAAGCTCGACTGGGGCACGTTCCGCGTCAACTTCTTCGTGCTGATGCCGCCGCCGGTGCTGAAGGATTTCCCGGCCGTCTACCTCACGAGCTTCCATCTGCCCGCATCCGACGCCGCGCTGCTCGATCCGCTGATCGCGCGCTACCCGAACCTGACCGCGATCGACGTCGCGCCGATCCTCGCGCAGCTGCAGCGGATGATGCTGCAGGTGGTCGGCGCGGTGCAGTTCCTGTTCGCGTTCACGCTCGCGGCCGGCGTGCTCGTGCTGTACACGGCGCTCGCCGGCTCGCGCGACGAGCGGGTGCGCGAGGCCGCGCTGCTGCGCGCGCTCGGCGCGTCGCGCGCGCAGGTCAATGCGGTGCAGCGCGCGGAATTCGTCGTGGTCGGTGCACTGGCCGGCGCGCTGGCGTCGGCGGGCGCGATCGCGGTCGGCTGGGTGCTCGCGTCGCGCGTGTTCGACTTCCGGCTCGCCGTCGATCCGTGGCTCGTGCCGGCCGGTATCGTGGCCGGCGTCGCGTGCGCCGGTGCGGCCGGCTGGCTGAGCCTGCATAATGTGTTGCGGCGCCCCGCGCTGCAGTCGCTGCGCGACGCATGAGCGTCGCCGGCGGCCCCGAAGATCCCGTTTTCCGACTATCCGTATGACCGATGTGAATGACGATACGCCGGCGCAGCCGACGGCGTTCGAGCTCGTGGGCGGCGAAGCCCGCGTGCGCGAAATGGTGGACCGCTTCTACGACCTGATGGACCTCGAGCCCGAGTTCGCGCAGATTCGCGCGCTGCACCCGGCATCGCTCGACGGTTCGCGCGACAAGCTGTTCTGGTTCCTGTGCGGCTGGCTCGGCGGCCCCGACCACTACATCGACCGGTTCGGCCATCCGCGGCTGCGCGCGCGGCACCTGCCGTTCCCGATCGCGTCGGTCGAGCGCGACCAGTGGCTGCGCTGCATGGCGTGGGCGATGGAGGATGTCGGGCTGCCCGAGCCGCTGCGCGAGCGGCTCATGCATTCGTTCTACGACACGGCCGACTGGATGCGCAACCGGCCCGGTTGATCGACCGGTACGCCGCTGCCCGCGCGCGGGGCGATCTGCGTCTGGGCGCGCACGCGGTGCGGCGCGACACTGGCCATTTCCCCCAATCGATACGAGGCTCGCCCGATGACGACCCAAGCGCTGTTTCGCGAAGACGCGTACCTCACGCAATGCGACGCGATCGTTCAGGCTGTCGGCGACGACGGCATCCGGCTCGACCGCACCGTGTTCTATCCGCTCGGCGGCGGCCAGGCCGGCGATACCGGTACGCTGACGCTGCCCGACGGCAGCACGATCGCGATCGCCGATACGCGCAAGGCAAAGTTCGACGGCGCGACGCCCGACGACGCCGTGCACGTGCCGGCATCGGGGCAGGAGGCGCGCGTCGCGGCGCTCGTGCCCGGCACGCGCGTGGTCGCGGCGATCGACTGGCCGCGCCGCTATCGGCACATGCGCCTGCATACGGCCGCGCACCTGATGTGCGCGGTGCTGCCGTACGCGGTCGACGGCTGCAGCGTGACGGCCGACTACGTGCGGCTCGATTTCGCGACATCCGATGCGATCGACCGCGACGACGTCGAGCGGCGCCTCGCCGGCCTGGTCGTCGGTGCGCATCCGGTCACGACCGAATGGATCACCGACGACGAGATGGCCGAGCGTCCCGAACTCGTACGCACGATGAGCGTGAAGCCGCCGATGGGTCTCGGCCGCGTGCGGCTGCTGCGCATCGAGCAGGTCGACCTGCAGCCGTGCGGCGGCACGCATGTGCGCAACACCTCGGAAATCGGCGACCTGCGCGTCGCGAAACTTGAAAAGAAGAGCGCGCGCACGCGGCGCCTCGTACTGGAGTTTGCATGACGATCGACACCGGGGTGGCGGGCGCGGCGACGCTGGATCCGCAAGCGCGGGAGATTCTGGATTTCTGGTTCGGCGAACCGGGCTCGGACGAATTCGGGCAGGAACGCAAGGTCTGGTTCAACGGCGGCACGGCGTTCGACGACGTGCTGCGCACGCGCTGCGGCGCGCTGCTCGACGCCGCGTGCGACGGCGCATGCGATGACTGGGCCGGCTCGCCGTCGGGTGCGCTTGCGTTGATCGTCGTGCTCGACCAGTTTTCGCGCAACATCCATCGCGGCACGCCGCGCGCGTTTGCCGCCGATCCGAAGGCGCTCGCGCTCGCACGCCGCGTCGTCGCGGCCGGCTGGGATGCGCAACTGCCGAGCGGCCATCACCGCGCGTTCGCGTATCTGCCGTTCGAGCACGACGAATCGGCCGAGAGCCAGCGCGAAGCCGTGCGCCTGTGCGCGGGCATTCGCGACGAGGCAGGATGCGAGGGCTATCACCGCTTCGCGTTGCTGCATGCGGCCGTCGTCGAGCGCTTCGGTCGCTTTCCGCACCGGAACGCGATTCTCGGCCGTGCATCGACCGACGAGGAGACGACGTTTCTTCGTGAACCCGGTTCGTCGTTCTGACGACCAGGGCGGTTGCGTGACTGGAGAGGGAGGGGCGAGCCCGCAGATTCGCGCGGGTGCGTTGGCGGTCGGGGAAACCGGACGGCGGCACGGCGCATCGCCCGGCGGTTGCGCACTGCTCGGGCAGCCGGTCTCGACCTTGTTGCCGGAGATGAAGGCAGGCAAGACGGCGCGCGGCGCCGTCCTGCGTCATTGCAGGTGCTGTTCGGGCGTGCGCACGTAGACGCGCAGCAGTTCGTCGTTGTCGCCCGGGCGCGCGCCCGTCCAGAACAGCTTCCATTCGCTGCCGGGCGCCGGATCGACGGCCCGCACACCCTGGACGATCATCCACGTGCAGCGCGTCGTCTTCGCGTCGTCGATCGGCGTGTGCTGGATGCCGGAGAAGTAGTACAGCATCGGCGCTTCCGATTCGCCGAGCCCGTGCAGGCTCGCCATGCAGTCGCCGTCGTTCCATTCGAGCGCGAGATGCGCGTTCAGGTCGTCGAACACCGAGCGGTAGCTCTTCGCGACGTCGAGCCACGGCAGCAGCAGCGTATAGATGAGCCCCCACGCGACGAGTGCGCCGGCGCTCCACGACAGCGCGCCGCGCCAAAGGCCCGTCGTGCGCAGCTTCGGCAGCAGCGACAGCCAGCCGACCGTCAGTGCGAGCGCACCGATCACGAGCGCGGGCTCGATCGGCATCGTCCAGTCGAGCGGCAGCCAGCGGCCGAGCGGCGCGAGATCCGCGCGCGACGCGGCCGGATCGGCCATCACTGCCCAGATCGCCCAGGCGAGTGCGGCGGCCGTGCCGAACAGCACGCGGCTGAAGTAGTCCCACGCGAGATGCAGCGTGCGCGGAATGCGTTCGATCGCCTGTGCGGCGACCAGCGCGAGCGGCGCGAAGAACGGCAGGATGTAGAGTTGGCGGGATGTTGCGGACACCTGCAGCACCGCGAGCCCGATGCCGGCGAACAGCACGGGCAGCGCGATGCGCGGCGTGCGCCAGTCGCGCCACGCACCGCGCGCGAGCGCGACGATCGCGAGCGGCGCGACCGGGAAGCCGACGAGCAGGAACGCACGCAGGATGAAGAAAGGCTTGTCGTTTTCCGCACCGAGCTCGGGGACGGAGAAGCCGAAGAAGCGGCCGACGTTGTTGTCCCAGAACCATGTCATGAACAGCGTCTCGGAACGCAGGAACAGCGCGGTCGGCCAGATCAGCGCGAATGGCGCGAACACGAGCGCGGCGACGCCGAGCGAGCGCGCGAACGAGCGGGTGCGGCAAGCCGGGTAGAGCACCAGTGTGCCGACGAGCGTGGCCGCGAACACGAGCGGCACGAACAGCCCCTTCGTCATCAGCGCGATGCCGACGCCCGCGCCGAAGATCGGCGCGGCCCAGCGGCCCGACGGCCGGACCGGCAGCCCGTGCCGCATCTGCTGCGCGCGCGCGACGTGCCGCATCACGAGTTCGAGCAGTCCGCAGAAGCCCATTGCGGTGCCGGCGAACAGTGCGACGTCCGTCATCATGTCGTGCATGTGCTTGATGACGACGAGCGTGCCCGCGCTCAGCACGACGGGGCCGATCACGCGCAGGTCGAACCAGCTGTCCGCGCGGCTGGTGACGCGCGCCGCGCGTGCGATGAAGCCGAACGCGAGTGCCGCGAACAGCGCGCTCGCGAGCCGTGCCGCGTCGTGCAGCGGCATCACGCGCTGCAGCAGCCACGCGAGGCTGGTCGCGACCCACGCGTAAAGCGGCGGCTTTTCCATGAACGGCAGGCCGGCATTGGTCGGCACGACGAAATCGCCCGTCTCGAGCATGTGCTGGATGATGCCGAACGTGTAGGTTTCGTCCTGTTTCCACGGATCATGGCCGAGCACGCCGGGCAGCACATACGCGCAGACCAGCGCGGCGACGAGCAGCCACGCGCGCCAGCCGAGCAGGAGCGAGCGGTCGCGCGTGGTGCCGGCTGCGGTGGTCGCGGCGACGACGGGCGTGCCGGCGGCGTCCAGCTTCGCGGTGAGGTCGGCGTTGGCGGTCGAGCGGGTGTGCGGGTCCGGAGCCGGCACGGACGTGCGTCGCCGGCTGGGCGCTGCGGTTCCAGGCATGGAAAAGATCTCGGGTCGAGTCGAGCCGGTTCGGCGACATGGGCCGGACCGATAAGGGCCACATCAGGGCGGCAAGAAACAGGCGATTATCACGCCCGTCAGAATTTCCGCTAGTAGATCACGGAACGATTACGAATGTTTACTGAAGCCGTCAGGAAATTGTGGAGATTTGTGGTGCCGTGACGACAAATTGTTCGAGGCGGCGATTTTGATGTGCTGCGCGTGCGGCTACCGGCCGCCGCCGACGTCGAGCAGGGCGCCCGTCGTGTAGGACGCCGCGTCGCCGAGCAGCCAGACGATCGCTTCGGCGATCTCCTGCGCTTCGCCCGCGCGGCCGAGCGGCGTCTGCGCGCCGAGGCGGGCCGCACGGCCCGGCTGGCCGCCGCTCGCGTGTATTTCGGTCTCGATCAGGCCGGGGCGCACCGCGTTGACGCGCACGCCGTGCGGACCGAGTTCCTTCGCAAGACCGATCGTCAGCGAGTCGACCGCGCCTTTCGAGCCCGCGTAGTCGACGTATTCGTTCGGCGAGCCGAGTCGCGATGCGATCGACGAGACGTTGACGATCGCGCCGCCCCGGCCGCCGCGGTCGGTGGACAGCCGGCGCGCGGCTTCGCGCGCGCAAAGGTACGCGCCGAGCACGTTGGTGTCGAACATCCGCCGCAGCCGGTCGGCCGGCATGTCGGCGAGCGGCATCGACGGTGCGACGATGCCCGCGTTGTTGACGAGTGCGTCGAGGCGTCCGAACGCGGCCGCGACGGTGTCGAACATCGCGACGACGTCGGCTTCGTTCGCGACGTCGCCCGCGACGACGCATGCACGGCCGCCCGCGTCGCGGACGGCTTGTGCCGTGAGTTCGGCTGCCGCCGCGTCGCGTGCGTAGTTGATGCCGACGTCCCAGCCGCGTTCGGCCGCGAGCACGGCGGTCGCACGGCCGATGCCGCGGCTCGCGCCGGTGATGAGGACGGCCTTGCGGCCGGACGGTGCGGTCATCGCGTGCGGTTCCCTGGGAGGGTTACTTCGCTGCGTCGGGCGCCCACTTGTCGCGGGCAGGCGGTTGATAGCGGCGCAGCCGCTCGATCAGTTCGACCGGTTCCGAATCGACGCACAGCGCGTCGAAATAGGCCGGACGCATGAAACCCTCGTCGACCGTATGGCGCAGCAGCGTGATCAGCGGATCGTAGAACGAATCGATGTTGTAGAGCGCGACGGGTTTGCGGTGATAGCCGAGCTGCGCCCACGTGTAGACCTCGAAGAGCTCCTCGAGCGTGCCGGCGCCGCCGGGCATCGCGACGAACGCGTCCGAGAGGTCGGCCATCATTTTCTTGCGGTGGTGCATGTCGGGTACGACATGCAGTTCCGACAGCCCCGTATGGCCGACTTCCTTGTCGACGAGCAATTCGGGGATCACGCCGACCGCACGGCCGCCGGCCGCCATCACTTCGTCGGCGATCACGCCCATCAGGCCGACACGGCCGCCGCCGTATACGAGCGTGAGGCCCGCATCGACGAGCGCGCGGCCGAATGCGCGCGCGGCGTCGGCATAGACGGGCCGCACGCCGGACGACGAGCCGCAGTAAACGCAGACTGCCTTCATTGCTTGGAATCCTTGGCGGGGGCCTGCCCAACGGTGACCGGCCCGCCGGCGGGGCGCGGCGAACCGTCGCGCGGCGGCAGGTAGTCGGTGAACTGGCGCTTCGGCAGCTTGCCGGAGACCAGATCGTCGAACAGCTGGCGCGAACGGCCGCGCAGGTACGGCGCCATCACGGAGATCACGTGCATGCTGACCTGGTGCAGTTCCTCGCGGATCGCGTCCTGGTCGTTGTACTTGCGCGGATGCATCACGTACTGATACGACAGCCAGTACGTCGAAATGACGGCCATGTTGGTGGCGATGACTTCGATCTCGGCGGGCGTCGCGACCATTTCGGCGTCGGACACGAGCAGCTCGCACATCTCGCGCGCGAAGCGCACCTTGTGGCTGATGATCTGCTTGAAGTGCGTCTCGAGCGTGCGGTTGCGGGCGAGCAGGTCGTTGAGGTCGCGATACAGGAACCGGTAGGTCCACATGAAATCGGCCATGTACTGCAGGTACGACCAGGTTTCGTCGATCGTCGGACGATGATCTTCGGGAAAGCGCAGCCGCCGTTCGATCTGCTGCTCGAACTGCGCGAAGATGCTGTTGATGATGTCGTCCTTGTTGCGGAAATGGTAGTACAGGTTGCCTGGACTGATTTCCATTTCCTCGGCGATCGTCGTGGTCGTGACGTTCGGCTCGCCGATCTCGTTGAAGAGTTTCAACGACAACTCGAGAATCCGTTCGCGGGTGCGGCGGGGAGGTTTCGCTTCCATGTCGTCCGGCCCTGTGTGTGCCGGACTGGCGGGCGCTGCAATCGATGCTGCGTGATTCGTCCGGCGCGGGTTGCTGTTCTATGTCTGGCGGACGATTATAAACCGGGGTTTCGCCAGATCGGGCGCATTTCGTGATCGCGGACCCGCGCGACGGATGGTGCGGCGCCGCACGCGGGCGGCGTGCAACGCGCGCGACGGGCAGCAGGCTAGAAGCCTAGCCAGTGTGCGACGACCGGGCCGAGCACGAAACCCCAGGTCGTCACGCAAGCGAACAGCGCGACCGTCACGGCCGCGCTGCCGAGGTCCTTCGCGCGTTTGGAGAGTTCGTGACGCTCGAGCGAGATGCGGTCGATCGCGGCCTCGACACTCGAGTTCAGCAGCTCGACGATCAGCACCAGCAGCACCGAGCCGATCAGCAGTGCGCGCGACGCCGCCGGCACCGGCGCGAACGCGCCGATCGGGAGCATCAGCGCGGCGAGCGTCAACTCCTGGCGAAACGCGCTCTCCTCGCGGATTGCGACACGAAAGCCGTTCAACGAATGCTTGAGTGCGTACCATGCGCGCGTGATGCCGCGGTGGCGCTTGTACGGGTTCGGCGGCAGCGGCGTCAGTTGATCGTCGGGGCCGAGCGGCTCGGACGCGTGCGCGTCCGTGTCGCCATGCGGCTCTTCCTCGTCGAACGGGCGGTGCCGTTGCTGCGTCGCGGCGGGGGGCGGGGTTTTCTCGTTCAGGTCTCGTTTCAAACGGCGGCACCTTCGGCTGGCGAGTACGCGGTCTTCGGCAGCGGCTTCAGATGCGACGCGAACTGCTCGGATGCCGCGCGCCACGAGAAGCGTTCCGCCCATGCGCGCGCGGTCGTGCGTTCGATCTTCAGCGCTTCGAGGCAGGCTTCCTGCAGGTCCTCGTGCATCGCGCCGGCGTCGCCGCCGCTGAGCACGTCGATCGGGCCCGTGACGGGATACGCTGCGACCGGCGTGCCGCAGGCGAGCGCCTCGAGCAGCACGAGGCCGAACGTGTCGGTGCGACTCGGGAACACGAACACGTCGGCCGCAGCATACACCTTCGCGAGCTCGGCCTGTGACAGCACGCCGAGATAGTTCGCCTCCGGGTAGCGCGACTTCAGCTCCGCGAGCGCGGGGCCTTCGCCCGCGACCCATTTCGAGCCGGGCAGGTCGAGGCGCAGGAACGCCTCGACGTTCTTTTCGATCGCGACGCGGCCCACGTACAGGAAGATCGGCCGCGCGGTGTTGAGCACTTTCGACTCCATCGGGCGGAAGATGTCGAGGTCGACGCCGCGCGTCCACAGCACGACGTTCGTGAAGCCGAACTTCTCGAGGTCTTCCTTGACGACCGGCGTCGGCGCCATCACCGCGAGCGACGGGCGATGGAACCAGTGCAGGAAGCGGTAGGTGGCGGCCAGCGGGATGCCGAAGCGCGCCTGCACGTATTCCGGAAAGCGCGTGTGATACGCGGTCGTGAACGGCAGCTTGTGGGTGCGCGCATAGCGGCGCGCGGCGAGGCCGAGCGGGCCTTCGGTCGCGATGTGCAGCGCGTCGGGTGCGAACGCGTCGATCCGCGCGCGCAGCTTGCGGTACGGCAGGATCGACAGGCGGATCTCGGGGTAGGTCGGGCAGGGCACCGTGCGGAATTCCAGCGGCGTCAGCAGTTCGACGCGGTGGCCGAGCGCCGTCAGTTCGCGCGACGTGCTCTTCAGCGTGCGCACGACGCCGTTGACCTGCGGTTCCCACGCGTCGGTGACGATCATGATCTTCATCGCGGCATTGTCCTGTAAGTATGGTTGTGTCAGGCAGTGGCTCTGGCCTTGCGCGACGTGGTCTCCGACGGCGCGGTGCGCATCACCGTCCAGTAGACGATCTTCAGTTCGCCTTCCATCGTTTCGACGAGCGCGGACAGGCTTTCGACCCAGTCGCCGTCGTTGCAGTACAGCACGCCGTCGATATCGCGGATCTCGGCCTTGTGGATGTGGCCGCACACGACGCCGTCGCAGCCGCGGCGGCGCGCCTCGTCGGTCATCACGGTCTCGAACTGCGAGATGAAGTTGACCGCGTTCTTCACCTGATGCTTCAGGTACTGCGACAGCGACCAGTATTGGAAGCCGAGCCGGCTGCGGATCCGGTTGAACCAGCGGTTCAGCACGAGGATCAGCGTGTAGAGCGTGTCGCCGAGGTACGCGAGCCATTTCGCGTGCTGGATCACGCCGTCGAACAGGTCGCCGTGCACGATCCACAAACGTTTGCCCGCGAGCGTCGTGTGGAACGCCTCGCCGCGCACCTGGATGTCGCCGAACGCGAGGTCGCAGAACTGCCGCGCGCCTTCGTCGTGGTTGCCTGGGATGTAGACGACCTGCGTGCCCTTGCGCGCCTTGCGCAGGATCTTCTGCACGACGTCGTTGTGCGCCTGCGGCCAGTACCAGCCTTTCTTCAACTGCCAGCCGTCGATGATGTCGCCGACGAGGTACAGGTATTCCGAATCGTTGTGACGCAGGAAGTCGAGCAGGTACGGTGCCTGGCATCCGCTCGAGCCGAGGTGGATGTCGGACAGCCAGATGGTGCGGTAGCGATGCGCGGACGGGTCGGGGTCGTCGTGCCGCGTGGTGTGCGCGGCAGGCGGTTCTTGCGACGCCAGGCCATCGGTTGCGGCCGCGCCGGACAGGAAAGCGGTGGCGGCGCGAGCGCCGAGCGGGTGACGGAACAGTGAGGTCGCGGACGTTTTCTGGCCCATGCATGACTCGCGCCGGTTGACATTACCGGCATTCCGCCATGCGGGCGTGACTGTGCCATGACAGTCACGAGACGTTCTTATTACGACCTATGCAGCGTGTTTAGCAGTGAATGAACGGGCATTGCGTAATCTGCCGTACCGAACGGTCGGCGATTGTCTGGCACGCGTGTCAGGCGAGGCGGGAAAGGCTTGGATGAGCTGATTTCGTCTGGCGAATGCGGCGCGTCAACGCGGCATGGCAACGACGCGCGTGCGCGCGATCCGGTCGTGCGGAAACTGGCGGCCGGCATGCAGCCGGGCGGCGCCGGCCCACGCGACGATCCAGGCGGCGGTGAGCGCCAGCGTGATGGGCACCGACAGACCGAGAAGCGGATGCAGTGCGAGCGGTGGCAGGAACCACAGCCAGCCGAGCGCATAGCGCACGAGCGCGTGGCCGGCGCTCAGCGGCCGGCCGCTCGACGATTCGAGCCGCAGTCGCCAGGTCTTCATCGGCAGCGTCTGGCCGCCGTGGGTCCAGAACCAGACGAAGTACGCGCCGACGACGAGCGCGATCCACGCGGCGAGCAGGTTGTGATGGACGAGGCCGTTGCGCTGTTGTGTCGCGAGGCTGAACGCGAGCCCCGCGAAGAACACGACGCCGAACAGCAGCACGCCTTCGTAGAGCAGCGCGGCGAGACGTCGCCGCACGGACGGCGCGGCGGCCGGAGTCTCGGGCGCGCGAGCGTTCGCCACGGCCGCTCAGGAGCCCTTGAACAGCGAAGGCGCGTCGGCGGGCGACACCGGTGCCACCGCAGCGGGCACCGACGCGGCGCCGGCCGTCGACGACGCGGGCACCGGCGCGGCGGCGCCGGTCGAGGCGGGCGCCGGTGCGGCGGCCGTACCGCTTGCCGGGTGCTCGTGCGAATTGACGAGACGGCGGACGTCACGGTCGGCGACGGTCGGAGGCGCGCTGACGACGCTTGGCCGGCGGCGGCGCTCGGCCGCGGCGAGACGTTCCTTCTGCTCCTCCGGGAGTTGCTGGTAGGCCTTCCACGCGCGCTCGCGCGCCTGCGCGGAAAGCTCCTTCGCGCTCTGGTAGTTCTCGCGCGCGACGCGGCGCTGCTCGGGCGTCATCCGCGCCCATTCGGACATCCGGTCCTGCAGGCGCTTTTGATCATCGGGTGTCAACTTCGCGAAACGCGATGCGATTTTCAGCCATTTGCGCTTGCGAGCGTCGCTGAAGCCGTCCCACTGGTCGGCGAACGGCGCGAGTGCCGCGTGTTGCGCCGGCGTGAGGCGCGCCCACGACAGCGGGCCGGTGGCGGCCGGCAGCGGCAGAGGCAGCGGCGGGAGGTCGGTGGTCAGCCCGGTCGTGGCCGATGCGGGCGCGGCAGGGCTGCTGGCCGCGGCGGCGGTCGTCGCGGGGGGCGGGTGGAATCGCGAATACGTGGCGACGTAGGAAACGGCGATCGCGATCACGCATCCGAAAAATACGGCCAGGCCGCGCTTCTGACTCACCCGTGCGATCCCCTCGTTATTGTCTGTTAGTGAGCGCGCGAAAGATACGCGTTGAACCCGTGATCGAGATACGCGTTGAGCGGCAGGTCGTCGCTGAGCATCGCCGCGTCGATGTCGGCGAGCTCGGCGGTGCGCTGCATGTCTTCCCAGTACGCGATGCCGATGAGCCCCGCGAGCAGCAGCGCGAGCGGCCACGCACGCAGCAGGCGGCGCGCGAACGACGCTTGCGGGCGGCTCGTGGGCGCCGGGCCGTAGGCGCCGGCCGCGCCGGCGAAGGCCGGCACGAACACCGGCGCGGTCGCGGCCTCGGGCTTCTTGCGCGCGAGCGCAGCCCGGCGGGCGACGGCCAGCCGATCGGTGGTCGCGGCAGGCAGTGCGGTCGCGCGCTCGTCCAGCGCGCGGCGCACCTTCAGCGCGAATTCGTGTTCTCGGTTTGCGGGAGCGGAGCTCATAGCGTGATTCCTTTGGCCTTGAGCGCTTGCGCCAGGGTATGGGTGGCTCGTGAGCAGTGCGTCTTGACACTGCCTTCGGAGCACCCCATTGCGGCGGCAGTCTCGGCGACATCCATATCTTCCCAATAACGCATCAGGAACGCTTCCCGTTGACGCGCTGGAAGTTTCTGGATTTCTTCGTCGATCAGGGCCAGAACCTGCTCTCTCTCGAGGCGGTGCTCGCTGCTCTCGACGCCCGCGTTATTGTCCGCGGATTCGAGCGTTTCGAGCGGGTCGAAGTCTTCGTCGTCGGTGTTGTTCAGCGACGAGAAGAGCGTGACCCATGTATTGCGGACTTTCTGCCGGCGGAACCAGTCGTGGATCGTGTTCTGCAGGATCCGCTGAAAAAGCAGCGGCAGCTCGGCCGCCGGCCGGTCGCCGTATTTCTCGGCCAGCTTGATCATCGCGTCCTGCACGATGTCGAGCGACGCATCGTCGTCACGCACCGCGTACGCAGCCTGCTTGAACGCGCGCCTTTCGACGCCCGCCAGAAAGTCGGCGAGTTCCTTGTCTGATGCCATTCCGTGAAGGTATGCGCTGCGGGCCGCTGCGTGGTGTAAAAGGTCGAAAAATTTCGTAAAACCCGCGGATGCTAACAAATTTTCGCGCCGCTTGGCACCGGATTGGGCGCCGCGCGTTGCGCGCGAGCCGCGGCGGCGGGGTGCCGGGCGGCTCGCATGATGCGCTGCGGGATATTTTACTTGACGACCCAATCACGACCCGCTATCGTCAACGATTCGCAACATGAAGTGATGGTCTCATTTGAGGCTGGCCCAAGAAGCCCGCCCTTCAAACTGGACGCGCCGCTTGAACCCGAGCCACAAGCCCGGCAGAGAGCACCCGATCAATTTTTTGCCGAAAATTCGAAAGGTCGAAATGAACATGCCCAGCGCGGAATTCTCCACGTCGGAACCCCTTTCCCCTCCCGATAGCGACTCCATCGGCGCCACCGTGCTCATGAAGGCACTGGCCGACGAGAACGTCGAATTCATCTGGGGCTACCCCGGCGGCTCGGTTCTCTATATCTACGACGAGCTGTACAAGCAGGACAAGATTCAGCACGTGCTGGTGCGCCACGAACAGGCGGCCGTACACGCAGCCGATGCCTATGCGCGTTCCACCGGTAATGTCGGCGTCTGCCTCGTGACGTCGGGCCCCGGCGTCACCAACGCGGTGACCGGCATCGCGACGGCATACATGGATTCGATCCCGATGGTCGTGATCAGCGGCCAGGTGCCGACTGCCGCGATCGGCCAGGATGCATTCCAGGAATGCGACACGGTCGGCATCACGCGTCCGTGCGTGAAGCACAACTTCCTCGTGAAGGACGTGCGCGACCTCGCGGAAACCGTCAAGAAGGCGTTCTATATCGCCCGCACCGGCCGTCCGGGCCCGGTGCTGATCGACATCCCGAAGGACATCTCGAAGACGCCGTGCCAGTACGAGCCGGTCAAGAGCGTGTCGCTGCGTTCGTACAATCCCGTCACGAAAGGCCATTCGGGCCAGATCCGAAAGGCCGTGTCGCTGCTGCTGACGGCGAAGCGTCCCTACATCTATACGGGCGGCGGCATCATTCTCGCCGACGCGTCGCGCGAACTGAACCAGTTCGCGGACCTGCTCGGCTACCCGGTCACGAACACGCTGATGGGCCTCGGCGGCTATCGCGCGTCGGACAAGAAATTCCTCGGCATGCTCGGCATGCACGGCACCTACGAAGCGAACATGGCGATGCAGCACTGCGACGTGCTGATCGCGATCGGTGCCCGCTTCGACGACCGCGTGATCGGCGACCCGGCGCACTTCGCGTCGCGTCCGCGCAAGATCATCCACATCGACATCGACCCGTCGTCGATCTCGAAGCGCGTGAAGGTCGATATCCCGATCGTCGGCGACGTGAAGGAAGTGCTGAAGGAACTGATCGAGCAGCTGCAGACGGCCGAGCACGGCCCCGACACCGAGGCGCTCGCGCAATGGTGGAAAGACATCGAGGGCTGGCGCTCGAAGGACTGCCTGAAGTTCGACCGCGAAAGCGAGATCATCAAGCCGCAGTACGTGGTCGAGAAGGCGTGGGAGCTGACGGACGGCAATGCGTTCGTGTGCTCGGACGTCGGCCAGCACCAGATGTGGGCCGCGCAGTTCTACCGCTTCAACAAGCCGCGTCGCTGGATCAACTCCGGCGGCCTCGGCACGATGGGCTTCGGCCTGCCGGCAGCGATGGGCGTCAAGATGGCGCACCCGGACGACGACGTGCTGTGCATCACGGGCGAAGGCTCGATCCAGATGTGCATCCAGGAACTGTCGACCTGCCTGCAGTACGACACGCCCGTGAAGATCATTTCGCTGAACAACCGCTACCTCGGCATGGTCCGCCAATGGCAGCAGATCGAATACAGCAAGCGCTATTCGCATTCGTACATGGATGCGCTGCCCGATTTCGTGAAGCTCGCCGAAGCGTATGGCCATGTCGGCATGCGGATCGAAAAGACCTCGGATGTGGAGCCGGCGCTGAAGGAAGCGCTGCGCCTGAAGGATCGCACCGTGTTTCTCGACTTCCAGACCGATCCGACCGAAAACGTCTGGCCGATGGTACAGGCCGGCAAGGGCATCACCGAGATGCTGCTCGGATCGGAAGATCTGTAACGGCGCGACGCGCGCTTGAGCCCGATGCGGCCACCTTCACGAAGGGTGGTGCGGCACGCGGCGGCGCGCGGCGCGAGCGAATCGACACGGACACATTCTGGAAGAAGCGAACATGAGACACATCATTTCCGTCCTGCTGGAGAACGAACCGGGCGCGCTGTCGCGCGTGGTCGGTCTGTTTTCCGCACGCGGCTACAACATCGAAACCTTGACGGTGGCGCCGACCGAAGACCAATCGCTGTCGCGGCTCACCATCGTTTCCATTGGCTCCGACGACGTGATCGAACAGATCACGAAGCATCTGAACCGCCTGATCGAGGTGGTGAAAGTGGTGGACCTGACCGACGGTGCACACATCGAACGCGAGCTGATGCTGATCAAGGTACGTGCAGTGGGCAAGGAGCGCGAAGAAATGAAGCGGATGTCGGACATTTTCCGCGGCCGCATCATCGACGTGACCGAAAAGACCTACACGATCGAATTGACGGGCGCGAGCGACAAGCTCGACGCATTCATCCAGGGGCTGGACGCGAGCGCGATCCTCGAGACCGTGCGTACCGGCAGCTCCGGCATCGGACGCGGCGAGCGCATCCTGAAGGTGTGATGCCGAAATGCCAAAGAGGCACGCCGGGTGCGCCGTCATGTCCCGGCCCGCAGTACTCCATCCGAACGAATTGTTGAATTTTTTGAATTAGCGAAGGAACCATCATGAACGTTTTCTACGACAAAGACGCTGACCTCTCCCTCATCAAGGGCAAGCAAGTCACGATCATCGGCTACGGCTCGCAAGGCCATGCACACGCGCTGAACCTGAAGGAAAGCGGCGTGAACGTGACGGTCGGCCTGCGCAAGGGCGGCGCGTCGTGGAGCAAGGCCGAAAACGCCGGCCTGTCGGTCAAGGAAGTCGCGGAAGCGGTGAAGGGCGCGGACGTCGTGATGATGCTGCTGCCGGACGAGCAGATCGCCGACGTGTACGCGAAGGAAGTGCACGCGAACATCAAGCAGGGCGCGGCGCTCGCGTTCGCACACGGCTTCAACGTCCACTACGGCCAGGTGATCCCGCGCGCCGACCTCGACGTGATCATGATCGCGCCGAAGGCACCGGGCCACACCGTGCGCGGCACGTACTCGCAAGGCGGCGGCGTGCCGCACCTGATCGCGGTTGCGCAGAACAAGTCGGGCGCGGCACGCGACATCGCGCTGTCGTACGCGGCAGCGAACGGCGGCGGCCGTGCCGGCATCATCGAGACGAACTTCCGTGAAGAAACCGAAACCGACCTGTTCGGCGAGCAGGCCGTGCTGTGCGGCGGTACCGTCGAGCTGATCAAGGCAGGCTTCGAGACGCTGGTCGAAGCAGGCTACGCGCCGGAAATGGCGTACTTCGAGTGCCTGCACGAACTGAAGCTGATCGTCGACCTGATCTACGAAGGCGGCATCGCGAACATGAACTACTCGATCTCGAACAACGCCGAGTACGGCGAGTACGTGACGGGCCCGCGCGTTGTCACGGAAGAGACGAAGAAGGCGATGAAGCAGTGCCTGACCGACATCCAGACGGGCGAGTACGCAAAGAGCTTCATTCTCGAGAACAAGGCAGGCGCTCCGACGCTGCAGTCGCGCCGCCGCCTGACGGCCGAGCACCAGATCGAGCAGGTCGGCGCGAAGCTGCGCGCGATGATGCCGTGGATCGCGAAGAACAAGCTCGTCGACCAGACGAAGAACTAAGCACCGCGTGCTGTTCCGGCCCTTCGAGTGGAGGGTCGGCATCAAAAAGCCGTCCGAAGGCAGCAGTGCCCCGGGCGGCTTTTGTTATGCTACGGGCTTTGCAATTCACCGAACACAGAACGAATCCATGAACTATCCTCATCCGATCATCGCGCGCGAAGGCTGGCCGTTCATCGCGATTGCTGCCGTCATCGCGCTGTTGATCCATGCCGTCGGGGGCTTCGGCTTCGCGTGGCCGTTCTGGCTGCTGCTCGCCTTCGTCGTCCAGTTCTTCCGCGATCCGCAGCGCCCGATCCCGGCGCAGCCGAACGCGGTGCTGTGCCCGGCGGACGGCCGCATCGTCGCGGTCGAGACCGCGCAGGACCCGTACGCGAACCGCGAAGCGCTGAAGATCAGCGTGTTCATGAATGTCTTCAACGTCCATTCGCAGCGTTCGCCGGTCGATGGCGCGATCACCAAGGTCGAGTACTTCCCGGGCGCGTTCCTGAACGCGGCGATCGACAAGGCGTCGACCGAGAACGAGCGCAACGCGGTCGTGATCCAGACGGCGAGCGGCAAGACCGTCACCGCCGTGCAGATCGCGGGCCTCGTCGCCCGTCGGATTCTCTGCTACGTGCGCGCCGGCGAGCCGCTGTCGCGCGGCCAGCGCTACGGTTTCATCCGCTTCGGTTCGCGCGTCGACGTGTACCTGCCGATCGGCAGCCGCGCGAAGGTGTCGATCGGCGAGAAGGTCTACGCGTCGTCGACGATCCTCGCCGAGCTCGAACAGTAAGCGGCGGGACGCCACGATGGCCGCATTCAAACCGCGCCGGTCGCGCAACGGCTCCAGCCAGACGCCACGCCCGTTCCGCCGCAACAAGGGGATGGCACCCGATCCGGTGCCCATCGAGAGCCGCCGCGCTTCGCGCCAGCGGTTCCTGAAGACGCGCGGCATCTACCTGCTGCCGAACGCGTTCACGACCGCCGCGCTGTTCTGCGGTTTTTTCGCGGTCGTGCAGGCGATGAACGTGCGTTTCGAGATCGCCGCGATCGCGATTTTCGTCGCGATGGTGCTCGACGGGATGGACGGGCGCGTCGCGCGCATGACGCACACGCAGAGCGCGTTCGGCGAGCAGTTCGACAGCCTGTCGGACATGGTGTCGTTCGGCGTTGCGCCCGCGCTCGTGATGTACGAGTGGGTGCTGAAGGATCTCGGCCGTTGGGGCTGGCTCGCCGCGTTCGTCTACTGCTCGGGCGCCGCGCTGCGCCTCGCGCGCTTCAATACGAACATCGGCGTCGTCGACAAACGCTTCTTCCAGGGGTTGCCGAGCCCGGCCGCCGCCGCGCTGATCGCGGGTTTCGTGTGGCTCGCGACCGACAACCGCGTGCCGATGAAGCTCGGCTGGCTGCCGTGGGTTGCGTTCGTGCTGACGATCTACGCGGGCGTGACGATGGTGTCGAACGCGCCGTTCTACAGCGGCAAGGCGCTCGACGTGCGGCACCGCGTGCCGTTCGCGGCGATCCTGCTGGTTGTCGTCGCGTTCGTGCTCGTGTCGTCCGACCCGCCGCTGATGCTGTTCTGCCTGTTCGTGCTGTACGGGTTGTCCGGCTACGTGTTCTGGGCCTACATGGCGATCCGCGGGCGCGCGAATCCGGCGCGCTCGTCGCAGCGCGATCACTGACACGCGATCTGCCCGGAAACGGCGGCCTCGGGGCCGCCGTTTTCATTTGCCCCTTTTTCAAGCCGGGCCACCGGACTCCCGGGTGCCGTCCGATTGCGCACCCAACGGAATGCCGCTATAGTCTTCGGCATGACTGCATTTCCCCGCCTCCCCCTCCTTCTAGCCGGTGCGCCGCTACGCGCGCTAGCTTTGGCGCGCCTGCCGCGCTGACCGTTCTCGCCCTCCGTCAAGCCTCGTCTGTTGTTGAGCGTCGCCAGCGGTGGCGCGATCTCGTTACGTTTGACTTCCGTATAAAGAGCCCTGGAGCCCCCCCATGACAGACAAGCTGATCATTTTCGATACGACGTTACGTGACGGCGAGCAATCGCCCGGTGCGTCGATGACGAAGGAAGAGAAAATCCGCATCGCGAAAAACCTCGAGCGGATGAAGGTCGACGTGATCGAGGCCGGTTTCGCGGCCAGCTCGAACGGCGATTTCGACGCGATCCACGCGATCGCCGGTCTCGTGAAGGACAGCACGATCTGTTCGCTGGCGCGGGCCAACGACAAGGACATCCAGCGCGCGGCCGACGCGCTGAAGCCGGCCAACAGCTTCCGGATCCACACGTTCATCGCGACGTCGCCGCTGCACATGGAGAAGAAGCTGCGGATGACGCCCGACCAGGTGTTCGAGCAGGCGCGCCTCGCGGTGCGTTTCGCGCGCAAGTTCACCGACAACGTCGAATTCTCGCCGGAAGACGGCAGCCGCTCCGACATGGATTTCCTGTGCCGCGTGCTGGAAGCCGTGATCGCCGAAGGCGCGACGACGATCAACATCGCCGACACCGTCGGCTACGGCGTGCCGGAACTCTACGGCAACCTCGTGAAGACGTTGCGCGAGCGCATTCCGAACTCGGACAAGGCGATCTTCTCGGTGCACTGCCATAACGACCTCGGGATGGCCGTCGCGAACTCGCTCGCGGGCGTGAAGATCGGCGGTGCGCGTCAGGTCGAGTGCACGATCAACGGTCTCGGCGAACGCGCGGGCAATACGTCGCTCGAAGAAATCGTGATGGCCGTGAAGACGCGCAAGGATTACTTCGGCCTCGACGTCGGCATCGACACCACGCAGATCGTGCCGACGTCGAAGCTCGTGTCGCAGATCACCGGTTTCGTCGTGCAGCCGAACAAGGCGGTGGTCGGTGCGAACGCGTTCGCGCACGCGTCGGGCATCCACCAGGACGGCGTGCTGAAGGCGCGCGACACCTACGAGATCATGCGAGCGGAAGACGTGGGCTGGTCCGCGAACAAGATCGTGCTCGGCAAGCTGTCGGGCCGCAACGCGTTCAAGCAGCGCCTGCAGGAGCTTGGCGTATCGCTCGACAGCGAAGCGGAACTGAACGCCGCGTTCATGCGCTTCAAGGATCTGGCCGACCGCAAGGCCGAGATCTTCGACGAGGACATCATCGCGATCGTGTCCGAGGAATCGGCATTCGCGCACGAGCAGGAACACTTCAAGTTCGTGTCGCTGTCGCAGCGTTCGGAAACGGGCGAGCAGCCGCAGGCGAAAATCGTGTTCGCGGTCGAAGGCAAGGAAGTGACCGGCGAGGCGCGCGGCAACGGTCCGGTCGACGCGACGTTCAACGCGATCGAGGGCGAAGTCGGCAGCGGGTCCGAACTGCTGCTGTACTCGGTGAACGCAATCACGACCGGCACGCAGGCGCAGGGCGAAGTGACCGTCCGGCTGTCGAAGAGCGGGCGGATCGTCAACGGCGTCGGCACCGATCCGGACATCGTCGCCGCGTCCGCCAAGGCGTACATCTCCGCGCTGAACAAGCTGCATTCGAAGGACGACAAGGTCAACCCGCAGCGCTCGTAAGCGCCGCGCGCAGCGCATCACCGAAACGCCCCGTGCGGCCCTGCGCCGCTGAACTGCACCCCAAAAGTTGGAATTTGATCCGACCTTTGGGGTGTTTTTTCATCTACCGCTCATTCGGCGGCCGGTGTGCGGAACAGCCAGCGGCGCGCAGCCGGGCGGGGCGCCGGGTTGCGTCGGCGGAACTCGACCGCGATCCCGCGCCGCGGTGCATCGGCGACGAACGCGTCGAGCAGTTCGAGCACGTCGTGATCGATGTAGTCGGCGCGCGTCGCGTCGATGATGACCGCCGCCCGGTCCGGAATGTGCCGCAGGTGGTGCTTGACCTGCACCTTGCCGAGAAACGACACGTCCTTGCGGAACGACAGCAGGAAGTGATCGTCGTGCTGAGCGAGCGTGACGGGGCTCTTCAGGTTCGCGACGGCGACCGCCAGCACGCTGCATGCGAGGCCAAGCGCGATGCCGAACAGCAGGTCGACCGCGAGTACGCCGGCGATCGTTGCGGCGAACGGCACGAACGCGGCCGGCCCCTGCTTCATCACCGAGCGGAACAGCGCCGGTTTCGCGAGCTTGAAGCCGGTGTGGATCAGGATCGCGGCGAGGCTCGCGAGCGGGATCAGGTTGATCAGGCCGGTGAGCGCGAACACGCTCGCGAGCAGCAGCATCCCGTGGACGATCGCCGACATCCGGCTTTGCGCGCCCGCATTGACGTTGACCGAGCTGCGCACGATCACCGACGTGATCGGCAGGCCGCCGAACGCGCCCGCGACGAGATTGCCGACGCCTTGGGCCTTCAGTTCACGGTCGGGCTGGGTGGGCCGGCGCTTCGGGTCGATCTGCTCGACCGCTTCGAGGCTCAGCAGCGTCTCGAGGCTCGCGACGACCGCGAGCGTGATCGCGACACGCCACACGTCAGGATTGACGAGTTGTGCGAAATTCGGGCCGAGCTCCGCGTGCTTGAGCGATGCCGCGAAGGCCGCGAACGATCCGAGTTCGGGCAGCGTCACGCGATGGGCGGCGCCCGGCGCGATCGACGGCGCGACGAAGCCCAGCACGAGCGTCGCGCCGATGCCCAGCACGACGACCGCGAGCGGCGCGGGCACCGAACGCACCAGCGCGAAGCGGCGCAGCGCGGGCGTGTCCCACGCGATCAGCAGCGCGAGCGATGCGAGCGCGATGGCCGTGGCGGCCCACGCGACGGGCAGGCCCGGCCAGTTCGCAAACGATTGCGCGCCCGAGCCGCCGATGCCGAACGCGAACGGAATCTGCTTCACGATCAGCAGCAGGCCGATCGCGGCGAGCATGCCCTTGATGACGGGCGACGGCACGTAGGCGGCGAAACGGCCGGCGCGCAGCATGCCGAACCCGAACTGCAGCACGCCGGACAGCAGCACCGCGAGCAGGAATGCGGAGAAGCTGCCGAGTTGCGCGATCCCTTCGACGACGATCACGACGAGGCCGGCGGCCGGCCCGCTGACGGACAGCGACGAGCCGCTCAGCAGCGCGACGACGATACCGCCGACGATACCGGACACGAGCCCGGCGAACGGCTCGACGCCGGACGCATTCGCGATACCGAGACAGAGCGGCAGCGCGACGAGGAAAACGACGATGCCGGCGACGATGTCGCGCGGCAGGGTGGACAGGCGCTCGTTCAGTTTCATGGTTGGGGCGATTTCATTGGCGTAGGGGACGGGGGATGAGTCAGCCGAGCGCGGCGGTCGTTGCGGCTTGCACGGGCTCGACGTCGGCGGGCAATGTGGCGTAGCCGGAATCGAGTTCCTGCAGGCGGCCGTCGGCGAGCGAAAAGATCCAGCCGTGCACGAGCGGCGGCCGTTCCCGGCCGCGCACGATCGGCGACGCGCGCAGCAGCCGCACCTGTTCGAGCACGTTCAGCTCGGCGAGGCGGTCCGCGGCGGCCGTGTCGTCGAGTCCGTCGAGCGTGTCGCGATGGCGCCGCGCGAGCGCGCAGAGCGGTGCGATGCGGCGCGCGACGTGCGGCAGCTCGGACGGCGGCGGCAGCAGCGACGCGCGCACGCCGCCGCACCCGTAGTGTCCGCACACGATCACGTGGTCGACCTGCAGTACACGCACCGCGTACTCGAGCACGCTGGCGGAATTGTCGTCGTCGGGATGGAACAGGTTCGCGATGTTGCGATGGACGAACAGCTCGCCGGGCGCGCAGTGCGTGATGGTTTCGGCGGGCACGCGGCTGTCCGAGCAGCCGATCCACAGCACGCGCGGATTCTGGCCGCGCGCGAGCGCGTCGAAAAAGCCGGGCGTGTGTTCGCGCGTTTCGCGGGCCCACGCGATGTTGGCGACCAGCATGCTCTTGGGGCGGTTCATGAGGACTCCTTTATGACAAAGGCAAATAAATATCGACCGAAATGGCGCAATGGAATTCTTTCTAATTTGAAAGGTTGAATTTCGACCGATATTAGGGGTATGCCCTAGCACTGCGGGGCATTGAAACAAATTGTTTCAAATTGGTTTGGTGTAGTGCATCGCATGCACCAACCCAACGCATGACATGCATTGCACATGCCTGTTTCCACGCACAGGCCCGTATGGCGGGGATTTCAGCGTGCCGCCATCGAACTGTCATCGATCGGAAAAGATTTCCGCCGTATTTCCTGAATTAATCGGGTGGCGGAAAAAAGGAGCGGCCATTCACGCAATAATTCGTGAATGGCCATTGTGAAAATTGCGCGTAAATGCGTAATTGGTCAGAACAGGTTGCGGCGATCGGGATCGTGCAGCGGGTCCGGCGTTTTCTGCGTGATACGCAGGATGCCCTGCGGATCGAAGTAGAAGCTGTACATCATGTACCAGACGTTGTCCTCGAGATACCGGTACGTCCACACCTCGCGCTTCATCAGCGGGAAGTAGGACGTCTCGACGGGGCGTCCGAAATTGACGAGGACATCGGTCTTCGTCCACTTGCCGATCTCCGCACGATAGAACTCGCTCGGCTGCAGCACCTGGCGTACGTTGACGATCTTGTGGGCCGCGTCGACGTCGGCCGCGACCGTGACCTCGCCCATCGGCTGAGTCGGCCACATCAGGCGCTTGCCGCCGCCGGGCAGGTCGTAGATCTCGCGCGGCGGACCCATGCGCGCGACGATTGCCGACTCGTCCTGGCCGGCCTGGTATTGCTGCCACGGTTGCGCACAACCGGCCAGCAGCGCGGCGGCACAGGCGAGCAGCACCGGCAGGCGCGCGGGAATGCGTATGCGCATGGGGATTCTCCAGAACACGGAAACACACTCCGTTGTATCACGGACGGCGTGGGACGGCACCTCGCGCCGAAAAAATCGGTACGGATCGCCGACGCTGCCGCGCTTGCGGCCGGCAGGGACGCCGGCCTATGATCCGCGCTTCTCGGGCAGATTGAAGGGCAGGTAGCCGATGCAGGGGTGGAGGCGGTGCGCGCTCGCGTTGAGCGCGGGGTGGATGCTGGTGTCGTCCGCGTTTGCCGGCGGCGAGCCGGTGCGGATCGCGCTGATCGAAGGGATGTCGGGCCCGTTCGCGAACGCGGGCGCGGCGGTCGAGCGCAACCTGCGCTTCGGCATCGAGCAGGTCAACGCGGCGGGCGGCGTGAAGCTGCGCGACGGCGCGCATCCGCTCGAGCTCGTCGTGCTCGACAGCAAGGGTAGCCCGGAGGAGGCGCTCGTGCAGTTGCGAGCGGCCGCGGGCCGGCATATCGGTTTCGTCGCGCAGGGCAACAGTTCGGCCGTCGCGGCCGCGCTCGTCGCGGCGCTCGACAAGCTGAACGCACGCGATCCGGACAACCGGATGCTGTTCCTCAACTATTCGGCCGACGACCCGGCGCTGACCGGCGCGCGCTGCAGTTTCTGGCATTTCCGCTTCGACGCGCACGCGGGAATGCGGATGGCCGCGCTCGCGGACGTGATGGCGCGCGACCGCGCGCTGCGCAAGGTCTATCTGCTGAACCAGGACTACAGTTTCGGCCGCGACGTCAGCACGCTCGCGCGGCAGGCGCTGGCCGCGCGGCGCCCGGACGTGACGATCGCCGGTGACGAATTCCACCCGATCGGCCGGATCAAGGATTTCTCGCCGTATATCGCGAAGATCCGCGCGAGCGGCGCGGACGCCGTCGTGACCGGCAACTGGGGCAACGACCTCACGCTGCTCGTGAAGGCGGCGCGCGAGCAGGGGCTGAACGCGAAGTTCTATACGTTCTACGGCAACAGCCTCGGCGCGCCGGCCGCGCTCGGCGATGCGGGCGTCGGGCGGGTCGTCGCCGTGGCGGACTGGCACCCGAACGCGGGCGGCGCGAAATCCGACGCGTTCTACCGCGCGTTCCGGACCCGTTTCCCGGCCGCGCAGGACGACTATCCGGTGCGGCGGATGAGCCTGATGATCGAAATGCTGGCCGCCGCGATGAACCGTGCCGGGTCGGCCGACCCCGTCGCGGTCGCGCGTGCGCTCGAGGGCTTGTCGTTCGACGACGGCTTCCATGCGTCGCGGATGCGCGCACAGGATCATCAGTTGATCCAGCCCCTTTACGTGATGGAGATGGACAAGGTCGGCAAGCCGGGGGTGCGCTTCGATAACGAGGGTTCGGGCTACGGCTTCCGGACGGTGCTGGCGGCACCGGCGCAGCGCACGGAAATGCCGTCGACCTGTTCGATGACGCGCCCGTGACAGGGGCGGTAGGAACGGTGTGGAGTTGTGTTACAATGCCCGCCGGTTGTAAGTCACGGCACGGCCATTCTTCCGTGTCCGCCTGTTCAGTTAGAAAGGAAATCACATGTCTGTTGCAGATATCAAGAAGTCGGAAGTCGTTGCTCAGTTCGCCCGCGGTACCAACGACACGGGGTCGCCCGAAGTCCAGGTCGCACTGCTGACCGCACGTATCGTCGAACTGACGGGTCACTTCAAGACCCACGCGAAGGATCACCACAGCCGCCGCGGCCTGCTGCGCATGGTTAGCCGCCGCCGCAAGCTGCTCGACTACCTCAAGGGCAAGGATGCCGACCGTTACCGCGCACTGATCGAGAAGCTGGGTCTGCGTAAGTAATCGAGGCGATTGCCGCCAGCAAGATGCCTGTGTCAGTCCGCTGATACAGGCATTTTGTTTTTGCGCGGTGCGTAGCGTCACACGCACCGCAGGCTGTCAGGCACGTTCGTGCCGGGCTGCCGCAACGGCTGATACCGGGGTCGGGATTTGTGTCATTCCAGCGCGTCGCTGCCCGAGCGCCGCGCTGGAATGGCATAAAAAACACACCTTGCTCCGGGTGATTCGGTCGGGACGCCGCCGCGCGGGATGGCCTGTGCGGCGAATGAAATGCATGAATTCAAAGGAGCAACCATGTCCATGTTCAACAAGGTCGTGAAGGAATTCCAGTGGGGCCAGCACAAGGTGCGCCTCGAAACCGGTGAAGTCGCTCGCCAGGCAAGCGGCGCCGTGATCGTCGACGTCGAAGACACCGTCGTGCTGGCAACCGTCGTCGGCGCGAAGTCGGCGAAGCCGGGTCAGGATTTCTTCCCGCTGACCGTCGACTACCTCGAAAAGACCTACTCGGCAGGCAAGATCCCGGGCGGCTTCTTCCGCCGCGAAGGCCGTCCGTCGGAGCACGAAACGCTGACGTCGCGCCTGATCGACCGTCCGCTGCGCCCGCTGTTCCCGGAAGGCTTCTACAACGAAGTCCAGGTCGTGATCCACGTGCTGTCCGTGAACCCGGAAGTCCCGGCGGACATCCCCGCGCTGATCGGCGCATCGGCTGCGCTCGCCGTGTCGGGCCTGCCGTTCAACGGCCCGGTCGGTGCCGCGCGCGTCGCGTACATCGACAACGCCTACGTGCTGAACCCGACGCGTGACCAGATCAAGGCATCGAGCCTCGACCTCGTCGTCGCGGGTACGGAACGCGCGGTGCTGATGGTCGAGTCGGAAGCCGACCAACTGTCGGAAGACGTGATGCTGGGCGCCGTGGTGTTCGGCCACGAGCAGATGCAAGTGGCGATCGACGCGATCCACGAACTGGTGCGCGAAGGCGGCAAGCCCGAGTGGGACTGGCAGCCGGCGCCGAAGAACGAGGCGCTGATCGCGCGCGTGACCGAGCTGGCGCAGAACGACCTGCTCGCCGCTTACCAGCTCCGCGACAAGCAGGCTCGCTCGACGAAGCTGAAGGAAGTCTATTCGGCGACTTCGGCGAAGCTCGAGGAAGACGCACTGGCGGCCGGCACGGTTGCTGCCGACAAGGCCACCGTCGGCAACGTGCTGTTCGACATCGAGGCAAGGATCGTCCGTTCGCAGATCCTGAACGGCGAGCCGCGCATCGACGGCCGCGACACGCGCACCGTGCGCCCGATCGAGATCCGCACCGGCGTGCTGCCGCGCACCCACGGCTCGGCGCTGTTCACGCGCGGCGAGACGCAGGCGCTGGTCGTCGCGACGCTCGGCACGAAGGGTGACGAGCAGATCATCGACGCGCTCGAAGGCGAATACCGCGAGCGCTTCATGCTCCACTACAACATGCCCCCGTTCGCGACCGGCGAAACGGGCCGCGTCGGCTCGCCGAAGCGCCGCGAAATCGGCCACGGCCGCCTCGCGAAGCGCGCGCTGGTCAAGTGCCTGCCGAGCGCCGACGAATTCGGCTACTCGATCCGCGTCGTGTCGGAAATCACCGAGTCGAACGGTTCGTCGTCGATGGCATCGGTGTGCGGCGGTTGCCTCGCGCTGATGGACGCCGGCGTGCCGATGAAGGCGCACGTCGCGGGTATCGCGATGGGCCTGATCCTCGAAGGCAACAAATTCGCGGTGCTGACCGACATCCTCGGCGACGAAGATCACCTCGGCGACATGGACTTCAAGGTGGCCGGCACGGAGCAAGGCGTGACGGCGCTGCAGATGGACATCAAGATCCAGGGCATCACGAAGGAAATCATGCAGGTCGCGCTCGCGCAGGCGAAGGAAGGCCGCATGCACATCCTGGGCAAGATGACGTCGGCTGTCTCGGGTGCGAACACGCAACTGTCGGAATTCGCGCCGCGCATGATCACGATCAAGATCAACCCGGAAAAGATCCGCGACGTGATCGGCAAGGGCGGTTCGGTGATCCGCGCGCTGACGGAAGAAACGGGCACGACCATCGACATCTCGGACGACGGCGTCGTGACGATCGCGAGCACGAACAGCGACGGCATGGCCGAAGCGAAGAAGCGCATCGAGAACATCACGGCCGAGATCGAAGTCGGCCAGGTGTACGAAGGCACGGTGCTGAAGCTGCTCGATTTCGGTGCGATCGTGAACCTGCTGCCGGGCAAGGACGGCCTGCTGCACATCTCGGAAATCGTCAACGAGCGCGTGAAGGACATCAACGACTACCTGAAGGAAGGCCAGCAGGTCAAGGTCAAGGTGATCCAGACGGACGAGAAGGGTCGTGTGCGTCTGTCGGCAAAGGCGCTGCTGAATGAAGCAGCGGCGGCGTCGCAGTCGGACGCGCCGCCGCAGCAGTAAGCGGGCAGGCGGACCAGCGGCCGGCAGTGCGAAAGCGCGCCGGCCGTTTTTTCTGTAGCATCGTTGTGCGGCGCAGCAGCGCCGGCGAGGCGCCCGTGCCGCGCGCACGGGCGCCATCCGATTCCGATCCTGGAGCCACCGTCACCATGAAAGCCATCGAAATCACCGAATTCGGCGCCCCCGACGTGCTGAAGCTTGCGGAGCGTCCGCGCCCCGAACCGAAGCGCGGCGAGGTGCTGATCAAGGTGGCGGCTTCCGGCGTGAATCGGCCCGACGTATTCCAGCGCAAGGGCGCCTATGCGCCGCCGCCGGGCGCGTCGGATCTGCCGGGCCTGGAGGTTGCGGGCCAGATCGTCGGCGGCGACCTGTCCGATGCCGCGCTGAACCCGTTCGGCCTGAAGCTCGGCGATCGCGTGTGTGCGCTGCTCGCGGGCGGCGGTTATGCCGAGTACGCGGTCGCGCCGCTGCCGCAATGCCTGCCGGTGCCCGACGGGCTCACCGATATCGAGGCCGCATCGCTTCCCGAAACGTTCTTCACCGTATGGAGCAACGTGTTCGATCGCGCGCAGCTCGGCGCGGGCGAGGGTGGCGAGCAGGAAACGCTGCTCGTGCAGGGTGGCTCGAGCGGCATCGGCGTGACGGCGATCCAGATCGCGCATGCGCTCGGTTTTCGCGTGTTCGCGACGGCCGGTACCACTGACAAGTGTCGGGCGTGCGAGGCGCTCGGCGCGGAGCGCGCAATCAACTACAAGACCGAAGACTTCGTCGAGGTCGTGAAGTCGCTGACCCACGATCGCGGCGTCGACGTGATCCTCGACATGGTGGCGGGCTCGTACGTGCCGCGCGAGCTGTCCGCGCTCGCGGACGGCGGTCGTCTCGTGCTGATCGCGCTGCTCGGCGGTGCGAAGGCCGATGTCAACCTGAGCGAGATCCTGCGGCGCCGGCTGACGGTCACGGGTTCCACGCTGCGGCCGCGCCCGGTCGAGTTCAAGGCGCGCATCGCCGCGCAACTGAAGGCGCGCGTGTGGCCGCTGATCGCAGACGGCCGCATCAAGCCGGTGATCTATCGCGTGCTGCCGGCCGCGGAAGCCGCGCAGGCGCATGCGCTGATGGAAAGCAGCGAGCACACCGGCAAGATCGTGCTCGATTGGGGTACGAACGCCTGACGGCCCATGCGGCCGGGCTTGACATGCGCGGTTTGACCGGTTCAAGCCGTGCGCAGTAAAATCGCGGGTTTGCTTCGCCAGATCAAACCTGACGGCCGGTTTCCGGCGCGTCAATGACACAGCGGTGACGAGACAGACACGATGTCGAAACAGAGAACTAAGCGGGTGATCGGCAACTGGAAGATGCACGGCCGGCTGGCCGGCAACCAGGCGTTGCTGAACGAAGTGGTGCAGGGCGCGGGCGCGGTGGCGGCCGAAACGTCGGTCGGCGTGTGCGTGCCGTTCCCGTATCTCGCGCAGGTTCAGGCGCAGCTCGACGGCGGCCGTGTCGCCTGGGGCGCGCAGGATGTGTCCGCGCACGAACAGGGCGCGTTCACCGGCGAAGTGGCGGCCGCGATGGTTGCGGAATTCGGCGCACGCTATGCGATCGTCGGCCACTCGGAGCGTCGCGCGTATCACGGCGAGCGCAACGAGACGGTTGCGGCGAAAGCGCAGCGCGCGCTCGCGGCCGGCCTCACGCCGGTCGTGTGCGTCGGCGAGACGCTCGACGAGCGCGAGTCGGGTGCGACCGAGCAGGTCGTCGGTGCGCAGCTCGACGCGGTGCTGGCCGTGCTGACGGCCGACGAGGCTGCACGTATCGTCGTCGCGTACGAGCCGGTCTGGGCGATCGGCACGGGCAGGAGCGCGACGTCGGCGCAGGCACAGGACGTGCACGCGTTCCTGCGTGCGCGTCTCGCGGCAAAGGGCGCGGCTGACGTGTCCGTTCTGTACGGCGGCAGCGTGAAGCCGGACAACGCGGAAGAGCTGTTTGCGCAGCCGGACATCGACGGTGGCCTGATCGGCGGCGCGTCGCTGAAGGCGGAAGATTTCCTGGCGATCTGCCGGGCCGCGCGTTGAGCGGTCCGCGATCGAATTGAACCATGAAGGCGGCCGGTCGATCCGGTCGCCCGATCCAATCGGGTGGGTGTGATGCTGTTATTCAAGACGCTGATTATTGTGGTGCAGGTACTGTCTGCACTCGGTGTGATTGGTCTCGTGCTGCTGCAGCACGGCAAGGGTGCCGACATGGGCGCCGCATTCGGCAGCGGCGCGTCGGGCAGCCTGTTCGGTGCGACGGGCTCGGCGAACTTCCTGTCGCGCACGACGGGCATTCTCGCGACGATCTTTTTTATCGCGACGCTCGCGCTGACGTACCTCGGTTCGTACAAGTCGACGCCGTCGGCAGGCGTGCTCGGCGCGGCAGCGACCGCACCGGCATCGGCGCCTGCAGCGTCGGCGCCGGCTGTTGCGGCATCCGCTGCCGCGGGTTCGGCGGCAAGCGCGCCGGGCCAGGATGTCCCGAAATAAAAGGTCAAATTTTTTGCGTTTGTGCGTTGAACAATTCCGGAAGTCGGGTTAGAATTTAATTCTTGAAGCGATTCGCGGGAAACAAGCAGCACAACCCGAGTTGCATGCAGTGCCGACGTGGTGAAATTGGTAGACACGCTATCTTGAGGGGGTAGTGGCGAAAGCTGTGCGAGTTCGAGTCTCGCCGTCGGCACCAAAGTTACTCAATGCCAGCCGCTTCCAGTGGCTGGCATTTTTCATTTGTGGGGTGTGCTTGCGATTGTCTTGCGATCGCCTGTACTCCGAAATGATTCCTTCCGCCGGAAGTGGTATTCTCCGGACGCTCAGAACCAACCGATAGAGGATTGCCTTGAACCTCGCAGCCTATTACCCCGTCTTGTTGTTCCTCCTCGTGGGCACTGGTTTAGGTATAGCGCTGGTCAGCATCGGCAAGCTCCTTGGTCCCAACAAGCCGGACGTCGAGAAGAACGCACCATACGAGTGCGGCTTCGAAGCCTTTGAAGACGCCCGGATGAAATTCGACGTCCGGTATTACCTCGTCGCCATCCTGTTCATCATCTTCGATCTCGAAACCGCATTCCTGTTTCCGTGGGGCGTCGCGCTCCGGGACATCGGCTGGCCGGGTTTCATCGCAATGATGATTTTCCTGCTCGAATTCCTACTGGGCTTTGCCTATATCTGGAAGAAAGGCGGGCTCGACTGGGAGTGATGGGTTAATCGCCGGTTTGCATGGGCGGCCACGCTCGGTCGCTCGTCTGGAGTGGAAAGCAAATGAGTATCGAAGGGGTCTTGAAGGAAGGGTTTGTCACCACGACGGCTGACAAGCTGATCAACTGGACGCGTACCGGCTCGCTGTGGCCGATGACGTTCGGGCTCGCGTGTTGTGCCGTCGAGATGATGCATGCGGGCGCGGCCCGTTACGATCTGGACCGGTTCGGCGTCGTGTTTCGTCCGAGCCCGCGTCAGTCTGACGTGATGATCGTCGCCGGCACGCTCTGCAACAAGATGGCGCCCGCGCTGCGCCGCGTGTACGACCAGATGGCCGAGCCGCGCTGGGTGATCTCGATGGGGTCGTGCGCGAACGGCGGTGGTTACTACCACTACTCGTACTCGGTGGTCCGCGGCTGCGACCGGATCGTGCCGGTCGACGTCTACGTGCCGGGCTGCCCGCCCACGGCCGAGGCGCTGGTCTACGGCGTGATCCAGCTTCAGGCGAAGATCCGCCGCACCAATACCATCGCCCGTCAATAAAGCCCCGAGCGTCCCCTCAATATGGCAAGCAAAATCGAGATCCTCAAGGCAAACCTCGAAGCCGCGCTCGGCGCGAGCGTGGTGAGCCTCACCGAAGCGATCGGTGAACTGACGCTCGTCGTGAAGGCGAGCGATTACCTCGAAGTCGCAAAGACGCTGCGCGACGATCCGAAGCTGCGTTTCGAGCAACTGATCGACCTCTGCGGCGTCGACTACCAGACCTTCGGCGACGGCGCCTACGACGGCCCGCGTTTCGCGGCCGTGTCGCACCTGCTGTCGGTCACGAACAACTGGCGCCTGCGCCTGCGTGCGTTCGCGCCGGACGACGACCTGCCGATCGTGGCATCGCTGGTCGACATCTGGACGTCCGCGAACTGGTACGAGCGCGAAGCGTTCGACCTGTACGGCATCGTGTTCGAAGGCCACCCCGACCTGCGCCGCATCCTCACCGACTACGGCTTCATCGGCCACCCGTTCCGCAAGGACTTCCCGGTGTCGGGTTATGTCGAAATGCGTTACGACCCGGAAGAGAAGCGGGTCGTGTACCAGCCGGTGACGATCGAGCCGCGCGAAATCACGCCGCGCGTGATCCGCGAGGATCGCTATGGCGGTCTGAAACATTAAGGGGGCGTCATGGCAGAAATCAAGAACTACACGCTCAACTTCGGCCCGCAGCACCCGGCAGCGCACGGCGTGCTGCGCCTCGTGCTCGAGCTCGACGGCGAAGTCATCCAGCGTGCCGATCCGCACATCGGCCTGCTGCACCGCGCGACCGAAAAGCTCGCGGAATCCAAGACCTTCATCCAGTCCGTGCCGTACATGGATCGTCTCGACTACGTGTCGATGATGGTCAACGAGCACGGCTACGTGCTCGCGATCGAAAAGCTGCTCGGCATCGAAGTGCCGGAGCGCGCGCAGTACATCCGCGTGCTGTTCGACGAGATCACGCGCGTGCTGAACCACCTGATGTGGATCGGCGCGCACGCACTCGACGTCGGTGCGATGGCCGTGTTCCTGTACGCATTCCGCGAACGCGAAGATCTGATGGACGTGTACGAGGCGGTGTCCGGCGCGCGGATGCACGCGGCGTACTATCGTCCGGGCGGCGTCTACCGCGATCTGCCTGACGCGATGCCGCAATACAAGGCGTCGAAGATTCGCAACGAGAAGGCGCTCGCGAGGATGAACGAAGCGCGCAGCGGCTCGGTGCTCGACTTCATCGACGATTTCTTCACGCGCTTCCCGAAGTGCGTCGACGAATACGAAACGCTGCTCACCGACAACCGGATCTGGAAGCAGCGTCTGGTCGGGATCGGTGTGGTCAGCCCCGAACGTGCGCTGCAGATGGGCCTGACGGGCCCGATGCTGCGCGGCTCGGGCATCGCGTGGGACCTGCGCAAGAAGCAGCCGTACGAAGTGTACGATCGCATGGATTTCGACGTGCCGGTCGGCGTGAACGGCGATTGCTACGACCGCTATCTGGTGCGCGTCGAAGAAATGCGCCAGTCGATCCGTATCGCGAAACAGTGTATTGAGTGGCTCCGCAAGAATACGGGCCCGGTGATGACGGACAATCACAAGGTTGCACCGCCGTCGCGCGTCGGCATGAAGACCAACATGGAAGACTTGATTCACCACTTCAAGCTCTTCACCGAAGGTTTCCATGTGCCGGAAGGCGAAGCGTACGCGGCGGTCGAGCATCCGAAGGGCGAGTTCGGCATCTACCTCGTGTCGGACGGTGCCAACAAGCCGTATCGCCTCAAGATTCGCGCACCGGGCTTCGCGCACCTGGCGTCGCTCGACGAAATGGCGCGCGGTCACATGATCGCCGACGCCGTCACGATCATCGGTACGCAGGACATCGTGTTCGGCGAAATCGACCGCTAATGGTTGCGCCGCCCGCGAGAGCGGGTGGCGAGCAGTAAGTCACATGCGATGTGCGCTGAACCGGCGCGGCTTCGCAAGCTGTCAACAGAGTGAGCGCCAGGTCTGTCGTCCATGCACCCCAGTGTGCGGCAGGTTGTCCGTTCGGTAGGAATTGAAAGAGTCGTGTCTGAAAATGATCTCAGCTGAAGGCCTGAAGGAAATCGATCGAGCGTTGACGAAGTATCCCGCCGATCAGAAACAGTCCGCCGTGATGTCGGCGTTGGCCGTTGCTCAGGAAGAGCACGGCTGGCTGTCGCCCGAACTGATGCAGTTCGTTGCGGACTATCTCGGCATGCCTGCCGTCGCCGTGCAGGAAGTCGCGACGTTCTACACGATGTACGAGCTCAACCCGGTCGGCAAGCACAAGATCACGCTTTGCACGAACCTGCCGTGCCAGCTTGGCCCGCACGGCGGCGCGGAAGCGACTGCCGACTACCTGAAACAGAAGCTGGGCATCGGCTTCGGCGAAACCACGCCCGACGGCAAGTTCACGCTGAAGGAAGGCGAATGCATGGGCTCGTGCGGCGATGCGCCGGTGCTGCTGGTGAACAATCACAGAATGTGCAGCTTCATGAGCCGCGAGAAGATCGACCAGCTGCTTGAGGAGCTCTCGAAATGACGTCCCTCCACGACCGTCACATCAAACCGCTGATCCTCGCTGGTCTGAACGGCGAGAACTGGCATCTCGAAGACTACGTCGCGCGCGGCGGCTACAAGCAACTGCGCCGCATTCTCGAAGAAAAGATTCCGCCCGAGCAGGTGATTGCCGACGTCAAGGCGTCGGGCCTGCGCGGCCGTGGCGGTGCGGGCTTTCCGACCGGCCTGAAGTGGAGCTTCATGCCGCGCCAGTTCCCGGGGCAGAAGTACCTCGTCTGCAACTCGGACGAAGGCGAGCCGGGCACGTTCAAGGATCGCGACATCCTGCGCTGGAATCCGCACGCGCTGATCGAAGGCATGGCCATCGGCGCATACGCGATGGGCATTACCGTCGGCTACAACTACATCCACGGCGAAATCTTCGAAGTGTATCGACGCTTCGAGGCCGCGCTCGATGAAGCGCGCGCCGCAGGCTTCCTCGGCGACCACATCATGGGCTCCGAATTCTCGTTCCAGCTGCACGCGCACCACGGTTACGGCGCGTACATCTGCGGCGAGGAAACGGCGCTGCTCGAGTCGCTCGAAGGCAAGAAGGGCCAGCCGCGCTTCAAGCCGCCGTTCCCGGCGAGCTTCGGCGTGTACGGCAAGCCGACCACGATCAACAACACCGAGACGTTCGCCGCGGTGCCGTTCCTGCTGTCCATCGGGCCGCAGAATTATCTCGAGATCGGCAAGCCGAACAACGGCGGCACGAAGATTTTCTCGGTGTCGGGCGACGTCGAGCGTCCGGGCAACTACGAAGTGCCGCTCGGCACGCCGTTCGCGACGCTGATGGAGCTCGCCGGCGGGATGCGCGGCGGCAAGAAGATCAAGGCCGTGATTCCGGGCGGTTCGTCGGCACCGGTGATCCCGGGCGACATCATGATGCAGACCGATCTCGACTACGATTCGATCGCGAAGGCGGGCTCGATGCTCGGTTCCGGCGCGGTGATCGTGATGGACGAGACGCGCTGCATGGTGCGCTCGCTGCTGCGTCTGTCGTACTTCTACTACGAGGAATCGTGCGGCCAGTGCACGCCGTGCCGTGAAGGCACCGGCTGGCTGTATCGCGTCGTGAACCGTATCGAGCACGGCGAAGGCCGCCAGGAAGATCTGGACCTGCTGAACTCGGTTGCCGAGAACATCATGGGCCGCACGATCTGTGCGCTCGGCGATGCGGCGGCGATGCCGGTACGCGGGATGCTCAAGCACTACTGGGACGAATTCGCGTACCACGTCGAGCACAAGCACTGCATGGTCGGCGGCCACGCGCACGCGGCTGCGGCCTGAAGCGAACCCGGTTGCGGAATTTGAGCGCACGGTCGGGCGAAGGCGCGAACGGGCGGAAATAGGTTAAGGACCATTCACCATCATGGTTGAACTTGAAATAGACGGCAAGAAGGTCGAGGTGCCCGAAGGCAGCATGGTGATCCAGGCTGCGCACAAGGCGGATACGTACATTCCTCACTTCTGCTATCACAAGAAGCTGTCGGTTGCGGCCAACTGCCGGATGTGTCTCGTCGAAGTCGAGAAGATGCCGAAGGCCGTGCCTGCCTGCGCGACCCCCGTGTCGGCCGGCATGATCGTCCGCACGCAGTCCGACAAGGCTGTGAAGGCGCAGCAGTCGGTGATGGAATTCCTCCTCATCAATCACCCGCTCGATTGCCCGATCTGCGATCAGGGCGGCGAATGCCAGCTGCAGGATCTGGCGGTCGGCTACGGCAAGTCGTCGTCGCGCTACTCGGAAGAAAAGCGCGTGGTGTTCCACAAGAACGTGGGCCCGCTGATTTCGATGGAAGAAATGTCGCGCTGCATCCACTGCACGCGCTGCGTCCGCTTCGGCCAGGAAATCGCCGGCGTGATGGAGTTCGGCATGCTGGGCCGCGGCGAGCACTCGGAAATCACGACGTTCGTCGGCAAGACGGTCGACTCCGAGATGTCGGGCAACATGATCGACCTGTGCCCGGTCGGCGCGCTGACCAGCAAGCCGTTCCGCTACAGCGCCCGTACGTGGGAACTGTCGCGCCGCAAGTCGGTGAGCCCGCACGATTCCGTCGGCGCGAACCTCGTCGTGCAGGTGAAGAACAACCGCGTGATGCGCGTGCTGCCGTTCGAGAACGAAGCGATCAACGAATGCTGGATCTCGGACAAGGACCGCTTCTCGTACGAAGGCCTCAATAGCGAAGAGCGCCTGACGAAGCCGATGCTGAAGCAGGGCGGCCAGTGGATCGAAACCGACTGGCAGACCGCGCTCGAATATGTTGCGAAGGGCCTGAAGGGCATCGCCGCGGATCACGGCGCGAACGCGCTGGCGATGCTCGCGAGCGCGCACAGCACCGCTGAAGAGCTGTTCCTCGTGAAGCAGCTCGCACACGAACTGAAGACGCCGAACGTCGATTTCCGTCTGCGTCAGCAGGATTTCTCGGCGCCGGTCCAGGGCGCGCCGTGGCTCGGCATGCCGATCGCCGACCTGTCGAACGTGGACGCCGCGTTCGTCGTCGGTTCGTTCCTGCGCCGCGACCACCCGCTGTTCGCCGCCCGCCTGCGCCAGGCCGCGAAGAACGGCGCGAAGCTGCACTTCCTGCACGCGACCGGTGACGACGCACTGATCCCGACCGCGCAGCGCATCGTCGCCGCGCCGTCGGCATGGCTCGACGAGCTGGCAGGCATCGCCGCGGCCGTCGCGCAACTGCGCGGCGTCGCGCTGCCCGACACGCTCGCCGGCGTCACCGCATCGCCGGCCGCCCAGGCGGTCGCGCAGTCGCTCGCGAACGGCGAGCGCCGCGCGGTGCTGCTCGGCAACGTCGCGGTCCGCCATCCGGAATTCGCGAAGCTGCACGCGGTCGCCCAGTGGATCGCCGACAACACCGGCGCCACGTTCGGCTTTCTGACGGAAGCGGCGAACACGGTCGGCGCGCACGTCGTCGGCGCGCTGCCGGGCGAAGGTGGCCTGAACGCACGCGAAGCGTTCGCGCAGCCGCGCAAGGGCTACGTGCTGCTGAACGTCGAACCGGAATTCGACACCGCTGACCCGGCGCAGGCGCTTGCCGCGCTGAACCAGGCGGAGATGGTCGTCGTGATGTCGCCGTTCAAGCACGGCCTCGACTATGCCGACGTGCTGCTGCCGGTTGCGCCGTTCACGGAAACGGCCGGCACGTTCGTCAACGCGGAAGGCACCGTGCAGAGCTTCAACGGTGTCGTGCGTCCGCTCGGCGACACGCGTCCGGCCTGGAAGGTGCTGCGCGTGCTGGGCAGCCTGCTCGGCCTGCCGAACTTCGAATACGAGACGGCGGAAGAAGTGCGTCTCGCGGCGCTCGGCGATGAAGGCGTCGCGGGCCGCCTGTCGAACCAGACGTCGGTCGCGCCGGCGCGCGTCGCGGCGAATGCCGCGAACGGCGGATTCGAGCGCCTGGCCGATGTGCCGATCTATCACGCCGACGCGCTCGTGCGCCGCGCAGGTGCGCTGCACCTGACGGCCGCCGCGAAGGCGGCGAATGCCGCAGCCCTGCCGGCCGCGCTGTTCGACAAGCTGGGCTTGAAGGAAGGCGACGCCGTGCGCGTGCGCCAGGGCGAGCGTGCGGTGCAGTTGCCGGCCGTGCGCGACGCGAATCTTGCGGAGACGGTCGTTCGCGTGTCGGCGGCGACGCCTGCCGGCGCAGCGCTCGGCAGCCTGTCCGGTGAACTGGTGGTGGAGAAGGCGTAAATGAGCTTGTTCGATACGATCAACGCGGGCGGAGCCCAGCTTCTCGGCTTCGCGTGGCCGACGGTATGGGCAGTCGTGCGCATCCTCGTCGTCTCCGTCGTCATCCTGCTGTGCGTCGCGTACCTGATTCTGTGGGAACGCAAGCTGATCGGCTGGATGCACGTGCGTCTCGGCCCGAACCGCGTCGGCCCCGGCGGCCTGCTGCAGCCGATCGCCGACGTGCTGAAGCTGCTGCTGAAGGAAGTCATTCAGCCGAGCGCCGCCAGCCGCTGGCTGTACCTGATCGCGCCGGTCATGACCGTCGTGCCGGCGTTCGCCGTGTGGGCCGTGATCCCGTTCCAGGCCCAGGCCGTGCTCGCGAACATCAACGCGGGCCTGCTGTACGCGATGGCGATCTCGTCGATCGGCGTGTACGCAGTGATCCTCGCGGGTTGGGCGTCGAACTCGAAGTACGCGTTCCTCGGCGCGATGCGCGCCGCGGCGCAGATGGTGTCGTACGAAATCTCGATGGGCTTCGCGCTGGTGCTCGTGCTGATGACGGCCGGCAGCCTGAACATGTCGGAAATCGTCAACTCGCAGCAGCACGGCTTCTTCGCGGGCCACGGCGTGAACTTCCTGTCGTGGAACTGGCTGCCGCTCCTGCCGGCGTTCGTCGTCTACTTCATCTCGGGCATCGCCGAAACGAACCGTCACCCATTCGACGTGGTGGAAGGGGAGTCGGAAATCGTTGCCGGTCACATGATCGATTACTCGGGCATGGCGTTCGCGCTGTTCTTCCTCGCCGAGTACATCAACATGATCGTGATCTCGGCGCTGGCTGCGACGCTGTTCCTCGGCGGCTGGGATGCACCGTTCGAGTTCCTGTCGTTCATTCCGGGCATCTTCTGGCTGGTGCTGAAGGTCTTCGCACTGCTGTCGGTGTTCATCTGGGTTCGCGCGACGTTCCCGCGCTACCGTTACGACCAGATCATGCGTCTGGGCTGGAAGGTGTTCCTGCCCGTCACGGTGATCTGGGTGGTCGTGGTCGGCTTCTGGATGATGTCGCCGCTCAACATCTGGGTGAAGTAATCGGACGAAATCATGACGGCAATCCAACACTTCTTTAAGACCTTCTTCCTGACCGAGCTGCTGAAAGGGCTCGCGCTGACGGGGCGTTACACGTTCAAGCGCAAGTTCACCGTGCAGTTCCCGGAAGAGAAGACCCCGATCTCGCCGCGTTTTCGCGGGCTGCACGCACTGCGCCGCTACGAGAACGGCGAAGAGCGCTGCATCGCGTGCAAGCTGTGCGAGGCCGTGTGCCCCGCCTTGGCGATCACGATCGAATCGGAAACGCGCGCGGACAACACGCGCCGCACGACGCGCTACGACATCGACCTGACGAAGTGCATCTTCTGCGGTTTCTGCGAAGAGAGCTGCCCGGTCGATTCGATCGTCGAGACGCAGATTCTCGAGTACCACGGCGAAAAGCGCGGCGACCTGTATTTCACGAAGGAAATGCTGCTCGCGGTGGGCGATCGCTACGAGAAGGACATCGCCGCGGCGAAGGCTGCCGACGCGCCGTATCGTTGATTGTGTTTGCAGTGCCGGCCCGAAGCACGGGCCGAGCCGCCGCGACGGGTGCGGGCGTCCCGCAAGCCGCGCCTGACTATGGCCTAACGATGAACCGGTAATCATGGAATTCACGACCGTACTGTTCTACATCTTCGCGCTGCTCCTGGTGGTTTCAGGGCTGAAGGCGATCACTTCGCGCAACCCGGTGGCGTCTGCGCTTTTCCTTGTGCTGGCGTTCTTCAACGCCGCCGCGATCTGGATGCTGCTGGAAGCGGAGTTCCTCGCGATCCTGCTGGTGCTGGTCTACGTGGGCGCCGTGATGGTGCTGTTCCTGTTCGTCGTGATGATGCTGGACATCAACATCGACTACCTGCGCCGCGACTTCAAGCGCTTCGTACCGATGGCGACCGTGGTCGGCGCGATCATCGTGATCGAGACCGCGCTGATCCTGTGGCGCGGCTACGGCGACACGCACACGGTGCACGCGATGGCGACGGGCGAGATGGCCAACTGGTCGAACACGCGACTGATCGGCAAGGTGATCTATACCGACTACATCTTCGCGTTTGAAATCGCCGGCCTCGTGCTGCTGGTCGCGATCATTGCCGCGATCGGGCTGACCGAGCGCAAGGGCAAGGACAGCAAGCGCCAGCGCGTGTCGGATCAGGTCAAGGTGCGCCGCAACGACCGCGTGCGCCTCGTGAAGATGGAAGCGGAAAAGCCGCAGCCGGAAACGGCGCAGAGCGAAGCCGGTACGAGCACCAACGGCTAAGCGGAGGAAAGGAAACCATGTTGACTCTTGCTCACTACCTCGTGCTCGGCGCGATCCTCTTTGCGATCGCGATCGTCGGGATTTTCCTGAACCGCCGCAACATCATCATCATCCTGATGGCGATCGAACTGATGCTGCTGGCGGTGAACACCAACTTCGTCGCGTTCTCGCATTACCTCGGCGATGTGCACGGCCAGATCTTCGTGTTCTTCGTGCTGACGGTCGCCGCAGCGGAAGCCGCGATCGGTCTCGCGATTCTGGTGACCCTGTTCCGTAAGCTCGACACGATCAATGTCGAGGATCTCGATCAGCTCAAAGGTTAATTTCAGGCAACGCTGTTATGTCAACGACACTCAATGAAAACCTGCTGCTGGCGATTCCGCTCGCTCCGCTGGCCGGCTCGCTGATTGCGGGGCTGTTCGGGAACGCAGTCGGGCGCAAGGGCGCACACCGGATCACGATCCTCGGCGTGATGATCGCGTTCCTCCTGTCGGCGAAAGTCTTCGCCGACGTGATGGGCGGCGCGAGCTTCAACGCGACCATCTACGAATGGATGCGGGTCGGCTCGCTGAAGCTCGAAGTCGGCTTCCTGGTCGATTCGATGACCGCGATGATGATGGTCGTCGTGACCTTCGTGTCGCTGATGGTGCACATCTACACGATCGGCTACATGGCGGAAGAGGACGGCTACCAGCGCTTCTTCTCGTACATCTCGCTGTTCACGTTCTCGATGCTGATGCTCGTGATGAGCAACAACTTCCTGCAGCTGTTCTTCGGCTGGGAAGCGGTGGGTCTGGTGTCGTACCTGCTGATCGGCTTCTATTTCACGCGTGAGAGCGCGATCTACGCGAACATGAAGGCGTTCCTCGTGAACCGCGTGGGCGACTTCGGCTTCCTGCTCGGCATCGGCCTGCTGCTCGCATTCGCCGGCTCGATGAACTACGGCGAAGTGTTCGCGAAGCGCGCGGAGCTCGCGAGCCTGCACTTCCCGGGCACCGACTGGGGCCTGCTGACCGTTGCCTGCATCTGCCTGTTCATCGGCGCGATGGGCAAGTCGGCGCAGTTCCCGCTGCACGTGTGGCTGCCTGACTCGATGGAAGGCCCGACCCCGATCTCGGCGCTGATTCACGCGGCGACGATGGTGACGGCCGGCATCTTCATGGTGTCGCGCATGTCGCCGCTGTTCGAGCTGTCGGACACCGCGCTGTCGTTCGTCACGGTGATCGGTGCGATCACGGCGCTGTTCATGGGCTTCCTCGGCATCATCCAGAACGACATCAAGCGCGTGGTCGCGTATTCGACGCTGTCGCAGCTCGGCTACATGACGGTCGCGCTCGGCGTGTCCGCGTACCCGGTCGCGTTGTTCCACCTGATGACGCACGCGTTCTTCAAGGCGCTGCTGTTCCTCGGCGCGGGCTCGGTGATCATCGGCATGCATCACGACCAGGACATCCGCAACATGGGCGGCCTGCGCAAGTACATGCCGATCACGTGGATCACGTCGCTGATCGGCTCGCTGGCGCTGATCGGCACGCCGTTCTTCTCGGGCTTCTACTCGAAGGATTCGATCATCGAGGCCGTGAAGGAATCGCATCTCGCGGGTTCGGGCTTCGCGTACTTCGCGGTGGTCGCGAGCGTGTTCGTGACGGCGCTGTACTCGTTCCGCATGTACTTCCTCGTGTTCCACGGCGAAGAGCGCTTCCGCAACCCGAAGCATCCTGAATCGCCGATGGGCATGGCGGCCGCGCACGGTCACGACGATCACGGCCACGGCCATGGTCACGACGACCACGCGCACGAACCGCACGAGACCCCGTGGGTCGTGTGGCTGCCGCTCGTGCTGCTCGCGATTCCGTCGGTGATCGTCGGTGCGATCGCGATCGGCCCGATGCTGTACGGCAGCTTCTTCGAACATGGCGTGGCATTCGACAAGGTGATCTTCATCGGCGAAAACCACCCGGGCCTCGAAGAGCTGGGCAAGGAATTCCACGGCTGGGCCGCGATGGGCCTGCACTCGCTGACGACGCTGCCGTTGTGGCTCGCGATCGCCGGCGTCGTGGTCGCGTGGTTCCTGTACCTGAAGCGTCCTGAGCTGCCTGCCGTGATCCGCCGCGCGTTCGGCCCGATCTACACGCTGCTCGACAACAAGTACTACATGGACAAGATCAACGAGGTGGTGTTTGCCAAGGGCTCGGTCGCGATCGGCCGCGGCCTGTGGAAAGAGGGCGATGTCGTGGTGATCGACGGCCTCGTCAACGGCAGCGCCCGGTTCATCGGCTGGTTCGCCGGCGTGATCCGCTTCCTCCAATCCGGTTACATCTATCACTACGCGTTCGCCATGATCATCGGCATGCTGGGGCTCCTGACCCTGTTTGTAACGCTCGGCGGCAAATAAGGCGAGGGGACAAGAACAATGCACGCTTTTCCGATTCTCAGTACCGCGATCTGGCTGCCGATCGTTTTCGGCCTCCTCGTGCTCGCGGTGGGTAACGACAAAAATCCGGGGACGGCCCGCTGGGTCGCGCTGATCGGCTCGCTGCTCGGCCTCGCGGTCACGATTCCGCTGATCACGGGCTTCGACTCGAGCACGGCTGCGCTGCAGTTCGTCGAGAAGTCGACCTGGATCGAACGCTTCGACATCGCGTATCACCTCGGCGTCGACGGCATCTCGATGTGGTTCGTCGTGCTGACCGCGCTGATCACGGTGATCGTCGTGATCGCCGCGTGGGAAGTGATCACCGAGAACGTCGCGCAGTACCTCGCGGCCTTCCTGATCCTGTCCGGGATCATGATCGGCGTGTTCTCGGCGGCCGATGGCCTGCTGTTCTACGTGTTCTTCGAGGCGACCCTGATCCCGATGTACATCATCATCGGCGTGTGGGGCGGCCCGAACCGCGTGTATGCGGCGTTCAAGTTCTTCCTGTACACGCTGGCCGGCTCGCTGCTGATGCTGGTCGCGCTGATCTACCTGTACACGGAAACGCACTCGTTCGACCTCGCGACGTGGCAGAACGCGAAGATCGCGATGACGCCTCAAATCCTGCTGTTCATCGCATTCTTCCTTGCGTTCGCGGTGAAGGTGCCGATGTGGCCGGTGCACACCTGGCTGCCGGACGCGCACGTGGAAGCGCCGACGGGCGGTTCGGTCGTGCTGGCCGCGATCATGCTGAAGCTTGGCGCATACGGTTTCCTGCGTTTCTCGTTGCCGATCACGCCTGACGCGAGCCACTTCCTGGCACCCGTCGTGATCACGCTGTCGCTGATCGCGGTGATCTACATCGGCCTCGTCGCGATGGTGCAGGCCGACATGAAGAAGCTGGTCGCGTATTCGTCGATCGCGCACATGGGCTTCGTCACGCTCGGCTTCTTCATCTTCAACCAGCTCGGCGTCGAAGGCGCGATCGTCCAGATGATCTCGCACGGCTTCGTGTCGGGCGCGATGTTCCTCTGCATCGGCGTGCTGTACGACCGCGTGCATTCGCGCCAGATCGCCGATTACGGCGGTGTCGTCAACGTGATGCCGAAGTTCGCGGCATTCGCGATGCTGTTCTCGATGGCCAACTGCGGCCTGCCGGGTACGTCGGGTTTCGTCGGCGAGTTCATGGTGATTCTCGCGGCCGTCCAGTACAACTTCTGGATCGCATTCGGCGCGGCATTCACGCTGATCCTCGGCGCTGCATACACGCTGTGGATGTACAAGCGCGTGTACTTCGGCGCGGTCGCGAACGATCACGTCGCCAAGCTGAAGGACATCGGCCGTCGCGAATTCCTGATGCTGGCCGTGCTTGCCGCGTTCACGATGCTGATGGGCCTGTATCCGAAGCCCTTTACCGACGTGATGCACGTTTCCGTCGAAAACCTCCTCTCCCATGTCGCGCAGTCCAAGCTGCCGCTGGCCCAGTAATCGCGAGCGGAGGAACTCAAGATCATGCAAAACGCTCCTATGAATGTCCTGTTGCCTGACGCGCTGGTGATGGCCGCCATCGTCGTCGCATGGCTGAACGACACCTTTACCGGCGCTTCCGGCCGCCGGCTGACCTATCTGATCGCGGTCGTATCGTCGGTCGTCGCCGGCGTGTGGTTCGCGGTGCAGGCACTCGACCCGCAGCAGTACTACTTCTTTTCGAAGATGGTCGTCGTCGACTCGTTCGCGAGCATGATGAAGGCTGTCGTGTCGTTCGGTTTCGCGGTCTCGCTCGTCTATTCGCGCAAGTATCTCGAAGATCGCGACATGTTCCGCGGCGACGTGTTCCTGCTCGGCATGTTCTCGCTGCTCGGCCAGCTGGTCATGGTGTCGGGCAACAACTTCCTGACGCTGTACCTCGGTCTCGAACTGATGTCGCTGTCGCTGTACGCGGTCATCGCGCTGCGTCGCGACGCCCCGCAGTCGAGCGAAGCCGCGATGAAGTACTACGTGCTGGGCGCGCTTGCGTCGGGCTTCGTGCTGTACGGCATCTCGATGCTCTACGGTGCGACCGGCTCGCTCGAGCTGGGCGAGGTGTACAAGGCGGTCGGCGGCAACACCGACGCGGCCGTGCTGATGTTCGGCGTGGTCTTCATCGTTGCCGGTATCGCGTTCAAGCTCGGCGCCGTGCCGTTCCACATGTGGGTGCCGGACGTCTACCAGGGCGCACCGACCGCGATGACGCTGTTCGTCGGCGGCGGCCCGAAGGTTGCCGCGTTCGCGTGGGGCCTGCGTTTCCTGGTGATGGGCCTGCTGCCGCTCGCACAGAACTGGCAGACCGCGCTCGTGATCCTCGCCGCGCTGTCGCTGATCGTCGGCAACATCACGGGTATCGTCCAGCGCAACATCAAGCGGATGCTCGCCTACTCGGCGATCTCGAACATGGGCTTCGTGCTGCTCGGCCTGCTCGCGGGCATCGTGAAGGGCGACGCGGCGGCACCGGCGAACGCATACAGCTCGGCGATGTTCTACGCGATCGTCTACCTGATCACGACGCTCGGCTCGTTCGGCGTGGTGATGCTGCTCGCGCGCCGCGATTTCGAAGCCGAAACGATCGACGACTTCAAGGGTCTCAACAAGCGCAGCCCGGTGTTCGCGTTCGTGATGATGGTCATGATGTTCTCGCTGGCAGGCATCCCGCCGACCGTCGGCTTCTACGCGAAGCTCGCCGTGCTCGAGGCAACCGTCAACGCGGGCCTCACGTGGCTGGCCGTGCTGGCCGTGATCACGTCGCTGTTCGGCGCGTTCTACTACCTGCGCATCGTGAAGCTGATGTACTTCGATGCACCGCAGGATTCGACGCCGATCTCGGGCGATTTCTGCAAGCGCACGATTCTCGTGCTGAACGGCCTCGCGGTCGTCGTGCTCGGCCTGATCCCGAGCCCGCTGCTGACGGCCTGCCTGCAGGCGATTCGTCACACGCTGCCGCTGTAATGTCGGCAGCCGGCTGGTTTATCGTGCTGTTGGCGCTCGTGTGCGCCAACCTGCCGTTCCTGAACCAACGCCTCTTCGCCGTCGTGCCGTTCGGCACGGCGAAGAAGAGTGCGTGGGTGCGGATCGGCGAGCTGATCGTGCTGTATTTCGTGGTCGGCGCGCTCGGCTTCTGGCTTGAGTCGCGCGCCGGCAACCGCTTCGAACAGGGCTGGCAGTTTTACGCGATCACGTTCAGTCTTTTCATCGTGTTCGCGTTTCCCGGCTTCACGTTCCAGTATCTCGTCAAACGACGCTGACGGCTGCGGCCGTCGCGCTCAATCTTGGAGCCGCCGATGGCCGAACTACCCAATCACGATGCCGCACTGACCGAAACCTGCCTCGAAAGCGAGGCGATTTTCGACGGCTCGTTCCTCAAGCTCAAGCGCGATACCGTCCGTTTGCCGGACGGCAAGAAGGCCACGCGCGAATACGTCCAGCACCCGGGCGCGGTGATGGTGATCCCGCTGTTCGACGACGGCCGCGTGCTGATGGAAAGCCAGTATCGCTACCCGATCGGCAAGGTGATGGCCGAATTCCCGGCCGGCAAGCTCGATCCGGACGAAGGCGCGCTTTCGTGCGCGGTGCGCGAACTGCGCGAGGAAACGGGGTACACGGCGCGCGAATACGTGTTCCTGGCCCGCATTCACCCGATCATTTCCTATTCGACCGAATTCATCGACCTGTATCTCGCGCGCGGGCTGACGGCCGGCGAGCGCAAGCTCGACGAAGGCGAATTCCTCGAAACGTTCACTGCCACGCAAGCCGACCTGCAGGAATGGGTGCGCACCGGGCAGATCACCGACGTGAAGACGATCATCGGCACGATGTGGCTCGACAAGGTGTTGTCCGGCACCTGGTCGCTCGGGCCGGTCCTGACGCCCTGAGCGCGGCGTCGGCGGCGGGTGGGGCGCCGCGTTACAATCCAATGACGCGGCGTTTTCGCGTCGCGCGATCGGGATTTAGCACGATCGTTCACAAAACCGCTTTTTGCGCTACACTCGTCACACGCCCTGATTCAGCATGAAGGTCCTCGATTTACAGTGCCCGCACGGTCATCGGTTCGAAGGCTGGTTCGCTTCCGCCGATGAATTCGAAGCGCAGTTGTCCCGCAAGCTGGTCGAATGTCCGGTGTGCGGGACGACCGAGGTCAACCGTCTGCCGTCGGCGCCGCGCCTGAACCTGTCGGGCGCGACGCAGGCGCAGCCGGCCGATCCGCGTGCGCTGCAGGCGCAGGTGCTGCGCGCGCTGCGCGAGGTGCTGGAGAAGACCGAGAACGTGGGCGAGCGCTTCGCCGAGGAAGCGCGGCGCATCCATTACAACGAGGCGCCGGCACGCAGCATCCGTGGCGTCACGACACCGGAAGATGCGCAATCCTTGGTCGAAGAAGGCATCGACGTGATGCCGCTGCCGATTCCTGCCGCGCTGAAAGAACCACTGCAATGACGTACGCAGTGGGTCCTTGCCGGGCCGGAAGGTCGCGGCGAGCCTTGCATGGGACCTGAGCAGGCGCTGAAGCGCCAACTCCGGTCGACCGCGAAGCATGGGACCAGAGCAAGCGCTGAAGCGCTAACTCTGGTCGACAGGAGACACTGCGCATGGATCTGGATTATTCCCCCGCCGACGACGCGTTCCGCGTCGACGTCCGCGCCTGGCTCGAGGCCAACCTGCCTCACGCACTGCGCGCCAAAGTACTCGATCACAAACGACTCGACCGCGAGGATTTCGCGAGCTGGCACCGGATTCTCGGTCAGCGCGGCTGGTCCGCGCCTGCGTGGCCGACCGAATACGGCGGCCCGGGCTGGAACGCGACGCAGCGGCACATCTGGGATGAGGAGTGCGCGCGGATCGGCGCGCCGACCGTGCTGCCGTTCGGCGTGTCGATGGTCGCGCCGGTGCTGATGAAATACGGCAGCGAAGCGCAGAAACGCCACTATCTGCCGCGCATTCTCGACGGCTCCGACTGGTGGTGCCAGGGTTACTCGGAGCCGGGTTCCGGGTCCGACCTCGCGTCGTTGCGCACGCGCGCCGAACGCCAGGGCGACCACTACGTCGTCAATGGCCAGAAGACCTGGACGACGCTCGGCCAGTACGCGGACATGATGTTCTGCCTCGTGCGCACCGATCCGGCCGCGAAGAAGCAGGAGGGCATCTCGTTCCTGCTGATCGACATGAAGACGCCCGGCATCACGGTGCGGCCGATCATCACGCTCGACGAGGATCACGAGGTCAACGAGGTGTTCTTCGAGGACGTGAAGGTGCCGGTCGAGAATCTCGTTGGCGACGAGAACCGCGGCTGGACCTACGCGAAATACCTACTTGGCCATGAGCGCGCCGGCATCGCACGAGTCGGCGCGTCGAAGCGCGAGCTCGTGTTCCTGAAGCGCGTGGCGTCGAACCAGCGCAAGAACGGCAAGCCGCTGCTCGCCGATCCCGTGTTCGCCGCCAAGGTCGCGGCGCTCGAAGTCGAGCTGATGGCGCTCGAGGTGACGGTGCTGCGCGTCGTCAGCCGCGAGACGAGCGGCAAGGGGCCGGGCCCCGAGGCGTCGATGCTGAAGATCAAGGGCACGGAAGTGCAGCAGGCGCTCACCGAGCTGATGTTCGACGCGATCGGCCCGCTCGCCGCGCCGTTCGACGTACCGTTCCTCAATGGCGAACGCGAGCACAGCATCGCGGGCGACGACGATGCGGCGCCGCTCGCCGCGTACTACTTCAATTACCGGAAGACGTCGATCTACGGCGGTTCGAACGAGATCCAGAAGAACATCATCGCGCAGATGATTCTGGGTCTGTGATCGGGAAACGGGAGCGGAGACAACCATGGATTTCAGCTTTACCGATGAGCAGCAGCAGTTCGCCGACGCGCTGCGCCGTTATCTCGGCGAGCAATACGGCTTCGATGCGCGCCAGGCAATCGTGCGCAGCGACACGGGCGTGTCGGACACGCAATGGAGCGCGTTCGCCGAGCTGGGGCTGACCGCGCTGCCCGTGCCGGATGCGCAGGGCGGTTTCGGCGGCAGCCCGGTCGACATGCTGGTTGCGATGCAGGAACTCGGCCGCGCGCTCGTGATCGAGCCGTATTGGGCAACGGCGGTCGGCGTCGAGGCTTTGCGCATCGCCGGGTCCGGCGCAGGCGAGGACGCCGCATTACTGGAGGCAGTCGCGCAGGGGCAGAAGCGCTTGGCGGTCGCATTCCACGAACCGCATGCGCGTTATGACCTGTTCGAGCTCGAGACGCACGCACGCGAGCAGGGCGGCACGCATCGGCTGACCGGCACCAAGTCGGTCGTTCAACACGGCGCACAGGCGCACGCGTGGATCGTGCCTGCGCGTGTCGACGACGGCGGCATCGGCCTCTTTGTCGTCGAACGCGATGCGGCGAACGCGAAGGTGGTCGACTACCGGACCATCGACGGCCAGCGTGCCGCGACGATCGCGTTCGACGAAACGCCGGCCCGAATGCTGACAGGCGGCGCGCGCGACGCTGCGGCGCTCGAGCAGATTGCCGATTACGCGACGTTCCTGCTGTGCGCGGAAGCGGTCGGCGCGCTCGACGAACTGAATCGCGCGACGGTCGAATACACGAAAACGCGCGAGCAGTTCGGCGTGCCGATTGCGCGTTTCCAGGCGCTGCAGCACCGGATGGTCGACATGCTGATTCATGCCGAGCAGGCGCGTTCGCTGACCTACCTGGCCGCGGTGCGCTATGCGGGCGGCGACGCCGATGCGCGACGCAAGGCCGTGTCGGCCGCGAAGGCGCGCGTCGGCGCGGCCGCGCGCTTCGTCGGCCAGCAGGCTGTCCAGTTGCACGGCGGCATGGGCGTGACCAACGAGGTGGCCGCCGCGCACCTGTTCAAGCGGTTGTCGATCATCGAGACGACGCTCGGCGACACCGATCATCATCTTGCCCGCATCGCGGCGCTGCCCGATTTCACGCAGGCCGACGCGGCATGACGGCGGCGCGCGAGCGCGTCAGACAAGGGGACACACAAGTGGGTATCAGTTACGAAGATCTGGTTGTCGGCAGCACCACCGAAGTGGGCAGCTACACGTTCGAGCCCGACGATATCAAGGCGTTCGCGCAGCGCTACGACCCGCAGCCGTTCCACCTCGACGAGGAGGCCGCGAAGGCGTCGCCGTTCGGCGGACTGGTCGCGAGCGGCTGGCACACGTGCTCGGTGTTCATGAGCCTGCTCATCAAGAAGCTCGGGCCGGACTCGACCAGCATGGGCTCGCCCGGCATCGACTCGATCCGCTGGCTCAAGCCGGTGCGCGCCGGCGACACGATCACGATGCACCAGAAAATTCACGACAAGCGCGTCTCGGAGAGCAAGCCCGATCGCGGCATCGTGTCGACGGAGTGGATCGGCATCAACGGTAGCGGCGAGACGGTGATCACCGTGCATAGCAAGGTGATTTTCGGGTTGCGCGATCCGCGAGGCACGAACGCATGACCGACGTGACATTGCCGTTGATCGCGTCGGCGCAGGCGTTGCAGGCGCGTGTCGGCGAGGAGCCGCTCGCGAGCGGCTGGATCACGATCGACCAGCATCGCGTCGACGGCTTCGCCGACGCGACCGGCGATCATCAATGGATTCATGTCGATCCCGAACGCGCGCGGCGCGAGTCGCCGTTCGGCGGGCCGATCGCGCATGGGTTCCTGACGCTGTCTCTGATTCCCGCGCTGATGACCGACGCGATGCGCTTCGAGCAGAAGATGGGCGTGAACTACGGACTGAATCGCGTGCGGTTCCTGAAGCCGGTGCCGGTCGGTGCGCGCGTGCGCGCGCTGTTCGCGGTGAAGGAAACCGCCGAGGTCGCGCGGGGCGGCGTGCAGGCGACCTGGTCGGTGTCGATCCAGGCCGAGCGTCCCGACGCGCCGTTGCTCGTTTGCGCGGCGGAATTCATCACGCTGCATTACTTCTGAGGCGCGGAGCGGCATGTACGGATGCCGCTCCGCCCGTCACGTGCATGTCAGTGCTTCGCGTATTGCGTGGCGCCGAACAGCACCTCGCGCGCCTTGTCGTCCTGCAGCGGCTTGCGCATCGACGCGAGTACTTCGACGCCGCGCTGTACGGCCGGTCGTGCGGCGATTGCCTCGTGCCAGCGCTTCACGTTCGGCAACTCGTCGAGCAGGATGCCCTGGTTTTGCCACGAGCGCGTCCACGGGAACGTCGCAATGTCCGCGATCGTGTACGCGTCGCCCGCGAGATATTCGGATTCGCCGAGGCGCTTTTCCATCACGTTGTACAGGCGCTTCGCTTCGTTCGTATAGCGGTTGACCGCGTACTCGATCCTTTCCGGCGCGTACAGGCGGAAGTGGTGTGCCTGCCCGAGCATCGGGCCGACACCGCCCATCTGGAACATCAGCCACTCGAGCGTTGCATAGCGGGCGGCCGGATCGGCCGGCAGGAACTTGCCGGTTTTCTCCGCGAGGTAGATCAGGATCGCGCCCGATTCGAACAGCGAGATCGGCTTGCCGCCGGGGCCGTCCGGATCGACGATCGCAGGGATCTTGTTGTTCGGACTGATCTTCAGGAACTCGGGCTCGAACTGGTCGCCCGCACCGATATCGACCGGATGTGCACGATAGGCGAGGCCCGTTTCCTCGAGCATGATGTGCACCTTGTGGCCGTTCGGGGTCGCCCAGCTATAGACGTCGATCATCGTCAACTCCTTGGTTGCATGCGCGAAAACGGCGCCGGCAGTGCGCCGCGACAGGCGGTCATTAGAGCATGGATCGACGCGGGCTGCCGGCGACGGAAACGTGTCTGCAGATGCGTACGCGCGGGCGAACGGGAGATCGTCGCCGACGTTGCGCGAGGCTTTTCCTGGCGCATATCTTCTGCGCGTACTGCCACGCCGGGTCCACCATCGGGCGCGCGACGTACTGCACCTCGTCGGGGATGGCGAATGTGCGCCAGTCGAGCCAGGTGATGTCGCGGAACTGTTGCGGATCGACGTGCCGCGTCATGCGGTGGCACACGAAATCCGCGAACGGATCGCCGAGCGTCGACAGTTTTCAGTCGAGCCCGGCGAGCACGCGCGGTTCGTGCGGATGGAAGATCAGATTGTCGAGCCGGTAGTCGCCGTGCACGATCGTCGCCGGACGGCCGTTGTCGCCGTCATCGGCCGACGCGGCTCAGGGCTTGTAGCGGGGCTGGCGTTTCTCGAGAAAGGCGGTGATGCCTTCGAGCCCGTCCGCATGATGCAGCGATGCGACGAAATGATCGCGCTCGGTGCCGAGATGCGGTTCGAGCGGCTGCGTCGTTGCATCGTCGAGCAGCGACTTGATGCGCGTGAGTGCGTTCGGCGAGATGCCGGCGAGTGCATCGGCCCATGCAAGCGCGTCGTTCAGGGCTGCGCCGGACACGGCGAGCCGGTTGACCACGCCGAGCGCATGCAGGCGTTCGGCCGCGACCGGCTTGCCCTCGAACAGGATCTCGGCCGCGATCGCACGCGGCAGCGCGCGCGCGAGGAACCACGAGCCGCCGCCGTCGGGCGTCAGGCCCACGCGCGCGTACGACATCACGAATTTCGCATCGTTCGCGGCGACGATCAGGTCGCACGCAAGCGCGAGCGAGAAGCCCGCGCCGGCCGCCGCGCCTTCGACCGCCGCGATCACAGGCTTTGTCGATTCTCGAATCGCCGTCACCCATGCGCCGAGCTGATCGATGCTGTCGGCCTGGTAGGACGGATCCTTCGAGCGGTTGTCGAGCAGCCGGTTCAGGTTGCCGCCTGCGCAGAAGAAGCGGTCGGCACCGGTCAGCACGACCGCGCGAATCCCGGGATCGCGTTCGGCCGTGGCGAGCGCTTCGACGCCGGCCGCGTACATGTCGGGATGCAGCGCGTTGCGCGCGCCGGGATTGGACAGCGTGAGGACGAGCGTCGAATCGCTCTCGGGCGGCCGCGAGGCCAGCAGTTCAGCACTCATGCGAGCGTGTCTCCATCGGATGGCGAGGCTGCGGCACCGCGCGCGTCGCGCGGACCGGCAGCGCTGCTGCCGCAGCGAATGTAATGTTGTCGTGACGGACGTGAAACTGTTTTAGACTAGCACGAACGTGCTTTTCAGCGCGATGAATCCCGGTGCGGCCGGTATCGTTGCGGCCGCGCTCTCGCAAGGAAGGAGACTCCGATGCTACAGCTGTGCGGTATTCCGTTGTCCAACTATTACAACAAGGTGAAGTTCGTCCTGCTCGAGCACGACATTCCGTTCGAAGAGTCGGTGTGCGGTTTGCCGATCAGCGATCCGGCCCAGCTCGCCGATTCGCCGCTTGGCAAGATTCCGTTCCTGAAGACTGAAGAGGGCGCGCTGTTCGAGTCGCAGGTGATCATCGAATACCTGGCGGCGCGCTATCCCGAGAAAGCCATTTTCCCGGCGGGGCCGTTCGCGGCGGCGAAGGTGCGCGAGCTGGTCGAGACGCTCGAGCTGTATCTCGAATGGATGGCGCGCGAGGTCTATACGGAAGCGTTCTTCGGCGGCAAGGTCAGCGACGGGATGAAGGCGCACGTCGAGAAGCGCCTGCCGCGCGCGATCGATGCGTTCAAGCAGATGGCGCAGTTTTCGCCGTACGTGCTCGGCGAGTCGTTCAGCCTCGCGGACATCGCCGCATCGATCCATCTGCCGGTCATCGGGATGGCGACGAAGGCCGTGTTCGGACGCGACTTCCTGCTCGATGCAGGCATCGACTGGAAGGCTCACGCGAAGAAGGTCGGTGAGCGTGCCGCCGCGCAGCGCGTGGCGGCCGAACGCAAGGCATATATCGACGCGACGAGCGGCGCGCGTTCGTAAGCGTGATTCTTCGGCGGGGCGGCGCGCGGCCGCCCGCGCGGGACTTACAGTCGGGCGAGCCGTTCGAGTGCGGATGCGAGCGTGCTTTCCTGCTTCGCGAAGCAGAAACGTACGACCCCCGATTCGTGCGGCTCGTGATAGAACGCCGACACCGGAATGGCGGCCACGCCGATCTCCGACGTGAGCCATTTCGAGAATTCCGCTTCGGGCAGGTCGCTGATCGCCGAGTAATCGACACACTGGAAGTACGTGCCCGTGCACGGCAGCAGCTTGAAGCGCGTGCGCTCGAGGCCTGCGCGGAAGAAGTCACGCTTCTTCTGGTAGAAGCCGGCGAGTGTCAGGTACGGTGCCGGGTCGCGCAGGTAATCGGCGAGCCCGATCTGCATCGGCGTATTCACCGTGAATACGTTGAACTGGTGGACCTTGCGGAATTCCGCGGTCAGCGCGGCAGGCGCCGCGACATAGCCGACCTTCCAGCCCGTCACGTGATAGGTCTTGCCGAAGCTCGACACGATGAAGCTGCGTGCGGCGAGTTCCGGATAGCGCGCGACGCTCTCGTGGCGCGCGCCGTCGTAGACCATGTGCTCGTAGACCTCGTCCGACAGGATCAGCACGTTGGTGCCGCGCACGATGTCCTCGAGCCTGCGCATGTCCGCGTCGCGCCACACGGTGCCCGTCGGGTTATGCGGCGTGTTGATCAGGACCATGCGCGTTTTCGGCGTGATCGCGGCTGCGAGACGGTCGAACGGGATCGCGTAGTCGGGCGCCTCCAGCGTGACGAATACCGGCTTGCCTCCTGCGAGTTCGATCGACGGCAGGTAGCTGTCATAGGTCGGTTCGACGACGATCACTTCGTCGCCCGGATGCACCGCGCACAGGATTGCCGTCAGCAGCGCCTGCGTCGCGCCGGCCGTCACCGTGATCTCGGTGGCCGGATCGTAGCGTCGGCCGTAGACGTGCGCGATCTTGTCGGCGATCGCGTCACGCAGCGGTGCGACGCCGGCCATCGGCGGATACTGGTTGTGCCCGTTGCGCATCGCGGTCGCGACCGCATCGACGATGCGCGGATCGCAATCGAAATCCGGGAAGCCCTGGCCGAGGTTCACGGCGCCTTTTTCGGCGGCAAGCGCACTCATGACCGTGAAGATCGTCGTGCCGACGTTCGGCAGGCGCGAGGGGAAAACGGGAGTCGTTGGCATGTCTGAAGGAGCGTTCATCGATACGGTCGAAATCGGGTGCCGCCGCGTGCATTAGGTCGGCGTGGCAGCGGTGGTCGGTGCGGCGTCGAGCGCGCAGGCTTCGGCAAACGGCGCGGGTTGCGCGATCCGGAAACCGAAGTCGCGTGCGGTGCGCTTCGCGAGCTTCAGTAGCGCACGGTCTTTCGAGACGAGCCAATCGGCCTGCGCGGCACGGGCGAGTTCGAGAAACTTCTGATCGTCGCGGTCCTTGCACTTCGGCAGCGGAGGCGCGTCGGCGTCGACGGGCGGCGGCTCGACGAGGCTCGCGAGGCGGGCGACGGTCGCGAGCGCGGCGGCCTTGTCGATCGCACGCGCCTGGAACTGCGGATAATCGAGCACGTACTCGAGTTCGGTCAGGCAGCGGCCGTCGATCACGGCGGCAAGCGCGCCGCGTTCGAGCGCGGCCCGGATCGGGCGCGTAGCGGGGTCGTCGAATACGAGGATGTCGATCCAGACGTTCGAGTCGAGCACGACGCGGTGCGCGACGTGCGGGGCGAGGGAGCTGGTCATTCGTTACAATCGGTGGTTTTCGTCTGACCGCAAGGCACGGCGTGCCAGCGAGCCTCTATGATAATCGTTCTCTCTCCCGCCAAATCCCTCGAATACGATACGCCCGCGCACGTCCAGTCTTACACGAAGCCTGCATTCGTCGACGACGCGTCCGAGCTGATCGACGGCCTGCGCAAGCTTTCGCCGCAGGACATCGCAACGCTGATGGATATCTCCGATCCCCTCGCTCGCCTGAACTTCCAGCGCTACGCGGACTGGTCGCCGACCTTTACGCCGGCCAATGCGAAGCAGGCCGTGCTGGCGTTCAACGGCGACGTCTACGAAGGATTCGATGCGAAATCGCTGTCGTCCGCCGATCTCGACTATGCGCAGCAGCACGTGCGTGTGCTGTCGGGCCTGTACGGGCTGCTGCGCCCGCTCGACCTGCTGCAGCCGTACCGGCTCGAGATGGGCACGCGCTTCGCGAACGCGCGCGGCAAGGACCTGTACGCGTTCTGGGGCGACCGCATCACGCGGGCGCTGAACGAGCAGCTCGAGACGCGCAGCGGCGCGGCCCGCGTGCTGGTCAACTGTGCGTCCACCGAATACTTCAAGTCGGTCAAGCCGAAACTGCTGGCCGCGCCCGTCATCACGCCGGTATTCGAGGACTGGAAGGGCGGCCGCTACAAGATCATCAGCTTCCATGCGAAGCGCGCGCGCGGCCTGATGGCGCGTTTTATCGTCGAGAACCGTATTACCGAGCCGAAGGCGCTGAAGGAGTTCGCGACGGAAGGCTATGCGTTCGACGCGGCAGCGTCGAACGATTCGACTTACGTATATCGCCGGCGAGTCGGCGAGTGACCATGCCGGCCGTTCACGAGATGGCCGGCGCATGCATGAGGCCGGGCAAGCGGTACATCGCCCGTTCTGGCCGACAGCGTTGCATGGGACCTGAGTAAGTGCTGAAGGACTAACTCGGGTCGACAGCGTTGCATGGGACCTGAGTAAGTGCTGAAGCACTAACTCAGGTCGACAGCGGTGCATGGGACCTGAGTAAGTGCTGAAGCACTAACTCAGGTCGACACAGGAGAAACAGATGTCCCTTTCGATCACCAGCAATTTCGACGCGGGCGCAATCGACGTCGTGTCGTGCGACAGCCCCGACGCGATTCGGCTGCGCGTGCGCGGCGACAGCCGCTCGGAATTCGCGCAATGGTTTTACTATCGCTTGACGGGCGCGCGCGGCGAGCGGTGCGTGATGACGTTCGAGAATGCCGCCGAATGCGCCTATCCGTCCGGCTGGCGCAACTACAGCGCGGTGGCGAGCTACGACCGGGTCGACTGGTTTCGCGTGCCGACGACGTTCGACGGCAAGGCGATGACCATCGACCATACGCCGGAGTTCGACAGCATCTATTACGCGTATTTCGAACCGTATTCGGAGGAGCGTCACGCGGCATTTCTCGGCGCGGTCCAGCAGTTGCCGCAGGCGAGCGTCGTCGAGCTCGGCCGCACGGTCGAAGGCCGCCCGATGTCGCTGCTGACGCTCGGCACGCCGGAAACCGACGGCGCGTCGAAGAAGAAGGTGTGGATCATCGCGCGTCAGCATCCGGGCGAGACGATGGCCGAGTGGTTCGTCGAAGGCCTCGTCAAGCGGCTGGCCGGATGGGGCGACTGGGCCGGCGATCCGGTCGCGCGCAAGCTCTACGATCGCGCGACGTTCTACATCGTCCCGAACATGAACCCGGACGGCAGCGTGCATGGCAACCTGCGCACCAATGCGGCAGGTGCGAACCTGAACCGCGAATGGATGACGCCCGATGCCGAGCGCAGCCCCGAGGTGCTTGCCGTGCGCGACGCGATCCACGCGATTGGCTGTGACATGTTCTTCGACATTCACGGCGACGAGGATCTGCCGTACGTGTTCGTTGCCGGGTCGGAGATGCTGCCGAGCTTTACCGAGCAGCAGGGGAAGGAGCAGACCGCGTTCATCGACGCGTTCAAGGTCGCGAGCCCCGACTTCCAGACCGAGCATGGTTATGCGGCGAGCAAGTACAAGGAGGACGCGCTCAAGCTTGCGTCGAAGTACATCGGCCATCAGTTCGGCTGCCTGTCGCTGACGCTCGAGATGCCGTTCAAGGACAACGCGAACCTGCCCGACGAGCGTGTCGGCTGGAACGGTGAGCGCAGCGCGGCGCTTGGCGCAGCGATGCTGGCCGCGATCCTGGTGCACGTCGACACGTTCGCGTAAGCGTATCGTCGCCGCATGAAAAAAGCCGGGGCATCCTGAGATGCCCCGGCTTTTTTGCTTCTGTCGTTGCCGCTCCGTCGTATCAGGACTTCTTCGCGGTTTTCTTCTTCACGGCTTTCTTCTGGCCGCCTGATTTCTTCGTTGCGACGGCCTTCTTGCCGGTGCGGCCCGATGCCTTCGCCTTTGCATTACCCCGGTGTGATTTGCCCTTGAACTTCTTCGTCGAAGACGTGGAGCGCTCGACGCGCGGCTTCAGCGGCGGAACGGGGTCGTTCCAGCTGAACGCGAGCATTTGCTGGCCGACGTAGCCGCAACGGAATTTCAGCGGCGTCGGGTCGCTGCCGTCGCTGTGGACGCCGAGTCCGTCGACCGTGACGATGTTGTCGACCTTCACGCGCTGCTTGCCCTGGTCGAACGAGTCGTTCCACGGCGTGATCGTCGCGTTGCCGCTGTCGAATGCGTTCGGTGCGAAGTCGACGCGGTCGAAGGCCGACGACGTGCTCGCAATGAAGCTGCCGTGCGCCGCACAATCGGCCGCGAGCGGATCGGCATGCATTTCGTTGACGAATTTGTTGATCAGTTCGGAGCGCTGATCGAGCAGGTCGGCGAATACCGGTGTCGGAAGCGCAAGCGACAGGCCCGCGACACAGGCTGCCAGCTTGCCGAGCGCCCGGAGAATCCGGAGCGAGGCAGGTGAGCTGTCCATCTGGTTATTGGTGAGGAGCTAAGGAGACATCGGGCACGTATAGATGCCCGATCAAGAACAGGAGTTCAATCTTAGCGTAAAAAAGTTGTGCGGCAGTAGATGGCCTATTCTCCCGCGCTGCGGAAAATGCCGCCGGCACGTGCTGACGGTGCCCCGGTCCGAAGGAGTTTCAGGCGCGCGGGCCGCCGAGACGATAGCGCCGGACGTCGAAGGTCGTGACCCACGCAGGGCGATAGACGGCGATGAGCGCAGTCGCCATGCCGGTGAACCACGCTTCGCCGAGCGCGAGCAGTGCAGTGTTCAACAGATAGCCTGCAGGAATCACGACAGGCACGCCATCCGCGAGGGCGAGCTGGACGCCGGCTGCTGCTGCGGCGACCGCGATGATCGCGATGGCCGGCGACAGGAATCCCTGGCCGGTGATGAACGACGCGAGGTTGTGCGGCAGCCATGCGAGCGCGGCGCGCTGCAGCAACGCCGACACGGCGACGGGCAGCGCGCCGTAGATCAGATAGGTCAGGCCAATGCCCTGCCACGGCGCGTCGAAGATGATTGCGGCAACCGCGGTGACGGCGCCCATCGCTATCAGCGCGAGCGTCCAGTCGAACAGCGTGACGAGCAGCGTTGCGCCCAGCAGATGCATGACGATGCCATCTTCGAGCCACGCATTCGAGGCCCAGAGGACCGCGATTGCGGTGACGAGCGCGAGCCACACGTGCTGGAGCGTGGCGTCCTGGAGGCGCACGAAGGGGCGATTCCAGATCGCGAGCGTGAGCAGGGCCACGGCGGCGATCCAGCCACCGATGCCAACCCAGAGCGGAAGCGGTGTGAAAAGAAAACCCATGCGTTCATATTACTCGTTGAGCATCAAAGGTGGGAATCCGCACATGTCGACCGTCGCAATATCGAGACTGTTTGTTAGGGCTCGCGCCGGAACCGTGCCCGCGGCTCGGCGGCGAGCGGCAGGTCCTGCGTGCCGGCATGTGTGGCCGGCAACGGGTATCGGTGATCGTTGCGTTGCGTGCGCAGCGGCACCGGGCCGTGTTCGCCGATGGCAGGCTTGCGCGCGCGGTTGCGGTTCGCCAGCAGCACTTCGAGGTGCGGCGACAGCCAGCCGTTGTAGATCGCGACCGCGGCGGCGCGGTTGACGGCGCCAAGCTGCTGGAAGATGCTGGCAAGGTGGATTTTCACGGTGCCTTCGCTGATGCCGAGCGTGCGGGCAATCATCTTGTTCGTGCTGCCCATATGGACGAAGCGCATGATCTGCGCTTGCCTCGGCGACAACAGGCCGCTGGGCGGGCGGCGAGGCAGCGATCCGGCGAGTGTCTGGAAATGGGCCTCGTGGCGCGCCGCGGCCACGGAGGGCAGCAGGCGGAGAGCGATCGGCGGGATGTAGTGCCCGCCCAGCAGCACCATCTCGAGCGCGCGCACGATCAGGTGCGGCCGTGTGGAATGCGGGATCACGCCGGCGACGCCATAGTTGAAGAAGCGCTGGATGGCTTCCGGCGATGCTTCGTCGATCATCACGGCCGCGGGCGTCGGCGAGCAGGCGCTGCAGAGTGCCTGAAGCTCGCTTAGCCGGCCGATGTCCAGCCAGTCGATCGTGACGAGGTCGAAACGCTGGGTGCGCAGCAGCCGGCGCGCCTGGAAGCCGTCGGGTGCATCGTTGATGCTGGCGTGGCGGTCGATCTGCCGCAACAGGGCCTTCAGTCCGTCACGCCGTTCGGCGTCTGAGTTAAGCACCAGGAATCGCATATTCAACCTCCATAAGGGTGAGTCATTGATCTGCTGTCGGGCATGCGTTGGCCCTGATAATGACAAAGACCTTACACGATGTCTGCTTGGCTGAAAGGCTTAGGAAAAGTCTGAAATTTTGAGCGACGGGATATCGGACAAGAAAAAAGCCGCTCCGGCGGGAACCGGGAGCGGCTTCGGGTGGGCAGGCCGTTCAGGCCTGCTGCGAGAGGTTAGTGGAAGTGGGGCTGGGCGGGCGATGCGTCTTCCGGCATTTCCGCGTGGACGATTTCGCCGAGCGGATCCGCGTAAAGCGGCACGCCGCAGTCGTCGCAGTATTCGGGTTCGAATCGGCCTGCGTGCCGGCGGACGTCGGTTACGCCGCATTCCTTCAACAGGCTCACGATTTCCTCGAGCGGTCCTTCGATTGGCGCCTCGCCTTCGAGCGTCGCGCTGTCGATCGACACATCGCCGTTTTCACGGCCGTAGAGCGGCCACACGACACCGTAGATCACGTCGTTGCTCGCACGCCGCGTGAAGCCGACACGATATTCATCGATACGACGTTCGCCGAAGCCGGCGACCACCGCGCGCAGCTCCTGCGGTGCCGTACCAAGTGTGTCGAAAAGATAACGAATGGCGGTTCGCACCGTGTGCGGACGAATGCGTTCGTCCGCATCTCGGCAGGCCGAGTAGTACGCGTCCGGAAGCAGGCACTCGAACTCGCATCCGGGCAGCGCGATCGACAGATTCGGGCCGCCTTGGGCCGTCCATTGTTCGAGGCACTGACCGCGCTCGATCCGGCTGCCGCTTTCTTCTTCCTGCCAGCGGAACAGCGGCGCGCCGGCGGGTGCAGCGACGACGGCGAGCAGGAAGCGCGGGTCGGCAAGGATCGGCGAGGTTTCGGGCAGGTCACCGAAGCTGAGCTTGGGCGTGTGCTGGCCGATCGCCGCATGCGCGAGCTGCTGGGCAAGACGGTAGGTCTCGACGTGATGCCGCGGCAACTGGTCGATGCTGTAGAGGAACGGGGCAAGCCCGACGAGCGTGCCGTTCGCAAGGACATGAGCCTGCAGGTGCGTTCGCAGCGCGTCGGCCACGTCGCCCTTGAGCGGGCCCGACGGAATCATGTAGCGCGTCCATGCGAGCACCGGGACGGCGACCAGCAACGCATCGTACGGCTGGCCGTCGTGCTCGATCACCATCGACTCGCTATGGGTCTCGGCGATGTCGGCGAGCGCGCCGTAGGCGTCGGGATGATTCTGCTGCAGATGGTCGAGCGCTGCGTCGAGCGTGGTCTGGTTGCCGTTGCGGACAATCTTCGCGAGCAGTGCGTCGAGCTTCGCTTCCCAGAAGCGATCCTCGATGCGGCTGCCCGAGGCGAAGAGCGCAAGCGACAGACCGACCAGTTTGTCGGCATCGGGGGGGAGGCGTTTGGCGATTCGCTGGCGCATATTAAAGACGTATATAGAAAGGGGCGAAGAACCTCACATTCTAGTCCGTTCTTTGCACCATAAGCGGTCTTGTGCCCTGGCATGGCCGGACGGCCGAATTGCGGCATTTGTAAAAAAGTTTCTTCGAACCCCTTGCGCGATCGACGCGGGGTGCATAGAATCACGCCTCTTTCGCGCTAAC
>NZ_JAOTQT010000025.1:0-108601 GCF_025685725.1 Burkholderia sp. BKH01 | reverse complement strand
CGCGGTGGATGCCGCGGCCGGCGGGGCGGCGAGCGCATCGCCGCCGCGACCGGCCAGCGGCCAGGCGAGCGCGGCCACCGCGGCCGGCAGCGCCCAGCCCGCGAGCGCGGCGAGCCAGCCCCAGCGCGCCGCGGCGAACGGCGCGACGACGCTCGCGAGCACCGCGCCGCCCATGATCGACGTCGAATAGACGCCCATCGCGCCGCCGACGCGCGTCGCGAAATGCGCCTTCACGAAACCGGGCAGCAGCGCCTGCACCATCGCGATCCCGACGCCCGCGCAGCAGGCGCTCGCGAGCAGCAGCCACGCGTGCTGCGCGCCGATGCGCGACACGCAGGCCAGCCCGATCAGCGCGACGCCGAGCCATACGCCGCCCGCGATGCCCGTCACGCGCTGCAGGCGCCGCGCACTCAGCGCGCCGAGCCCCATCAGCAGGATCGGGATCGTGGTCAGCAGGCTGGCCGCGCCGTCGCCGATGCCGGTCGCGCGCTGGATCATGTCGAGCAGCGGGCCGACCGCGGCGAGCGCGGGCCGCAGGTTCAGCCCGACCAGCAGGATGGCGGCGAGCCGCCATCCGGGGGAAGTGAAACGATTCATCGACAGGCCCTCGATATCGGTGCACGGCATCCGTCCGGGTGCCGTGCGTTTTCATGTAAAGTATCTCGACATCAAGATAAACGCCGATTTATCTCGACGTCAAGATAACTGGTGAGCCGAGGAGGGTTAATGGATCGAGCCGCGCATGCGCTCGCGCAATGGCGCTCCGAGCGTCCGGATCTCGACGCGTCGTCGATGGTCGTGATGGGGCGATTGCAGGAAGCCGCGCTGGTGATCGCGCGCGACCGTCTCAATCCGCTGTTTGCGCGCTACGGGATGCAGCCGGGCGAGTTCGACGTGCTCGCGACGTTGCGGCGCGGCGGCGCGCCGTTCGCGCTGACGCCGACCGCGCTGTACGACGCGCTGATGATGTCGTCGGGCGGGATGACCGCGCGCATCGACCGGCTGCAGAAGGCCGGCTGGGTCGAGCGCCGGCCGAACCCGGCCGACGGGCGCGGCACGCTCGTCGCGCTGACCGAAGCCGGCCGCGCGCTGATCGACGAAGCGGTCGTCGCGCATATCGACAACCAGCGCGCGCTGCTGGCCGCGCTGTCGGACGCGGAACAGGCGCAGTTGTCGCAATTGCTCGGAAAGTTGCTGGCGGGGCTGGCCGGCGGAGCGCCTGAACGACCGGAATGACCGGAGGGGCCGGCCGGAAAGTAGCGCCGGCGAACGGTGGGCGCGAACGCGCCGGGAGGAAGCAAGCGCCACCCGCCGCGCGATGCGGCGGGCTACGCGGATCGCGGGCCGCACACGGCGTGCCCGCGCCGCCGGTCAGCTGCGTGCCGGGATATTGAGCCCGCGCGCGACGGCCGGCCGCGCGACGAACGCGTCGAGCGCCCGCGCGACGTGCCGGAATTCGCTGAAGCCGACCAGATCGCCCGCTTCGTAGAATCCGACGAGGTTGCGCACCCACGGGAAGATCGCGATGTCGGCGATCGTGTACGTGTCGCCCATCATCCACTTGCGGTTCGCGAGATGCGCGTCGAGAACCGCGAGCAGGCGCTTCGACTCGTCGACGTAGCGGTCGCGCGGGCGCTTGTCCTCGTAGTCGCGGCCGGCGAACTTGTGGAAGAAGCCGACCTGGCCGAACATCGGGCCGATGCCGCCCATCTGGAACATCACCCACTGGATCGTCTCGTAGCGGCCGGCGAGATCCTTCGGGATCAACTGGCCGGTCTTGTCCGCGAGATAGATCAGGATCGCGCCCGATTCGAACAGCGGCAGCGGCTTGCCGTCGGGGCCGTTCGGATCGATGATCGCCGGGATCTTGTTGTTCGGGTTCAGCGACAGGAACGCGGGCGACAACTGGTCGTTCGTGTCGAAGCGCACGAGATGCGGCTCGTACGGCAGGCCGGTTTCCTCGAGCATGATCGACACCTTGACGCCGTTCGGCGTCGGCAGCGAGTACAGCTGGAGACGGTCGGGATGCTGGGCCGGCCATTTTTGCGTGATCGGGAAGGCGGACAGGTCGGGCATGGAAGTTCGCTCGTCGACGAGGTGGGTGATCCGCGCTCCGCCGTGCCACCGCGCTCGCGCACGGTCCGCGGCGCGGCGACGGCGCCGGGGCGCGCCGAAAAACGCCCACTGTAGCCGATCCCCGGAATCGATGCAGGCGGCGGCCGGGATTCGCACCCGGGCGCCGCCACGCCCGTGCCGCGTCAGGTCATCGCATCGTCAGAAGTTGTGCCGCAGCCCGATCATCGCGGCCGTCGTGCCGACACCCGGCGCGACCGGCTGCCCGTACACGAGCATCTGGCCCATCGTGCCGCGGTTGTTCACGCGGCCGACCTGCGCATACACCATCGACCGTTTCGACAGGCTGTAGTCGGCCGCGAGCACGACCGCCGTCGAGCGATTCTCGGAACGGTTGCGGTCCTTCAGGTAGTACACGGCGGAGGTGACCTGCAGCGCGGGCGTGAAGCGGTAGCCGACGCCTGCCGACAGCATGTCGAGGTTCACGCGGTCGGCATGCGCGGGATTCCTGCCGTTGCCGTACGACGCCGACACCGAGAAATCGCGGATCGTGTATTTCGCGCCGACGTACATGAAGCGATTGTTGTCGACGCCGGTCGGCGCGACGCCCGGCGCGGGGTTCGAGTCGTGGCCGTTGTAGTAGAGCGCCGACGCGTTCAACCCGTAGTTCGAGTACTTGAGCACGACGGACTCGCGCGTGCCGCCCTGGAACTGCCCGGCGACGCCGCCCGGCGCGTATTCGAGCGCGATCGACGCGCCCGCGAACGTCGGCGACTGGTAGACGAGCGCATTGCTGTCGTACAGCGCGCCGATCGAGCCGTTGGTGCTGGTCCCCGGCCAGCCGGCCGCGGTGTTCAGGCCGAGCCACGCGGTCAGCACGCTGCCGAAGAACTGCGCGTTGCGCACGTCGGTGTCGGCCATCGCGTAGATCATCGGCACGATCTGGCGGCCGGCCGTGAACGTGCCGAACGGGCCCGACACGCCGAGCGACGCGACCTGGTTGAAGATCGCGACGGCGCCCGGCGTGTCGCTCAGTTGCAGCTTGCCGGTGCCGCTGTCGAACGAACCCTGCAGCTTGAAGTTGATCTTGTAGCCGCCGCCGATGTCCTCGCTGCCCTTGATGCCCCAGAAGCTCGAATAGATGCCGCCGTCCTTCATGCGGAACACCTTGCCGGTATTCGGCGCGGTCGGGCTGAACGACGCGGCCGACGTGCTCTGGTACAGCAGGCCCGTGTCGACCACGCCGTAGAGCGTGACGGAGGATTGCGCGTGAGCGAGCGCCGAACAGCCGGCAAGCGCCGCGAGCGCGGCCAGTTTCGTCTTCATGAAGTCTCCAGGGTCGTATTGGACCGGACGGGATCGAGCCCGGCCGGGTGAAGCGGGGAAGCATCGGGGCAGGCGGGAGGGCGACACATGCGACGCCGGCGCGAGCCGTGCGGAAAGACTACGCAACGGCGGGCGGCCGCTCCCCCCCATGCACGGGGGGCAGGGTTGCGGAGAATTGGAATGGGGTCAGGGCCTGTGCAAGCTGATGACGGGCTTGCGAACGTGCGTTTCAGCCCGTCCCCCAAGGGGACTTCCTTCGGGCGCGTGCAACGAGAGAGGTGGCGCAATAGCCGCAGCTATCGCAGCGACGAACGACGCCGCAATGCGGGCGGAACAGGCGGTTTCAGGCCAGCGTCAAGGCGTGCTTTCAAGCAGCCCGAGCACGAGCGCGCGGCGCACCGCATGCTTGCGCGAACTGGCGTCGAGCTTGCCGAACAGGTTCTTCAGGTGCCACTTCACGGTTTCCTCGCCGACGGCGAGCGCGACCGCGATCTCCTTGTTCGACAGGTTGCGCGCGAGCAGTTCGAGAATCGCGCGCTCCTTCGGCGTCAGCACGACGCTCGGCACCGCCCGCGGGCTGCCCGCGCCGCGCGGCGCGGGCGGCACGATGCGCGGCTGCGGCAGCGCGTGCCGCGCGGGGCCGTCGCCGGCGGCCGCCTCGTCGCCGACGCGGCGCGCCCAGTCGGCAACGGCCGGATGCGCGTCGGCGAGCGTGCGCGTGAGCCCGAACATGTCCGCGAGGTTCATCGCCTCGTCGAGCAGCGCGCGGCCGCCGCCACCCGACTGCTCGAGCGCGAACGCGCTGAGCGCCATGATCTCGATGCGCTCGCGCCCCATGCTCATTTCGCGGGCCAGCACGGCGGCTTCGTCGAGCGCGGCGCTCGCGTCGTCCCAGCGGCGCGCGGCGAGCGCCGCGCCCGCATGCGCGGTCGCCTGCAGCAGCACGACGGGGCGCCGCCACAGCGGGCCGTGCGACGGAAACTCGGCCGCGGCGATCGCGTCGATGCGCTCGACGAGCGCGTGGCAGGTCGCCTCGCGATAGCGCGCGGCGTGAATCCGCACTTGCTCGGCGAGACTCGCGACCGACAGGCGCGGCAGCCGGCGCGCGACGCCCATCGCGTCGAGCGCCTCGAGCAGGTCGATCGCGCGATGCTCGACGCCGCGCAGCAGCGCGATGCGCGCGGCGGTGCGATAGCCGAGCAGCACGGTGTCGGGCGTGCCCGCGTGTTCGAGCACGTCGAGCCGGTTCGCGAGCAGCGCGGCGGCCTGGTCGACGCGGTCGGCCTCGTAGGCGATCGCCGCGCACATCGCCGCGAGCATGCAGGTCAGCGGATGGCGGCGGCCGAGATCGGCTTCCGCGCGCGCGAGCGCCGGCGACAGCGCGTCGTCCGCGAGCCGGATCTGGCCTTCGCGCAGGTAGCTCAGGCCCGTGATCAGCTCGCCCCAGCGCGCGACGTAGCCGAACCCGGCCGCCGTCTCGCCGCGCGGTGCGGCCTGCTGGAAGCGGCGCGCCTGCGCCGGTTCGCCGACGATGATCGCGCGCGCCGACAGCCGGTTCGCGTGCATCTGCGCGAGCCACGTCGCCGCCGGCGGCGTGAAGTCGGCCCACGGTTCGAACAGGTCGACGAAGCGATCGATTTCGTCGGCGTAGTACGCGGCCGCGCTGAGGATCAGCGCGCACTCGTAGCGCATCGCCGCGGGCGTGCCGGGGTCCGCGAGGATGCCCGCGATCTGCCGCTGCGCCTCGACATGGCGCTCGCCGAGCGCCAGCGCCCAGGCGACCGCGATCCGCAGCGTCGGGCGCTTGTCGAGCTCCGCGTCGGGCAGCAGCGCGAGCCAGTCGAGCACGTCGTTGATGCGACCCTGCTTGATCGCATCCTCGAGGCAGCGCTGCGCGAGCGCGTACGCGGCTTCGACCTGGCCGGCCGCATACGCGTGGCGCGCGGCTTCCTCGGTCATCCCGTGCGCGTCGAGCCACGCGGCCGCGCGTGCATGCAGCACGCTGCGCTCGGCGTCCGGGCCCGCGGCCAGGCGGTCGCGCAGCGTGTCGCGCACCAGCGGATGCAGCCGGCACCAGTCCGAATCGTCCGACGCAATGAACAGCGGCGTGTCGCGCGCGAGCCGCGCGAGCCGGTCGGGCGCGCCCACGTCGTCGAGCAGCGCGGCGCACAGCGACGGATGCAGCCGATCGGCGACGCTCGTGCGTGTCAGGAACGCGGTGTCGTCGGCCGACAGGTTCGCGAGCAGCAGCTCGACGAGCCGGTCGCGCGTGCCGTCCACACGTGCGGCGAGCGCGTCGACGGCCTGGCGCGGATCGGCCGAGCGCGCCATCGCGGCCATCGCGAGCTGCAGCCCGAGCGGCCAGCCGTCGACGCGCTCGAACAGCCGCGCGCATGCGTCGGCGTCGACGCGCTGCGCAAAGCGCGCGCCGACCAGCGCGATCGTCTCGTCGAGCGTGAAGCGCAGCCAGTCGGCGCCCGCGAGCGTGCATTGGCCGCCGGCGAGCAGGTCGCCGGCCGCGTGATCGAGCCCGCGCCGCGCCGCGACGACCACGTGCAGGTTTTGCGGCGCGTTGTGCAGCACGTAGGTCAGCGCGTCGAGGCCGGCGGCCGGCAGCCGCTCCGCGTCGTCGACGATCAGCAGCGCGTCGATCGACAGTTGCGCGACCTCGGCCAGCCATGCGGTCAGGCCGTCCAGCGCGCGTGCCGCGCCACCCGGGATCAGGCGTCCGAAGCCGGGCCGCGCGCAGCCGGTGCGCACCGCCTGCACGAGCCCCTGCAGCAGCCGCGGCGCGTCGTCGCGTTCGTCGGCCGACAGCCACACGACCGCGCGGCCGAGCGCGAGGTATTCGCGGCGCCATTGCGCGAGCAGTGACGTCTTGCCGTAGCCGGCCGGCGCCTGCACGAGCGTGACCGGGCGGCCGTCGAAAGCCGGCGCGGCGAGGCTCAACCGCGCACGGGCGAGCAACTGCGCCGGCACGCGCGGCGCGGTCGTCTTCAGGACCAGTTCGGTGGGGGGCGCGTCGGCGCGATCGGGTGGGTGGGCCATCGGGGCAGCAGTCGGAGTCCGGCGGTGCCGTGCGGGCCAGCGTCCGGGGTGGGCGTGGGGGGAAGGATCGTTCGAACCGCGTTCGCGCGTCAATCCCCCCCCCCCGCGACGAGTGGGGCCGCACCGGCGCCGCGCCGATAGCATGGGTTCCAATGCATGACGAATGACGAACGCCACGAGGAGGGTACCCATGAAGATCGTATCGACCGGCGCGCGGCGCAGCGCGCCGACCGCCGGATAAGCGGAGCGGCGCGATGTACCGCCATCTGCTCGTGACGGTCGACGGCGCACCCGGCGGCATCGACGCGATCGGCCATGCGCTCGAACTGGCCCGTGCGGTCGGCGCGCGGGTCACGTTCGTGCTGCCCGGCACCGCGCCGGACTCGCGTTTATCCGGAGCGCGGCTGCCGGAACACGGTGCGAAAGTGGAAGCCGCCGCACGGGCGCAGGGTTTGTCCTATGCGATCGCGGGGGCCGGCCACCCGGCGGCCGGCGACACATCGCCCGGCACGCTCGCCGGCGAGCTCGGCTGCGACCTGATCTGTGTCGCGGCGCTGCCGCACGATGCCGATGCGGCAACCTGCGCGCGGCGCCAGCATCTGTTCGCGACGAGCGGCGTGCCGGTGCTCGTATGTACGTCGCAGCGTTCACCGGCCGAGGCTCGCGTGATGGCCCGCTGCCTCGATGCGCATCGCGCGGTCGGCGTGCTGCTGCAAACGCTGATGGCGTGCGGCGAACTCGCGAACGGGCCGCGGCGGCAAGCGGTCGATGCGCGCGGTGCGCTGGCCTCGCTCGCCGCGCTGCAGCACGCGCGGTTCGGTACGGCCACCGAAGCGCGGCTGTTCGCGGCATTGCGCGCCCGTGCGGAGTGCGTCGCGGCCGAACTGGACGAACTCGACCGCCAGCGGCAGCGCGACGCGCAAGCGCTCGACGCACTGGCGCGAATCGCCGGGGACGGGCTGCCGTCGGCCGAATTCGACACGGCGCTCGCGCGCTATGCACACGGCGCGTTCGAGCAGATGGGGCGGATGGAAGGCGTGATATTCCCGGCCGCGCGGCGCTACCTGGGCGACGCCGACTGGGCCGAACTGGACGAGCCCCCGGCGGGCGGCGCAGCCGCGACGCCGCCGGGCGCGAACGAACCCGACGATGCGCGACGCGCATCAGACTGACACCATACGGAGAACAAGATGGCACATGCAGTGCGATTCCACGAAACCGGCGGCCCCGACGTGCTGCGCTGGGAAGAAGTCGCCGTCGGCGACCCGGGCCCCGGCCAGGTGCGCCTGCGGCACGAGGCGGTCGGCCTGAACTTCGCCGATACCTATTTCCGCAGCGGCCTGTATCCGGTGCCGCTGCCGTCCGGCATCGGCGTCGAGGCGGCCGGCGTGGTCGAGGCCGTCGGCCCCGGCGTGACGAACGTCGCCGCAGGCGATCGCGTGACCTACACCGGCTTCATCAACACGCTCGGCGCGTACAGCACCGAACGGCTGATCCCGGCCGCGCCGCTGATCCGGCTGCCGGACGGCATCGCGTGCGACACCGCCGCGGCGATGACGATGCGCGGGCTGACCTCCGCCTACCTGCTGCGCCGCATCCATGCGTTCGCACCGGGCGACACGCTGCTGCTGCACGCGGCCGCCGGCGGTGTCGGGCTGATCGTGTCGCAATGGGCGAAGCTGCTCGGGCTCAAGGTGATCGGCACCGTGTCCAGCGAACACAAGGCCGGCATCGCCCGCGCGCACGGCTGCGACCATACGATCGACTACAGCCGCGAGGATGTCGCGAAACGCGTGCGCGAACTGACGGACGGCGCGGGCGTCGACGTCGTGTTCGACAGCGTCGGCCGGGACACCTTCGAAGGCTCGCTCGATTCGCTGAAGCGGCGCGGGCTGATGGTGTGCGTCGGCACCGCGTCGGGCCCGATCCCGCCGTTCGATCCGCAGCGCCTCGCGATGAAGGGCTCGCTGTACCTGACGCGCCCGGCGCTGGCCGACTACATCGCCGATCCGGCGGAGAAGAACGACCTGGCCGGCGAACTGTTCGCGCATGTCGCGGCCGGCCGCATCCGGATCGAGATCAACCAGCGTTATGCGCTGCAGGACGCCGCGCAGGCGCACCGCGATCTCGAATCGCGCAAGACGACCGGTTCGTCGGTGTTCATCGTCTGAGGAGGCGCGTATGCGAGTCGAACCCCTGACCTGCGCGATCGGCGCGGAACTGCTGGATGTGAGCCTCGCCGACGCCGTGCACGACGACGGCCTGTTCGCCGAGATCCGCGCGCAACTGCTCCGGCATCGCGTGCTGTTCCTGCGCGACCAGGACATCACGCGCGCCGAGCATGTCGCGTTCGCGCGGCGCTTCGGCGAGCTCGAGGATCATCCGGTCGCCGGCAGCGACCCCGAGCATCCGGGGCTCGTGCGGATCTACAAGTCGCCCGACCAGCCGAACGACCGCTACGAGAATGCGTGGCACAGCGATGCGAGCTGGCGCGTGGCGCCGCCGTTCGGCTGCGTGCTGCGCTGCATCGAAGGTCCGCCGGTTGGCGGCGACACGATGTGGGCGAACATGGTGCTCGCGTACGAAAACCTGCCGGAACACGTGAAGCAGCAGATCGACGGGCTGCGCGCGCGCCACAGCATCGAGGCGAGCTTCGGCGCGGCGATGCCGATCGACAAGCGCCTCGCGCTGAAGGCGCAGTATCCGGACGCCGAGCATCCGGTCGTGCGCACGCATCCCGAAACCGGCGAGAAGGTACTGTACGTGAATGCGTTCGCGACGCACTTCACGAACTTCCATACGCCGCAGCGCGTGCGCTTCGGCCAGGACGCGAACCCCGGCGCCGGCCAGTTGCTGCAATACCTGATCAGCCAGGCCACTATCCCCGAATACCAGGTGCGCTGGCGCTGGAAGAAAAACAGCGTCGCGATCTGGGACAACCGCAGCACCCAGCATTACGCGGTGATGGACTACCCGCCGTGCGTGCGCAAGATGGAGCGCGCGGGCATCGTCGGCGACGTGCCGTTCTGAGCGCGCCCGCGCCGTAACCGATTCGCAACCCCACACAACGCGCCGGGCCTGCCGCCCGGCGCGGCGGGATACGCACGCCCGTACACCCGAATACAACGATTTCCACTGGAGGACGACATGCAATTTCTCGACGATTCGCTGCACCCGGAAAACCAGGACAAGGTAGTCATCACGGTCGCGCCGTACGGCCCCGAATGGATGCCCGCCGATTTTCCGGAAGACATTCCGGTGACGATGGACGAGCACGTGCAGAAGGCCGTCGACTGCTACAACGCGGGCGCGACGGTGCTGCACCTGCATGTGCGCGAGCTCGACGGCAAGGGCAGCAAGCGGCTGTCGAAGTTCAACGAGCTGCTCGGCCGGCTGCGCGAAGCCGTGCCCGACATGATCCTGCAGGTCGGCGGCTCGATCTCGTTCGCACCGGAAGGCGACGGCGCGGAAGCGAAATGGCTGTCCGACGACACGCGCCACATGCTCGCCGAGCTGACGCCGAAGCCCGACCAGGTGACGGTCGCGATCAACACCGTGCAGATGAACATCACCGAGCTGATGAACCGCCAGGACATCGCCGGCACGTCGCTGAACGAAACCGCGTACTGGGACGCGTACCGCGAGATGACCGTGCCGGCCGGCCCCGGCTGGGTCGACGAACACCTGCGCCGCCTGCAGGCGGCCGGCATCCAGCCGCATTTCCAGCTCACCGGCATGCACGCGCTCGAAACGCTCGAACGGATCATCCGCCGCGGCGTCTATCGCGGCCCGCTGAACGTCACGTGGGTCGGCATCGGCGGCGGCTTCGACGGCCCGAATCCGTACAACTTCATGGAATTCGTGCGGCGTTGCCCGGACGGCGCGTGCATCACGCTCGAATCGCTGATGAAGAACGTGCTGCCGATCAACACGGTCGCGATGGCGCTGGGCCTGCATCCGCGCTGCGGGATCGAGGACACGATCATCGACCAGAAGGGCAACCGGATGACGTCGGTGCAACAGGTCGAGCAGTGTGCGCGCATCGCGCGCGAACTCGGCCGCGATATCGCGACCGGCAAGGAAGCGAAGGCGATCTACCGGATCGGCGTGCAGTACGACGGTATCGACGAAACGCTTGCGCAGCTCGGGATGGCGCCGAACCGCCGGCCCGGCCAGGTGAGCGTGCCGCTGCGCGCGGCCTGACACGCCGCGCATCCGGGCGGCCCGAGAGCGCCGCCCGCCGATCGATGTGGTGCGGCACCCACCCTCGCGCTTCGCGAGGCAAGCTCCGCCGAACGGAGCGGGGCCGCGCAAGCCGCGCCGGCGCGTTATCGCGCCGGTGCCGGAGGAGACACGCATGTTGATTCATCATGTCGAGCCGTCGCTGCAGGACCTGACGGCCGCCGAGCGGCGCGCGCCTGCATATGCATGGCTCGTGTTCGGGCTGACCGTCGGCCTGCTGCTGTCGGACTACATGTCGCGGCAGGTGCTCAACGCCGTGTTTCCGCTGCTCAAGCACGCGTGGAACCTGTCGGACACGCAGCTCGGTTCGCTATCCGGCGTCGTCGCGCTGTTGGTCGGCCTGCTGACGTTTCCGCTGTCGGTGCTCGCCGACCGCTTCGGGCGCGTGCGCAGCATCGTGCTGATGGCCGCGTTGTGGAGCGTCGCGACGCTCGGCTGCGCGCTGTCGACCAACTACGCCGAAATGCTGGTCGCGCGCGGCCTCGTCGGGCTCGGCGAAGCCGCGTACGGCAGCGTCGGCGTCGCGCTGATCCTCAGCATCTTTCCAGCCCGCCTGCGCGCGACGCTGACCGGTGCGTTCATGGCCGGCGGCGCCTTCGGCTCCGTGTTCGGGATGGCGCTCGGCGGGCTGGTCGGCGCACACCTCGGCTGGCGCTGGTCGTTCGGCGTGATGGCCGCGCTCGGCATCGTGCTGCTCGTCGCGTATCGCTGCGCGGTGACCGAACGGCGGCTCGCCGCGTACCGTGTCGAGCCGTGCCGGCGCGATGCCGACGCGCCGCGCGACATGCGCGGCAGCGCACGCGCGCTGATGTCCGGGCTGTTCGCGTCGCGTTCGGTGATCTGCGCGTATCTCGGCAGCGGGCTGCACCTGTTCGTGCCGGGCGCGCTGTTCGCGTGGCTGCCGAGCTACCTGAACCGCTACTACGCGATGGCGCCCGACCGTGCCGCCGTGCTCGCGGCCGGCTTCGTGCTGCTCGCGGGCGTCGGGATGGTCGGCTGCGGCATCGTCACCGACCGCGTCGGCCACGCCGACGGTTCGCGCAAATGGCTGACCGCGATCGCGTATTGCCTGCTGACGGGCGTCTGCCTCGCGGTCGCGTTCCGGCTGCCGCCCGGGCCGCTGCAGCTCGCGCTGATCTGCGCGGGCATGCTGGTCGGCGCGGGCGCGTCCGGCGCATCGGGCGCGATGGTCGCGAACCTGACGCCGGCCGCGATCCACGCATCGGCGTTCGCGACGCTCACGCTCGCCAACAACCTGCTCGGCATGGCGCCGGGCCCGCTGCTGACGGGGTGGATGGCCGATCGCGCCGGACTCGTCGGCGCACTGCAATGGATTCCCGTCGTGCCGCTCGCGGCCGCCGTGCTGTTCGCGATCGGACGCGCGAGCTACGCGGCCGATCTCGTGCGCGTCGAACGCGAACGGCGCGCGACACACCTTTCCTGAACCCTCCCGGAGGCTGCATGACCCTGGCGACCACGCCCACCATCCTGATCGTGCCCGGCTTGCGCGATCACGTCGAAGACCACTGGCAGACGCACCTCGAACGACGCCTGCCGAACGCACGCTCCGTCGCGCCGCTGGAAGCCGACAAACTGAGCCGCGCCGCGCGCGTCGCGGCGCTCGATGCCGCGCTGGCCGCAATCGACGGCCCCGTGATCCTCGTCGCGCACAGCGCGGGCGTGATGATCGCCGTGCACTGGGCGCTTCAGGCCACGCGCGCGATCCACGGCGCGCTGCTCGCGACGCCGGCCGATCTCGATACGCCGATGCCGGCCGGCTATCCGGCGCCCGATGCGATCGATGCGCACGGCTGGACGCCCGTGCCGACCGCGCGGCTGCCGTTCCCGAGCATCGTCGCCGCGAGCCGCAACGATCCGCTCGCGCGCTTCGAACGCGTCGAGGCGCTGGCGGCCGGGTGGGGCGGCAAGCTCGTCGATCTTGGCGAGGTCGGGCACCTGAACCCGGCATCCGGCTATGGGGAGTGGCATGACGCGGAGCGGCTGATCGGCGAGGTGGTTGCGCTCGGCGAAAGCCGCACCGATTTGATCGATTGACACGCCTGCATCGTTTTCCTGCGCGGACGTTCTGAGGCGGTTCGTTGGGCGCTATGATAGGCCGAAGTGTGGCCGCCGCATGCCAATGCGGGATAAGTGGCTGATTACTATTATTTTTTTATCGGAAATCTGTCATGGCTCCCAAAAGGAAAACGCTGTACGGAGTCGAGCTGAAACCTCGCACGATCATTCGCCCCACGACGGAGGTCAAGGTTTCGACCGAAACCGAGAAAGGCGACGTGCTGCGTGCAGCACGAAAAGTCATTACCGAACACCGCGAGGTGCTGATCGCGCTGAAGGATCGCTGATTTGCTGGATCTCGATTACGTCATCACCATTCATGATGAGATCATCCGGGATCTCGGCGGCCCAGCGGTTTCGCTCATGCCGGCCGAGGCGGCGTCGAGGCCGCCTTGCATCGCGTCGAAAATCATGTTCATTACGCGGGGCTTGATGACGTGTTCGATATTGCCGCGACTTATGCCGTCGCAATCGCGCGCGGCCATGTGTTCAATGATGCAAACAAGCGTACCGGCCTCACTTGCGCGTTGACGTATATGGAGCGGCAAGGCATCTCGATTCCTCGCCTTGCCGATCTCGAAGACCTCATGGTCGATGTCGCCGACGGCGGCGTAACGAGCGAGGAACTGGCCGAGTATTTCAGCGCGGTCTGGGAATTGTCCCTGTCCCGTTGACCCCTCCCTCGCGCAGCCATGCTCTGCGGCATCGTTCTGATGACCACGCGCCGATAACCCGATAGACGCACGGGCTCGATAGGTCTTCAGGGTATCCGGTCGACCTTTCATCCTTCCCGCGACACACGCCGGCCGGGCGTTCCCGACGTACCAGACTGATTCCTCTCTCGCGTCGACATACGATGTCTTAACACGCTTGATCCAACCCGTCGCAGCGCACCCGGCATCCGTTCGGCCTGTCGAATCACGTCATCGCAGAAGGGTTTTTGTCAGGGAAAGTCCCGCCCCGCGCGCCGTGGTTTTTTGTTGACCGACATCGTATAACGCCGTCATGATTTCCTGAAAAGAAAGGTCCCATCCACCGACCGAAGCGAGGAGACATGAACACAACCACGATCGCGCGCCGTGCCCGCCGGATTGCCGTCGCGCTGGGCATCACGCTGACGGCGGCGGGGGCCGCGACGGCCGTTGCCGCGCCCGTGTCGCTGAACATCGTCGACGTCGCGGGCAACCTGCAGCTCACGCAGAAGGCCATCGAGGCGTTCAAGGAGAAGAACCCGAACCTCGTATCGAACGTCACGTTCACGAATGCGCCGGCGCCGCAGTTGCCGGGCAAGATCAAGGCGATGCAGGCGGCAGGGCGCTCGGACATCGACCTCGTGCTGACGGGCACCGACGCGCTGGCCGCCGGCATCGAACAGAACCTGTGGCAGAAACTCCTGCCCGACGACGCGGCCGCGTTCCCCGGCGTGCTCGACAGGTACGCGCCGGGCCCGCGCAAGATGCAGGATCTCGCGCAAGGTTTCGGCCTCGCCGTCACCTACATGCCGGCCGGCCCGCTGCTCGAATACAACCCGGCGAAGGTGAGCAACCCGCCGAAGACGCCCGACCAGCTGCTCGCGTGGTGCAAGGCGCATCCGAACAAGCTGATCTACGCACGCCCGGCGAATTCGGGCCCCGGCCGCACGTTCCTGATGGGGCTGCCGTACGTGCTCGGCGACAAGAATCCGCAGGACCCGATCAACGGCTGGGACAAGACCTGGGCGTTCCTGAAGGCGCTGAACGACTGCGTCCCGTACTACCCGGGCGGCACGTCGGCCGTGATGAAGGAGCTCGGCGAGGGCACCCGCGACATGACCGTGACCGTCACCGGCTGGGACCTCAACCCGCGCGCGCTCGGCATCGTGCCGACCGAGTTCCGGGTCCAGGCGTTCGACAACATGACGTGGGTCAACGACGCGCACTACATGGTGATCCCGAAGGGCGTGCCGAAGGAAAAGCTCGACGTGCTGTTCAAGCTGATGAACTTCCTGCTCGAACCGGCGCAGCAGGCGATGACCTACGACGACGGCTATTTCTATCCGGGCCCGGCGGTGAAGGGCGTGACGCTCGAGATGGCGCCCGCTCACAGCCAGGAGGTGATCCGCAAGTTCGGCCGCCCCGAATACGCGAAGCTGCTCGCGGATCGCCCGCACGTACAGCCGCTCAGCGCGCAGGCGATGGTCGCCGCGTTCCAGAAGTGGGATCGCGAGATCGGTTCGCAGAAGTCGAAGTGACGCTTGAACCGGCGGGCGCCGCGGCGCCCGCGTGCATGGAGTTCGCGCAATGAAGCACAGTTTCGAACGCTTGCGGCTCGACGGCGTGTGCCGCAGCTTCACCAATGCGGAAGGCGCGCAGGTCGCCGCGCTGAACGGGCTCGACCTCGAGATCCGGCGCGGCGAGTTCATCGCGCTGCTCGGCCCGTCGGGCTGCGGCAAGTCGACCGCGCTGAACTGCATCGCGGGGCTGCAGCCGCTCACGAGCGGCGGCATCTGGCTCGACGATACGCGCATCGACGTGCTGCCGCCCGAACGCCGAGGCTTCGGCATGGTGTTCCAGAACTACGCGCTGTTTCCGCACATGTCGGTGCTCGACAACGTCGGCTTCGGCCTCAAGATGCGCGGCATGCCGAAGCAGGAAACGCGGCGGCGCGCGCAGCAGGCGCTCGAACTCGTGCAGCTCGTCGGCCACGAGGGCAAGCTGCCCGGGCAGCTGTCGGGCGGGCAGCAGCAGCGCGTCGCGATCGCGCGCGCGATCGTCATCGAGCCGCCGCTCGTGCTGATGGACGAGCCGCTGTCGAACCTCGACACGAAGCTGCGCATCGAGATGCGCGCGGAGATCCGCCGCATCCACACGCAACTCGAACGCGCGACGATCTACGTGACGCACGACCAGGACGAGGCGCTGTCGATGGCCGACCGCATCGTCGTGATGAAGGAGGGCGTCGTGCAGCAGGTCGCGTCGCCGAAGGACGTCTACACGCGCCCGCACAACCTGCATGTCGCGCGCTTCATGGGCTATCGCAACGTGCTGCCGTTCACGCTCGAAGGGATGGCCGGCGATTATGTGAACGTCGCGGCCGGCGGCGTGCGTCTCGCGGGCGTGCCGATGGCCGGCTTCGACGCGAAGGACGTCGTGGTCGCGCTGCGCCCCGACGACATCGAGCGCGCGGACGACGCCGGCAACAACGCGTTCGACGCGACGGTCGAAACGGTCGAGTACGGCGGCCGCGATTCGCTGATCCGCGCGATCGCGCCGTTCGGTTCGATCTGGGCCCGCGTCGCCGGCGAATTCGCGGAAGGCGAACGGCTGCGGCTGCGCGTCGCGCCGTCGCGCACGCTCGTCTATGCGGGAGCGCCGGCATGAGCGGCCCGACCGCGGCGCCATCGCGCCGGGAGGCCGCATGAGCACGCTCGCGGCCGGCACGCCGCGCGACGCGAAGGCCTGGCTCGTCACGCCCGCGCTCGGGTTCATCGTCGCGCTGTTCATCTATCCGTTCGCGTACGGCCTCGTGCTGTCGTTCCAGCCGATGAACGGCGGCGGCGCGCTCGCGAACTACGTGCAGTTCTTCACCGATACCGCGATGTGGCCGACCGTGCTCGTCACGCTGAAGCTCGCGGTGCCGGCCACGCTGATCAACGTCGGCGTCTCGGTGCCCGTCGCGTTCGCGCTGCGCCGCAGTTCGCCGTACCAGAAGTTCGTCACGACGCTGCTCGTGATTCCCGTCACGCTCGGCACGGTGCTCGTCGCCGACGGGATGCTCACGTACTTCGGGCCGAACGGCTGGTTTCCGCAGGCGCTGCAGGGGCTGCACCTGTACACCGATGAAGTGCGCCTCACGCACAACTACTGGGGCGTGTTGCTGTCGCTGATCGTGTCGGGCTTTCCGTTCGCATTCCTGCTGATGCTGTCGTACATCAGCGGCATCGACCCGACGCTCGCGCGCGCGGCGGCGACGCTCGGCGCGAACCCGTGGCAGCAGTTCCGGCAGATCTACCTGCCGCTGCTCGTGCCGGGGCTCACAATGGCCGCGTGCCTGTCGTTCGTGCAGGCGTTCTCGGTGTTCCCGTCGGCCGTGCTGCTCGGCGCACCGGCCGGGCCGACGCGCGTGATCTCGATCGCGGCGGCCGAGGCCGCGTTCGAGAGCTACGACTATTCGCTCGCGTCGGCGATCGCGATCGTGATGGGCTTCGTGCAGTTGCTGGTGGTCGCCTCGATGCTCGGCGCGCGCCGTTTCTTCTACACGGGGCCGGTGACGGGGGGCAAGGGCTGATGGCGACCGACAATCATGCCGCGCCGGCCTGGCCGCCGAAGCCGGGCTCGCCCGACGCACGGCCCGTCAATGCGAGGACACCGCAGAAGATGAGAAGCAACCTCGCCGGCCGTGCCTGGAAGGCGCTCGTCTGGGGGCTGATGGCGTTTTTCCTGCTGAACGTGATGCTGCTGATCGCGACCGTCGCGGTGAACTCGATCGCGACACGCTGGTTCGGCACGCCGCTGCCGCAGGGCTTCACGCTGCACTGGTATGCGAAGGCGTGGGAGGACTTCCAGCTCGCGAGCGTGCTGTGGGTGACCGTCGAGGTCGTCGGCGCGGTCGTGCTGCTGTCGATCGCGCTCGGCGTGCCGGCCGCCTATGCGCTCGCGCGCGTGCAGTTTCGCGGCAAGCGCTTCGCGCTGCTGGTGTTCCTGCTGCCGCTGATGGTGCCGCCCGTCACGTACGGGATCCCGATGGCGACCGTGATGTACAAGGTCGGGCTCGCGGGCACGCTGCCGGGCGTGATCCTCGCGAACCTCGTTCCGGCGCTGCCGTTCGTGATCCTCGTGATGACGCCGTTCATCGAGCAGATCGACCCGAATCTCGAAGCCGCCGCACGCATCTTCGGCGCGAACACGTGGCGCTATTTCCGCTACGTGCTGCTGCCGCTGCTCGTACCCGGCATGCTCGCGGCGGCGCTGCTCGTGCTGGTGCGCACGATCGGGATGTTCGAGCTGACGTTCTTCACCGCGGGCCCGAGCACGCAGACGCTCGTCGTCGCGCTGTATTACGCGGTGTTCTCGACCGGCGTGCGCGCACCGCAGTCGATCGACGCGATGGCGATGATCTACATGGCCATCACGCTCGTGTGGGTCGTGATCGCGCTGCAGTTCGTGAGCCCGACGCAGCTCGTCAGCCGCGTGAAGCAGGAGCGGCAGTAGGCACGGTCGCGCCGTGCCGCCGCGCGTCGGTGCAATTGGTTACAAATGGATACCGCGAACGACACGCGGACGTTGCAGACTACGCGGCATACCGGCCCGGCGAGCGTGTTCCCGTACGTCGCCGCGCGCCACCCGACGCTCACCCGACAACGGATCTCCATGAAGTTTCAAACGCTGCTGACTCTCGGCTGTGCCTCGACGCTGCTGGCCGCCTGCAACCTGCTCCACGACGGCCCCGGATCGAGGGACGTCGACGCCGCGGTGCGCCGCGCGCTCGAAGCGGAAAACCACGGCGGCCTGAGCGCGCTGTTCGGCCAGCCGCTGCCCGTGTCGGCCGATGTCGTGTCGGCGAAGCCGGACGGCGACTGCAAGAAGCTCGGCGATCGCACGTACTCGTGCGACGTCGTCGTCACGTGGCGCAATGCCGATTACTCGCCGTCGCGCGCGAACCTGACCTTCGTGAAGGCCGCCGACGGCTCGTGGCAGACGTCGGGCGTCGACGCGGCGCTCGCGACGGGCACCGCGAAGTCGCTGATCGACCAGATCGGCAAGGCATGGCATGGCGACGCGGCCAGCGCGGCGTCGGCGCCGAAGTGACGCAGCCGCGGCGTCGTTCGCCTCTGTTCCGGCGCGCCGCGGACTCCAGTTTTCCATCGAGAGATCACGGCATTCGGGCCGTGCAGGCGAGCTTCCCGCCGCGTTGCAGATCGGCGGCCGGTTCCGTTTTCGAATCGGGACCGGATCGTGCCACCACGCGCGCATTCATCGCGATTCGAATGAGCGAATTTCGGCAAGAAAACAGCGAATTAAAAATCGAATCGAAATTCTGAAAGCAAAACAAAATGCAGCCTTCGCGCGATAACGTTCCCGCGCGTGAAGCGCAATGCCGTCGATAAACCGCGTTTATTCGCCCTCCGGCTTGCAGTCGCATTTGATGCAATCTATATATATGACTAATTGCATCGTGCCGCGTCGGTCATCCGGCATGCGGCGGGCATGACCGGATCAAGGAACCGGGGGCGGAAGGGGAACCCAGCATGGGCAATGGCGTGTCTGCCGCAAGAATGTGGTCGGGTACCCGGTTTCCGCATGTATTGCGCGCGCTTGCCCGTGTCGGCCGCCGGCCGTTTGCGCCGATCGCTCGATCGCCGAGCCCGCGCGGCCCGGGATGGATGGCGCCTGCCGTCGGGCCTGAACAGGAACGGGCACGCGCGGTTCGCCGGCCCGCGCGACGCGCGACGCTGCGCCGGACCCTGACGCTGATGGCCTGCGTCGCTCCCATGATCGGCGCCGGTGCCTGCGTCGCGGCGGAGCCCGGCGTGACCGACGGCGCGATCCGCCTCGGCATGGTCAACGCGCAATCGGGCAATTCGGCGGGCCTCGGGCGCGGGCTGCTGACGGGCGCGCAGGCCGTGTTCGACGACATGAACGCGCGCGGCGGCGTGCATGGCAGGAAGATCGACCTCGTGGTCGCCGACGATCGCTACGAGCCCGACAGGACCGTCGACAGCACGCTGGAGATGATCGAACGGGGCAATGTGTTCGCGCTGTTCGGCTATGTCGGCACGCCGACGACCACCGCGGTGCTGCCGATCATCCGGGAGGCCGGCATTCCGCTCGTCGGCCCGTTCACCGGCGCGATGGCGCTGCGCAAGCCGGTTGTGCCGGAGGTCTTCAACATCCGCGCCAGCTATGAAGACGAGACCCGCGCGCTGGTCGACCATTTCATCGCGCACGACGGCGCGAAACGGTTCGCGGTGTTCTATCAGGACGACGGCTTCGGGCTCGCGGTGCTGGCGGGCACGCGGCTGGCGCTGCAGCGCCATGGCCTGGAGGTCGTCGCGACCGGCACGTTCCGCCGCGGGACCACGGCGGTCGACACGGGCCTCGCGTCGCTGCTGGACAGCCAGCCGGATGTCGTCGTCATGGCCGGTCCCTATACGCCGATTGCCGCGTTCATTCGCGCGGCACGTCGCGAAGGCCTGAAGGCCCGGCTCGCATCGGTATCGTTCGTCGGCACCGACGACCTGCTGCGCCTGATCGGCGACGAAGGGAACGGCACGCTGATCTCGCAGGTCGTGCCGCTTCCCCACAACGACCGGGACGTGATCCGCGATTGCGCGCGGCTGATCGAGCGGCGCTTTCCGGGAGAGCACGTGGGCGTGGTGCACATCGAAGGCTGCATCGACGCGAAGATCATGCTGATCGGCCTCGAGCGCGCCGGCCCGTCGCCGACCCGGGCGGCGCTGAAGCAAGCGCTCGAATCGATCAGGCATCTCGACCTGGGCGGCCTGGTCGTCGATCTGGGCGCGGACAATCACCAGGCGCTGAATGCGGTGTTCCTCTCCGAAATCGCGCACGGCCGCATCGCGCCCCTGGACGCGTCGGCCAGATAACCAGCCGGATGGCCGCGCGCGGGCCGTCCCGATCCCGGAGGCTGCATGGACATCAAGGCCAAGCTTGTCACCGGCACCAGCCTGATGCTGCTGGGTGCGCTGGCGATTTCCGCGACCAGCCTGATCGCGGTGCACGGCATTGCCTCCGGTGTGAGCACGCTGACGACGGAATCGCTGCCGTTGCAGGTGCGCAGCAACGAACTCCAGCGCGCGTACGCGGAGCTCGCGGTGGATTTCAGCCGGCTCGAGCAGGCGCAAGACGCGTCCGAGCAGCAGCAGGCGACGTCGGAGATCGAAACGCAATTGCGGCGGATTGCCGCCGTCACGGCCGCCGTGCGCGCGATCGACGGGCACGGCATCGACGCGCCGTCCACCGACCTGCGCACGATGCTGCGCTCGATGAGCGAAGGCGTCGGCCAGCGTCTGCGGGACGATGCGCGGCTGGGTGACGAAAGCCGTCTGATCGAGCGCGTCCAGGCACGGGGCGACGCATTCCTGAGCACGATCCGCGCCGAAACCGAACGGCTGGACAGCCAGGCCAACGCGGCGGTGAGCGATGCGCTGGCGGCCAACACCGCGTACAACCGGACGATTCATGCGCTCGACCAGGTCCGCATGAACGTCAAGGACATCGTCAGCGTTGCCGATCACGTCGACGGCGTGCCGAACCGGTACCGGCTCGCCCCGCTGCGGGAGCGCATGCATGCGGCCATCGACGGTGCGCGCAATGCGCTGGCGATCGCGGCGCCGAACCTCGAAGCCGCCACGGCGCAGGACGTCGCGAATACGCTCGGGCGCGTGGCGGCCGACATCCTCGACGGCGACGACAGCCTGGTCGCGCTGCGCGGCAGGATGTTCGTGGAGCCGTCCGTCGCGACGCGCTACCACGCCAGGGAGGACAAGGTTCTGCAGTCCCTCGACGCGCTGGACACGAAGCTGGCGGAAATCGCCGACCCGTTCGCGTTGCGGATCGTCAAGGCGCGACAGCGTCTCGACGAAACGATCGCGTTCCAGCGGCAAGCGGCCCGGATCAGGTACCTGTCGACCGTCGTCAACGGCGGCATCAAGGAATTGGCGGCCGACCTCCGCGTGGTCGCGCAAAGCAAAAGCACGGAACACCTCAAGCGCGCCGACAGCGACGCCCGCGAGAATATCGGCAAGCTCGCCGCCGCCGCGAGCACGCTGCGCGATGCGCTCGTCGCCGGCGGGCAGCGCGAGTCGAGCCGCGCGCAGGATGTGATTCCGCTGGTCGCGGAGCTGGCCGGATCCGCGCGCCGCATCCTCGCGGTGAGGTCGAACATGTTGTCCAACGACGCGAGCATGCAGCGCATCGTCGCGGATGTGGACACGACCGCGAATCGCCTCGCGGCCTATACGGAACAGGAGGCCGTGCGCGTCGATCTGCAGCAGCGGGGCATCGTGTCGCAGGTCAATCGCGCGGTGACGAGCGCCATCGCGATGATCGTCGTCGTGTCGTATTTGCTCGCGATCGGCAGCCTCGTGATCAGTCATCGCCTCGGCACGTCGATCTCCCGCCCACTGGCGAATCTGACGCGCACCATGGCTCGCATCCGCAGCGGCAGCGACCTGTCGCTGCGCATGTCCCACAAGGGCCGTGACGAGGTCGCGACCCTGATCGCCGGCTTCAATACGATGCTCGACGAAATCGAACGCCGCGACATCGACTTGCAGGCGGCAATCGCCGCGGCCGAAACCGCGAATTCGGCGAAATCGGAATTTCTCGCGAGAATGAGCCACGAGATCCGCACGCCGATGAACGGCGTGCTGGGCATGACCGAGCTACTGCAACGCACGCGCCTGACGTCGAAGCAACGCAAGTTCGTCGACACCGTGTATCGATCCGGCCAGACGCTGCTGATCATCATCGACGACATACTCGATTTTTCGAAGATCGAGGCCGGCAAGCTGACGCTGGAGCGCATCGATTTCAACCTGCATCAGTTGCTCGACGACGTCGTCGCGCTGCTGGAGCCCAATGCGCAGCGCAAGGAACTTGCGCTGGTGTTCCGCAAGGCGGATACCGTGCCGCAATGGATGCGCGGCGACCCGGTCCGGCTGCGCCAGATCCTGACGAACCTGATCGGCAATGCGATCAAGTTCACCGAGCGCGGGCGGGTCGAGCTGGCCGTGTCGTATGCGGGCGACGGCCGCGTCGTGTTCGCGATCGCCGACAGCGGCATCGGCATCGCGCCGGACGTGGCCGCGCAGTTGTTCCGGCCGTTCCAGCAGGCCGACAGTTCGACCGCGCGCAAATACGGCGGAACCGGGCTGGGGCTCGTGATTTCCCGCCAGCTGGCCGAGATGATGGGCGGCACGCTCACGCTCGAATCGACGCCCGGCAAGGGCTCGGTGTTCACCGTGACCGCGCGGCTCGAACCGGTGTCCGGCGTGGTCGACGTCGCGGCGGGCGCACGGTCGTCGCTGGCGGGATTGAGGGTGCTGATCGTGGACGACAGCGAGACCGATCGCAGCGTGCTCGTCGAACATGCGATCGAATGGCAGCTGTGCGTCGCGACGGCCATCGGCGGCGACGATGCGCTGTCGCAGTTGCGGGCGGCCGTCGCCGACGGGGCGCCGTTCGATCTGGCCATCGTCGACGTGCGGATGCCGGGCATGGACGGCATCTCGCTCGTGCAGCACATCCGCCACGATCCGTCGCTGCGTGCGCTCAGGATCGTCACGCTGACCGCGTTCGAGATGATGGACAGCATCCAGGTCGCGCGCGAGCTCGACATCGACGCCCGGCTGACGAAGCCGCTCCATGGCGCGGAGCTCTATGCGGCCATCGCGTCGGCGATGCACGTGAGGCCGCCGCCGCTGCCGTTGGCCGCGCCGGTGTCCGACGAAGTCGGGCCGGACGCGGCGGCGCCGCCCGACACCGGATCGGCGCGCGTGCTGCTGGTCGAGGACAACGCGGTCAATCAGCAGATCGCGCTGGCGATGCTGGAGGACACCGGCTATCGGGTGGCCGTGGCCGAAGACGGCCGGCAGGCGCTGAAGATGCTGGCGGACGACGTGTTCGACGTGGTCCTGATGGATTGCCAGATGCCGCTGCTGGACGGCTTCGAGGCGACGCGGCTGCTGCGCCGGCACGAAGCGGAAGCCGGCGCGCCGCGTCTGCCGGTCATCGCACTGACGGCCAATGCGCTCAGCGGCGACCGCGAGCGCTGCCTGGCCGCCGGCATGGACGACTACCTGGGAAAACCGTTCCGTCGCGATGCGCTGCTGCAGGTGCTCGCGCGCCATGCCCGCGGCGCGGCGTCCGGGCCGGCCGTCACGAGCGGCGACGCGGGAACCAAAGCGGGCGGCGAAGCGGGCACCGAAGCGGCCGCGGCAGCCATCGCCGATCCGGACGGCGACGCGAACGTGATCGACCGCAAGGCGCTCGACGCATTGCGCGCGCTCCAGCGGCCGGGCCGCCCCGATATCCTGACCCGCATCATCGATCAGTTCACGCTGGATGCGCCGCGGCTGATCCGCGACATGCACGCGGCCGTCGAAGCGGGCGATGCCGATGCGCTGAGGCTGGCCGCCCATACGCTGAAATCGAGCAGTGCGAACGTCGGCGCGCACATGCTGTCGGCCCGCTGCAAGGCGATCGAGCAACTGGCGCGCGCCGCCGACGTCGCCGCGGCAGCCGGCCTCGTCGCCGGCACGGACGCCGAATTCGGGCACGCGCGGGCCGCGTTGACAGCGGAACGCATGGTGGAGGGTTGAGCGGCCGCAGCACGATCGCGGTGGCGGTCGCGGCGGGTCGGAAACAGGAGAACGGTCGTGAGCCAGGAAAATGCCGATGCGCCGGTGATTCTGATCGTTGATGACGATGCGATGACGCGCCTGCTGGTCGTGGAGACCCTCGAGCCGGAGGGTTTTCGCGTCGAGGAAGCGACCGGGCCGCAGGAGGGCATCGACGCGTTCCTGCGTCATCGTCCTGCCGTGGTGCTGCTCGACGTCGAGATGCCCGGCGGCGACGGCTTCGCGTGCTGTCGCCGGCTGCGTGCGCTGCCGGAAGGTCGCCGCGTGCCGATCGTGATGCTCACGGGCAACGACGACGATGCGTCGATCGCCAGCGCCTTCGACGCCGGCGCGACCGATTTCGTCTCCAAGCCGATGCGCTGGAAGCTGCTCGGCTACCGGATCCGCTACCTGCTGCGCGCCGCGGCGACGCTCGAAAAGCTCACGACCACCGAGATCAGCCTGACGCATGCGCAGGCGCTCGCGCATCTGGGCAACTGGGAGTATCAGGCCGGCCGGCCGGACGGCAGCTGGTCGCCGGAGCTGTACCGGATCCTCGGCCTCGACCCCGAGCGCACGTCGCCGACCTTCGATCGGCTGCTGCAAGCCGTTCCGGTCGACGAGCAGCCGCTTTTGATCCAGTCGTTCACGAGCCTGCGCACCGAGGGCGCCCCGTTTTCGCTCGAGCATCGGCTGATTCACCCGGACGGCACCGAGCGCCACGTGCTGCACCAGGCGGAGGCGGGGCGCGACCTGAGCCACGCGATCATCCTGCGCGGCATCGTGCAGGACATCACCGAGCGCAAGATGCAGCAGGGGCGCATCGAATACCTCGCCAACCACGATGCGCTGACCGGCCTGCCCAATCGCAACCTGCTGAGCGACCGCATGGAGCAGGCGATGTCGCAGGCACGGCGCACCGGACACCTGGTCGCGGTGATGGTGCTCGACCTGGACCGCTTCAAGCACATCAACGACACCTTCGGCCATTCGGTCGGCGACGGCCTGCTGCGGGCCGTCTCGGCTCGGCTCAAGGCTTCCGTGCGGGACGGCGACACGGTCGCGCGGCTCGGCGGCGACGAGTTCGTGGTGATGCTGGTCAACCTGTCGACCGCGACGGATGCGGACGCGGTCGCCCGCAAGGTCCTGAACACCTTCGGCGCGCCGTTCGTGCTCGACGGACACGACCTGCACGTGACGACGAGCATTGGCGTCAGCGTCTGTCCGACCGATGGCGCCGACGCGGAAACGCTGCTGAAGACGGCCGACGCCGCGCTGTATTGCGCGAAGGAGCGCGGGCGAAATGGCTACAGCTTCTACACGCGCGAGCTGGGTGCACGCGTGGAAGAACAGGCCGAATTCGAAAACGCGCTGCACGAGGCCGTCGCGAACGGCGAACTGGAGCTGTACTACCAGCCGAAGGTCGATCTCAAGACCGGCCAGATCAGCGGCGTCGAGGCGCTGATTCGCTGGCGCCGCCCCGGCATCGGCGTGATTTCGCCTGACCGCTTCATCCCGATCGCAGAGGAAACCGGGCTGATTCTGCCGATCGGCGAATGGGTGCTGCGCACGGCCTGCGCGCAGGCCGTCGCGTGGCGCCAGGACGGGCATCCGCCGCTACGGATCGCCGTCAACCTGTCGGCACGCCAGTTCCGGCAGCAGAACATGGCCGACGTGGTGCGCAGGGCGCTGCGGGATACCGGCCTGGAGCCAGCCTGGCTCGAACTCGAGTTGACCGAAAGCGTGCTGATGCAGGACCGCAACGCGATCGCGCACACGCTGCGCGAACTGAAGGCGCTCGGCGTCGTGCTGTCGCTGGACGACTTCGGCACCGGCTATTCCAGCCTGTCGTACCTGAAGGACCTGCCCATCGATGTCGTCAAGATCGACAAGTCGTTCCTCAGCGACGTCACCACGAGCGCGGAAGGCGCGTCGCTGACGCGCTCGATCATCGCGATGGCGGAGTCGCTGCACATGGAAACGGTGGCCGAGGGCGTGGAGACGGAAGCGCAGCTTTCGTTCCTGAACCGGCACCGCTGCCATGCGATGCAGGGTTATTACTTCAGCCATCCGGTCACCGGGACGGAAATCGCCGACATGCTCTCCGCCGGCTCGGAGCTTCCCGAGCATTGCCGGCAGCGCGAGCTACTGCACCGGACGCTGCTGCTGGTCGACCACGACCCGGCCGTCCTGCAGACGCTCAGGCAGGCGCTGAGCCGCGACGGCTACGAGATTCTCGGCACGACCGATCCCGGCGACGCGCTCGACCTGCTCGCGCAACATCGCGTCGGCGTGATCGTGTCGGACTTCCGCATGCCGAACCTGTCCGGGATCGACCTGTTGCAGCGCGTCAAGGCGCTTTATCCGGACATCGTGCGCATCCTGCTGTCCGGCTATGGCGAAGGGCAGTCGATCGCGGCCACGTCCGGCAACGGATCGGTCCAGAAGCTGCTGATCAAACCGTGGGATGCCGCGCTGTTGCGCCAGCACATTGCCGAGTCGTTCAAGCGCTTCGAGCGCAGCACGTTGCACAACCGGATAGGCCTCGACGCCGCCCGCATCGGCATGCGCCCATCCCCCCTCGGGCCGGTCGAAGCGGCCGCTCCCCGCGATCCGGCTTGAGGGACGCTGCGACGGTCGCGCGGGCGCGGATCGGTGGGCGATACGACGACGAAAAGGGGGGGCGATCACGTCGATCCCCGGCATGCGTCCGGTTGCATAGGGAAAACCCTTATCTCAAGGTATAATCACAGGCTGAGAGAAAGGTCGAACCATGCCAGAACGTTTCCAAACCCTTGAAAAATTTGTGTTTTCCCTCGTCGTGATGTCCGCGGTCGTGTGCTCGGCATTCCTCGCGTACGAGCGTCACCCCGAGATCAAGATCGCGCTGCACGAAGGCGAAGCGCTGATGCGCGAGAGCGCCAAGTATTCGGTCATCTGCTCGCCGTCCAAGGTCGATCCTTGCGTCGAGATGTCCGCTTACTGAAATTTGCGTCGGGGTCGGCGCGCCGAGCGGTGCGCGGCAGCCGAAACGGACGTTTTTCATGATTCGTCCCGTTCGGTTTCAGACTGGCCCTACAGCGTTGGCGGTTCGAATTCCTTGAAGTAGTGCGCATCAGGCGTTCAGAAACCGGCCGCACGATAGCGCGGATGCACGAACCCGTCACGTGCCGAGTCGCTGGCGTAAGCAGCCCCCGGATTCAGTCGGCCCCGCTTCGAGCAATCGAGCGGGGCCGTTCCGTTTGCGCGCGTGAATCGATCTGCCGCGGCGGCACGAATCACACCACATGCCGCGGCTCGCCGCCGGCAAACGCGGCGACGTTGTCGACGAGCTGATCGGCGAGCGCCTGCATCGCCTCGTCGCTTGCCCACGCGACGTGCGGCGTCAGGATGAACGCCGGATGCGACAGGATCGCGTGGAACGGATGCGCGGCCGGCAGCGGTTCCTGCGTTACCACGTCGAACCCGGCGCCCGCGATCTGCCCCGACTGCAACGCATCGACCAGCGCGCTTTCGTCCACGAGCCCGCCGCGTGCGGTATTGATCAGCAGCGGCCGGCGCGCCATCCGCGCGAACGCGGCCGCGTCGATCAGGTGCCGCGTCGCCGGCGTGAGCGGGCAGTGCAGCGTGATCACGTCGCTGTCGCGCAGCAGCGTGTCGAGCGGCGCGTAGTCGTCGCCTGCGGCATCGCCGTGCGCCGCGAACAGCACGCGCATGTCGAGCGCACGCGCGATGCCGGCCACCGCGCGCCCGAGCACGCCGTCGCCGACGATCCCGAGCGTCGAGCCGGCCAGGTCGCGGATCGGATGGTCGAAAAAGCAGAACTGCCCGCTGTCGAGCCAGCGTCCGGCGCGCACCGCGTCGCGGTAAGCCACGAGACTGCGGCGCAGCGCGAAGATCAGCGCGAACGTATGCTCGGGCACCGTGCGGACTGCATAGCCGCGAATGTTGCTCACGACGATCCCGTGTGATGCGCACGCGCCGAGATCGACGATGTCGGTACCGGTCGCAGCGATCGCGATCATCCGCAGACGGCGCGCGGCGGCGAGCGCCGAAGCGTCGAGCCGCACCTTGTTGGTCACGACGATGTCGGCGTCGGCAATGCGCGGCGCGATTTCGTGCGCGCTCGTCCGGTCGAACGTCTGCAACACGTGCGGGAACGGGAATGGCTTCAGTACGGTTTGCGGCGACAGCGTCGCGCGATCGAGAAACACGATCTTCGCGGGAGAGGAAACAGAAAACATGGCGGGTCTCGCTGACAGGGACAGGCGCCCGGCGGGCGCGGAACGGCTTCGATTCTGCCGGCGGCGCGCACGGCGTCGTTTGACCGTTGCGCGAGCGCGCTTTCCCGGATGGAAAGGCTGACGCATTCCGCTCGGGAACGACCGTAGCGATCGCACCGACGTGCGCCTTTCCGTTTTGGAAAGGCTGGTTGAGCATCGATCGATTTTCGCGGTGCGCGAACGCCGTCATGATCGCCGTCATCGACAACACGATTTCATCGGAGACAGCCATGACGCGACCCCTCGACGGCATCCGCGTGCTGGAACTCGGCCAACTGATCGCCGGGCCGTTCGCGGGCCGGATGCTTGCCGAATTCGGCGCGGACGTGATCAAGGTCGAACCGCCCGGCCTCGGCGACCCGCTGCGCAAATGGCGGCTGCTGCACGAAGGCACATCGGTCTGGTGGGCCGCGCAGTCGCGCAACAAGACCTCGCTCACGCTCGACCTGCGCACGCCCGAAGGGCAGGACGTCGTGCGCCGCCTCGTCGCCGAGACCGACGTGCTGATCGAGAACTTCCGGCCCGGCACGCTCGAGGGCTGGGGGCTCGGCTGGGACGCGCTGTCCGCGATCAATCCGGGGCTCGTGATGCTGCGCGTGTCGGGCTTCGGGCAAACGGGCCCGTACCGCGACCGTCCCGGCTTCGGCGTGATCGCCGAGGCGATGGGCGGCCTGCGGCACCTGACCGGCGAACCCGGCCGCACGCCGGTGCGCGTCGGCATCTCGCTCGGCGATTCGCTGTCGGCGCTGCATGGCGTGATCGGCGTGCTGCTCGCATTGCGGCATCGCGAGCAGCAGGGCGGCAACGGGCAGGTCGTCGACGTCGCGCTGTACGAATCGGTGTTCAACATGATGGAAAGCCTGCTGCCCGAATACTCGGCGTTCGGCGCGGTGCGCGAGGCGGCCGGCAGCAGCCTGCCCGGCATCGCGCCGACCAACGCATACCGCTGCCGCGACGGCAGGTACGCGCTGATCGCCGGCAACGGCGACAGCATCTTCCGGCGCCTGATGGAGCTGATCGGCCGGCCCGATCTCGGCAACGATCCCGCGCTCGCGCACAACGACGGCCGCGTCGCGCAGGTCGAGCGCATCGACGCGGCGATCGGCGAGTGGAGCGCACGCCACGATCTCGACGACGTGCTGGCCGCGCTGAACGACGCACGCATCCCGTCCGGGCGCATCTACGACGTCGCGGACATCGCGGCCGATCCGCATTACCGCGCGCGCGACATGATCGTCGACGCCGCGCTGCCCGACGGCACGCCCGTGCAGGTGCCGGGCATCGTGCCGAAACTCGGCGCGACGCCAGGGCGGATCGAGCGCCCGGCGCCCGCACTCGGCGCGGATACCGATGCGGTGCTCGAATCGATCGGCATCGATGCGGCAACGCGCGGCGACTGGCGCGCGCGCGGCGTGATCTGAACCGGCAACAGGAGACAGGGAGAGACATCATGAGCAAGCTGCGCAAACGACTCTACATCCACGAAGTCGCGACGCGCGACGGTTTCCAGAACGAAGCGGCGTTCGTCGACACCGACGCCAAGATCGCGCTCGTCGATTCATTGAGCGCATGCGGCTACGCGAAGATCGAAGTCACGTCGTTCACGTCGCCGAAGGCGATCCCCGCATTGCGCGACGCGGAGGCCGTGATGCACGGCATCGAGCGCGCGCCGGGCGTCGTCTATACGGTGCTCGTGCCGAACGTGCGCGGCGCCGAGCGCGCGCTGTCGTGCGGCGTCGACGAAGTGAACCTCGTGATGTCGATGAGCGAGAGCCACAACCGCACGAACCTGCGGATGACGCGCGAGCAGTCGTTCGCGCAGCTGCGCGACGTGATCGACGCGGTGCGCGGCTCGGGTGTCGCGATCAACGTGTCGCTGTCGACCGCGATGGGCTGCCCGATGGAAGGCGACGTACCGGCCGAAACGGTGCTCGCGTGGATGCAGCGCTTCGCGGATCTCGGCGTGCACGGCTTCACGTTGTGCGACACGACGGGCATGGCGTTTCCGTCGCAAGTGCGCGATTTGTCCGAGCGTGCACGCGAGCGCTTCGGCGCGCTGCAGCTCACGCTGCATTTTCACAACACGCGTGGGATGGCGCTCGCGAATACGCTCGCGGCGCTCGACGCGGGCATCGACCGCTTCGACGCGTCGCTCGGCGGGCTCGGCGGCTGCCCGTATGCGCCGGGCGCGACCGGCAACGTGTGCACCGAGGAACTCGTGCACATGCTCGAACTCGACGGTTACGATACGGGCATCGACCTCGCGGCCGTCCTCGCTGCGTCGGCACGGTTGCCCGCGCTGATCGGGCATGACGTGCCGAGCCAGATCCTGAAGGCCGGGCGCCGCTCGGATCTTCATCCGCCACCGCGCGCCGACGCCGGCGACATGCCCGCGCAGCGCGCATTCTCATGAACAGGAACACAGGAGCGAATTCCATGGCACTGATCGATCACCTCGACCATCTCGTGCTGACCTGCGTCGATCCCGACCGGACGAAGCATTTCTACACCGAGGTGCTGCAGATGCAGCTCGAAACCTTCGGCGCCGGCCGGCTTGCGTTCCGCTTCGGCTACCAGAAGATCAACCTGCACGTGCGCGGCGCGGAGTTCGAACCGAAAGCGCATGTGCCGGTGCCCGGCGCGCTCGACCTGTGCTTCATCGCGGCGGTACCGCTCGACGACGTGATCGCGCACCTGAAGCGCGTCGAATGGCCGATCGTCGAAGGGCCGGTCGAACGCACGGGTGCGACGCAGAAGATCCGCTCGGTCTACGTGCGTGACCCCGACCTGAACCTGATCGAGATCTCCGAGTTGATCTGACCGGCGGCGGCCGGCCTGCCGCGCGACCGGACGCGCTGCTTCCGCGCATCGATCCGTTCGGTCGCGCGAGCACCGGCACGACGCGGGCACGGTTTTGGCGTCGTGCTCGCCGAATACACGCCCGCGCCGATCGCGACGATGACCGACATCGTCGGCGAGATCGGCGCGCTGCTCGATTTCCTCGTCACCGAACCCGACGGCGTCGGTACCGCGAACCGGCCGATCCATCTGAGCTGGCATTCGGCGGGCGGCCATCTGACGGCCGTCCTTCGCGAGCATCGCGGCGTCGTGTCGGCACTCGCGATCAGCCCGCTCGTCGATCTCGAACCGATCTCGCTGTGCTGCCTGAACGACAAGCTGCAGCTCGCCGCGCAAGAGGTCGATGCATGCAGCCCGCTGCGGCATATCGGGCCGGGTGCGCCGACGGTCGTCGCGGTCGGCGACGCCGAACTGCCCGAACTCATCCGGAAAGCGCATGAATACGCGTCGGCGTGCGAAGCGGCCGGCGAACGGGTCGCGCGCACCTGGCTGCCCGGCATGCAGCACTTCGCGGTGCTCGACGATCTCGCGAAGCCGGACGGCGCGATGCTCGCCGCGTTGCAGGCGATCGCGCCGCGCCAGCCGCGCGATATCGCACGCGCACGGCCGGGCGTATGATCGGCGTCAGGCCGCCGCGATGATGGCGCGCGCCGCACGGCCTTCCCAGGACCCACGACATGGTGAACCCGCTTCATTTCGATCTGCAGTCGCTGCGCGTGTTCGCGCTCGTCGCCGAACACGGCAGCCTGACGAAGGCAGCCGAACACGGCCAGCTCACGCTGTCCGCGGTCAGCAAGCGCATCGCCGAACTCGAAAGCGTGACCGGCAGCGCACTGTTCGTGCGGCATGCGCGCGGCGTCGAGCTGACGCCCGCGGGTCGCGCGCTGCTCGACCATGCGGCGAAGGTGATCGAGCAGGTCAACCGGATGGCGCACGAGATGAGCGACTACGTCGCCGGCGTGCGCGGCCATATCCACGTGTGGACCAATACGTCCGCGATCGTCCAGTTCCTGCCCGCCGATCTCGCCGCGTTCCTCACCGACAACCCGGGCATCAAGGTGAGTCTCGAGGAGCGGCTGAGCCACGAGATCGTCGATGCGCTAGGGTCCGGCAAGGCCGATCTCGGCGTGTTCGCGGACAACGTGCCGGCACCCGGCATCGAACGGCGGCTGTACCGGCGCGACGAGCTCGTGCTGCTCGTGCCGCGCGCGCATCGCTTCGCCGCACGAGACAGCATCCGTTTCGCGGAAACGCTCGACGAGGATTACGTCGGCTTGAGCGACGGCAGTTCGCTGCTCGCGCGCATGACCGACGCCGCGTTCGCGGCCGAGCGCTCGCTGAAAGTGCGGATCCAGGTATCGAATTTCGACGGCGTGAGCCGGATGATCGAGGCCGGGCTCGGCATCGGCGTGCTGCCGCGCGATGCGGTGACCGGCGAGCGCGCCGCGCGGCTTGGTGTCGTGAAGCTCGACGACGCGTGGGCGACGCGCACGCTGTGGGTCGGCGTGAAGGCCGGCACCGTGCTGACGACCGACATCGCGAAGCTGTTCGATTTCATGTCGGCGCGTTGAGGCCAGCCCGCAAGCGGTAGACGTTGGCGCGGTGCGGCTTCGAGGAAGTGCGATCATCGGTGCGCGTTCAGCCCACCGCTGCAGGACGCCGATTCGACGCATCCGCGCCAGACCGACCGGCAGACGACCGCGAACTACCGTCGCGTCGTACGGTTCGGCGGCAGCCGACAATCGCGAGCACGGCACGCGCTTCCCCATCTCGCCCCGGGAAGGCCGATGCCGGGGCATGCGCCCGCCGCACGCACGTTTCGCTGCCGCGAAGCGCATTTCCCGCCTTGTCGTCGCGGGTTCGTTCCTTGCACTATCTTTACACCGTTCCCGGCCGTGTCGGCGATGACCTCCGGGCCGGACAAACGGGTATTCCCCTGGCTTGGCGGCGTGATCGACATCTCCCCGTGAAGCCGACGCGTTCGGCAGTCATTTTTCGCACTCGACACAATATTCGCGCGCCTGAAACGTCTTCAGGCACATGGAATCGCCACCCACTTCACGCACGATGACCGACCCAGACCGCGACATCACCGCGATAGTGACGCGTGAGCGAACGAGACTCGTGAGCTTTATCCGGCGTCGGATACGCGATCCGGACGATGCCGAAGACATTCTGCAGGACGTGTTTCACGAATTCGTTCAGGCTTACCGGCTTCCCGCGCCAATTGAACAGGTGAGCGCGTGGCTTTTCCGTGCCGCGCGCAACCGTATCGTCGACCGCTTTCGCAAGAAGAAGGAGCAGCCGCTGACGGACCTGTTCGAGGCCGAGGACGAAGCGAACAGCGAGTATCGCCTGGACCTTGCGCTACCGGCACACGATGCCGGCCCCGAAGCGCTCTACGTTCGCACACTGGTGCTCAAGGCCTTGCAGGATGCGCTCGACGAATTGCCGGCGAATCAGCGCGAGGTATTCGTCGCGCACGAACTGGACGGCCGGTCCTTCAAGGAGATGGCCGCGCAAAGCGGTGTCGCGCTCAATACGCTGCTCGCTCGCAAACGTTATGCGGTCTTGCATCTGCGTGCCCGACTGCAGCGCATTTATGACGAATTGGACAATACCTAGAGGAGTCGACAGATGAATTTTCGAATCAGATGTGCGGGCAAGGCGCTGTTCGTCGTGATCGCCATAGGCGTGCTCGGATGGGTCGTCATGATGTTATGGAACTGGGTGATCCCGGCGCTGTTCGTCGGCGCCCGTACGATCGACTTCGCCCATGCGCTGGGCCTGCTCGTGTTGAGCCGCATCCTGTTCGGCGGATTCCGCGGACACCACGGCTGGCGCGGCCGGCGCCACTGGCGCAAGTGGGAATCCATGACACCCGAGGAACGCGAGCATTTCCGGACCGCGTGGCAAGCCGGCGGCAACCGGCCCACGGGAGAGTGAACGTGCGCGAAACATCAACGGGCGACTGCAAACAGAAACCGGGCGTGATAGCGCCGGTCGTCGATCTGAAGCGTTGCGAAGGCAAAGGGGATTGCGTCGCGGTATGCCCCGAGAACGTGTTCGAGATCCGGCGCATCGACAAGGCCGATTACGTCGGCCTTGATCTGATGCATCGCTTGAAGCTGCGCGTGCATGGAATGAAAGTCGCCTACACGCCGAACGCGGATGCCTGCCGTTCATGCGGACAGTGTGTGACGGCGTGCCCCGAGCGCGCCATCACGCTCGCCCGAGCGGCTTAGCAGTCCCCGTGTAGCACCGCGATCGAGCGCCTGCTACGCCCGGGATCGATCGTCCTCGCCGACAACATGTACACGGCCGAGGACGCCGTTCGACCGTACAAGCACTACCTCGATGACGATCCGCGGTTCTCGACCATGACACTGGATTTTGAATCGGGGATCGAATTCACGGTCGTCGTTTCTCAAGCGGGAATGTCGTCGACGGGTCCTTGCCGCGCAGGCTCGGACTGAAGGACGCAGCCATCGATCGACACGCATCTCGCGTCGGACTGCGCCCGCCATCGGCTGGCACACGCTCAAACCGGATTGATCTCATCCTGGCTGCGCCGCGTGGTCAGCGGCCCGAGCACGCGTAGCGTGACCGCGACGATACCGAGCGCGATCGAGATCACGCCGAACATCGCGCCCGCCCCGTAGCTGACGAGCACCGGCAGCAGCACGAACGGCAGCGCGCCGCTGACGATGCGCGACAGCGCGTACGTACTGCCGATCGCCGTCGAGCGCACGCGCGCCGGAAAGATCTCGGCCTGGTACACGTGATACGCGTTGCTGAACACGTTCGACGCGCAGGTCGTCAGCAACCCGAAGCCGACGATCAGCACGATATTGCCCGAATACGCGAAGCAGAGCCCGAATACCGCGATCGACAGGATCGACACGATCACGAGCGTGCGGCGCTCGATCCAGTTGAGCAGCGGAATCGACAGCAGCGAGCCGATCGGATAACCGACGAACGACAGCGCGATGAACAGCGTGCTGTCCGTCACGTCGAAACCGCGGCTCTTCACGACCGTGCCGGCCAGCGTGCCGAAACCGTAGTAACCGAAGCCCTGCAACAGGTGAAAGATCGCGAGCATCACGTAGCGCGCGCCGTAGGGTTCGCGGCGCAGCAGCGCGATGCGCTCGCCGAGCCCGAGCGGCCGCTGCGGCTCGGCCGGTTCCGCGAATTGCTCGGGCACGCGCACACCGGTGCCCTCCGCGAAGCGCCGCAGCGCCGCGTGCGCGTCGGCGGTGCGGCCTTGCGCGAGCAGCCAGCGCGGGCTCTCCGGCAACCGGTGCTGGACGAACAGCACATAGACGGCGCCGAGGCTGCCGATCGCGAGGATGATGCGCCAGCCGGCCACGCCGGCCACATGCAGCGGATTCAGCCACAGTGCGAGAAAGCCGACCAGCGGCACCGCGACATAGGAAGTCGTATAGGCCCACGCGGCGAGCCGCCCGCGCTTTTCCTTCGGCAGGATTTCGGACAGGAAGCTGTCGGCGACCGGATAGATCGCGCCGACGCCGATGCCCGTCAGGAACCGGCACGCGACCAGCATGTCGGCATTCACCGAAAACGCGCCGACCAGCGAGAACACGCTGTACCACACCAGCGTCAGCAGGAACGCCTTGCGCCGGCCGATACGATCGGCGAGGCTGCCGAGACACATCGCGCCGACGAACATCCCGATGAACGCCGATGCCAGCAGCAGCTTGAAGTCGGTGCTCTGCCGGCTCAACCCGTATTCGTTCTGCAACGCGGAACCGATCGTGCTGACGAGGAAGATCTCGTACATGTCGAAGAACAGCCCGACGCCGATCACCCAGACGACGAACCGGTGCAAGGCACCGACCGGCAAGTCGTCCATGAAATCGCCGAGCGTGACGCGGCGGGCGGGGAAGGCCGCTGCATCGGCGCCGACGCCGGCGGGCGCGGCCGGCGGCCGGGCGGAGGCGGGCTCGCCCGCGGTGCCGCCCAGATCGAGGGATTGGCTGTTCATCGTGTCTCCTGATTATCGGTATGCCGCGGCGCGTGGCCGGGCCATCCGCGGCCGGCGGGAGGCCGGCCGCACGATTGGGCGGCAGCCGCCGCTCGGGCCCGCGAAGGGCCGGATGCGCGGGCTGCGCCCATCGTCCGGCACATAGTCGGCGATTTTCCCGCTCGCGATAATTGAGGAAGCTTCAAGCGTCCTTTCCCGGACAGAAAGGCTGGCGCGCCGTGCGGCCCGGCGCGCGGCGATCACGCGCCGCCGAGCGCCGACTGCGCATCGTCCAGCGCGGCGAGAAACGCATCGAGCGTTCCGCTCGGCTCGGCGCCCTGGCGCGTGACGCAATGAAACGCCGACAAATAGGCGAGCTGTGCAGGACGAATCGCGCGCAGGCGTCCCTCGGCCGCCCAGGCAGCGGCGTAGTGGGTCGGCAGGTAGCCGACGAAGGTGCCGCTGAACACGAGGGTCGCGATGGCCTCCATGCTGTAGGCGCTCGTGCCGTGACCGAAGACGAGGCCGTGCGGCCGTTGGCTCTCGGCCATGTAGCCGCGCCCGACATAGTCGGCGGCGCAGATTTCGTCCAGTTCGGGTTCGGGGTCGCGGCGCGCGAAGAACGGATGTTCGCGCGCGCAGTAGAGATTCTGTTCCTCGCGAAACAGGAACCGGTATCGCAGCCCGGACAGGCGATGATGAAATGCGCCGACCGCCAGTTGCAGGCGCTCCTCGAGAACGGCGTGTTCGAGCTCGTCCGGACGCTGCGTATGCAGGTTCACGCGCACGCCGGGAACGCGCTCGCGGAACAGCCGGATCGCGAGCGGCAGCGGCGCGCACGGCTGGCCGATCACACCGTCGACACAGCCGATCTGGAGCGTCTCCCGATCGCGGCCGCCGAGGCCGCTGACCTGCTCGCGAAACCGCTCGATGTCGCCGAACAGGCCCTGCGCGGCCTCGTACAGTTCCTGTCCTTCGTCGGTGAGCTGGAAGCCGCTGCTGCCGCGCCGACACAGCGAATAGCCCAGCCGCATTTCCAGATCGCGCACCAGCACGCTCAGGCGCGACAGGCTCGTGTTCAGGCGCACCTGGGCAGCGGTAAAGCCGCCTGCCTCGACGATCGCGCAGAAGGTGCGAAACAGGCGCAGGTCAACGTTGGAAAGATTGCCAAGCATGGAGATCCTCGCTGCTGTCGGACGAGCCTCGTTTATAGCCCGTCCGGCGTTGCCGCGCGATCCCCCGGGCCTGTTTCAGCCCCTCGCGGCGACCGCATCGGCGAGGAGGCACAGCAACTCGAACATCATGGTCGCGCCCACCAGCGCGGTGGCGCCGCCCGCATCGAACGGCGGCGACACCTCCACGACGTCCGCGCCGACGAGATCCAGGCCCTGCAGCCCGCGCACCAGATGCTGGGCGTCGAGGGTCGTCATGCCGCCGATTTCGGGCGTGCCCGTGCCGGGCGCGAAGGCCGGATCGAGCACGTCGACGTCGAAGCTGACGTAGGTCGGCCCGCTGCCCGCCACGCGGCGCGCCTCGGCGATCGTGGCCGCGACGCCCAACTCGACGAATTCCTCCATCGAGATGACCCGGATCCCGCATTCCCGCGCGAACGCTTCGTCGTCGGCCGAGTAGACCGAGCCGCGGATGCCGATCTGGACCGTGCGCGCCGGATCCAGCAGACCTTCCTCGATCGCGCGGCGAAACGGCGTGCCGTGCGTGTACGGGTTGTCGCCGAAGTAGCGATCGTTGGTGTCCGAATGGGCGTCGAAATGAACCATGCCGATCGGCCGGTCGGCGGCGAGCGCGCGGAAGATCGGCAGCGTCACCAGATGGTCGCCGCCAACCGACAGCGGCACCGCGCCGGCCGCATGAATGCGCCGATAGAAGCGTTCGATCCGTGCGAGCGAATCGAGCAGGTCGATCGGATTGGTCGGCGCGTCGCCGAGATCGCCGACGCGCGCGAGGTCGTACGGCGCGATGCGGCTCACGTGATGCACCCGGCGCATCAGGCTCGACTGGTTGCGCACTTCGCGCGGGCCGTGGCGTGCGCCGGCGCGATTGGTGGTGCCGCCGTCCCAGGGCACGCCGACCAGCGCGATCCTCACCTGCGCCGGATCGTCGAAAACCGGCAGGCGCATGAACGTGGGAATACCGGCGAAGCGCGGTATCTCGGCCGCGTCGAGGGGTTGCGGGGAGTCGTGGGGCATGAGTCGTCTCCTGGCTTGGAGGAAGAGGGCCGTTCAGTCCGATTGGGGTTCGAGGGCCGCCGCCGGCCGCCCGGCGAAACTGACCGCGACGAAGGTCACGAGGCTGGCCGCCAGCCCGTAGACGATCGGCGTGGTCGCGAGCACACCGTCGAGCACCATGAAGAACACCACCACGACGCTGCCCGCGACGATGCAGGCGATCGCGCCGCGGGCGGTCGCGCGGCGCCACAGCAGCGCGCCGAAGATCGGCACCAGCAGGCCGCCGACGAGCAGGTTGTACGCGATGCTCAACGCGGCGATGACATCGTTGACCATGCACGCGAGGACAAGCATCGCCACGCCCATCATCAGCGTGAACAGGCGGCTCTCGCGCAGGGTGCCGGCGCCGCCGGCGCGCATGAACCGCGCATAGACGTCCTCCTGAAGCACGGTGGCGGCCGCCAGCAGGCAGCCGGACGCCGTCGACATGATGGCCGACAGCGCCGCGGCCACCACGAGGCCGCGCAAGCCCGTCGACAAGACCTGGCGCGTCACTTCGGCGTACGCGTTTTCGGGCACCGCGAGATCCGGTATCAGCACGCGTGCGGCCGCGCCGATCAATGCGCAAGCCACGCCGTAGAGCATGCAGTAGATCCCCGCGCCAAGGCCCGCGTAACGCACGACCGTCTCGCTGCGCGCGGTGAACACGCGCTGCCAGATGTCCTGGCCGATCAGCGCGCCGAAGAAATACAGCAGGAAGTAGGTGACGATGGTTTCCAGGCCGATGTGCCCGAGATCGAAGAAGCCCGCCGGCAGCACGGCCTGCATCCGCGCGAGGCCGCCCGCATCGTGAATCGACAGCGGCAGCAGCACGAAAAAGATCCCGATAGTCTTGATGACGAACTGGATGATGTCGGTGAGGGTCAGCGACCACATGCCGCCGATCACCGAATAGACGATCACGATGCCGCCGCCGCACAGTATCGCCGCGATGCGCGGGACGCCGAATACCACCTCGGTGACCGAACCGATCGCGATGGTGGCGGTAACGGCCACCATCAGGTCGTACGCAACCATCACGATGCCGCCGATCAACCGCGACGACGCCTGATAGCGCTGTTCCAGCACCTGGGTGACGGTAAAGACGTTCAGCCGGGCGATCTGCCGCGAAAACACGAGGCTCAGAACGATGATCCCCAGGCCGAGCATGAAGACCAGCCACAGCCCCGACAACCCGTACTGGTAACCGAGCTTGACCGTGCCGATGGTCGATGCGCCGCCGAGCACCACGGCGGCCATCGTGCCGAGATACAGCCCGGGGCCGAGGCGCCGGCCGGCGACCAGGAAATCGTTCCGGTTGCGCGCCTTGCGCATGCCGTACCAGCCGAGCGCGAGCATCGTCAGCGCATAGACCAGCATGACCAGATAATCGAGCAGCATGATGGGGATCTCCGTTTGCTTGTTGTCGTTCTGGCAGCCCACCTGGACTGCTTTCGCGGAGTCTGAAGCGTCGGGTGCCAATAAGGAATTCCCGATTCGACAACTCAAATTTCGCGCGCGATAAAGTGTGCGGCGGCGCAGCATGGTTGCCATGCCGCGAAAGCGCTGCTGCGCGACCGGCGGCCGTTCGTGTGGAACGCGACGCACCTGTCGCCGCTGATGCGCAAGAAGACGCTCGACCTGCTGGTTGCGTACGGCGCCGACGTGACGCTCGTCTACCTCGAACAGCCGCGCGCGGAACTGTTGTGCCGCAACGCGCGGCACGACACGTCACTGACGAATCGTGCGCTCGAGGCGATGCTGCTGCGCTGGGATCTGCCGCTGCCGACCGAGGCGCATGCGGTGCGGTACGAAGTCTGAAACGACAGCGCCGTTGCTCGCGCCGGTACGCCGGATGTCACGAGCGGCGTGCCGGCGCGACGCGCATCATTTCAATTCCGGATTCTGCTGCGTCGCGCATGCGCGCAGCGCGGTGACGAGATCCGTCTTGCCCAGCTTCTCGAACAGATCGGCCATCTCCATCTGCGCAACGGGGTCGCCTTCGCGCGCCGCGCGCCAGCGCACCTGGTCCTTCAGTGTGCGATCGAGCGTCGGGCGCACGTCGCTTTCCTTCATCGACGCGAACACCCAGTCGGTGCGGGCATGGCGCGCGGCGTCCCAGTCGCTATCGGCGACGGCGTGTTGCGCGAACGCGAGGCAACCGGCCAGGCAGCCGATCCGGAACAGCTTTCGGGCAGGAGATTTCATCACTGATTCCGGTGGAGCGCAGGGTGGCCGTCGCGTTGCGACACGCATCGCGATGCGACGGTCTTAGCGCGCCATTACGATGAGCGTGGTGAGCGCGATCGGGGCCAGCGCGACGCCCAGCAGGCCGAGCGCGCCGTCGGCTGCCATCGTGATCGGCGACAGCGCAAGCTTTACCCCCTTGCCGAGCACCGACGGCCGCTCGATCACCTTGACGTCGTACTCGTGATTGAACGCCTGCGGAACCGAGGCCGGCGTGACGTCGTTCGGCTGGTAACGCGTGCCGCTGATCGTGCCGTCCGCCACCAGCTCGAAGCGGGTGTCCTTGAAGCCGTCCGCGAGCGCGCGCTCGCGCAGTTCGGAACCGGGCGGCGCATCCTCGCGCGACAGGTGCATCCGGTAACGCCCGGTGATCTTGTCGCCGTGCGTCTCAAAATCGTCGAGATCGGTATACAGCTTGGGGCGATAGGGCGCCGTGAGGTTGACGGCGAGGGCCGGCGGCACATCGAAAATGTAGTGATACCGCTTGCCGAGCACGACGAGTTTCTTCCCGTCCGCGCTGATCAGAAACGCCGAGAGCGTTTCCCGGTATTCCGGGTCCTTCATCATGCGATTGGTGACGGGACCGAAATCGCTGCAGCCGGCAAGCATGCCGGACGCTGCCACGGCGGGCAGCGCGAGAAATGTTCTTCTTTTCATGAGTGCTGTATGGGTTGTTGTTCGTTATTCAGCGCAACCGCTTGAATGTCGGACGCCGCGTTCGATGAACGCGGCGTCGTGACGGCCGTTCGTGCGGTTTCTTCGCCTGCGCATTGTAGGGCCAAAACCGCTACCGCAGCATCCCCCCGGCAAAGCGCCGCGCCCGCGTGCGGTAGACTGCACGCTCGCTTGCCCGCCGCCAATCACACGACCGCTCGCCCCATTCACACGCCATGGATCGAATCGATGCGATGAAGGTGTTCGTCGCCACGCTGGACGAGGGCAGCCTCGCGGGCGCGGGGCGGCGGCTCGGCCGGTCGCCGGCGGCGGTCAGCCGCGCAATCGCCTTTCTCGAGGAGCACACGGGCACCGCGTTGCTGTACCGGACCACTCGGACGATTCGCCTGAGCGAGGCCGGCGAACGCTACGCGGCCGCGTGCCGCCGCATCCTGTCCGATCTCGAGGAAGCCGACATGCTGATCGCCGACGAACGCTCGGCGCCGCGCGGCATGTTGACGATCACCGCACCGGTCGCCGCGGGCGAGGACGTGCTGCGCGCGCTGCTCGACGAATTCATCGAGCGCCATCCGGCCGTGTCGATCCGCCTGCAGCTGCTCGACCGTCCCGTCAGCCTGATCGAAGAAGGGATGGACGTCGCGCTGCGCATCGCACACCTGACCGATTCCACACTCGTCGCGATTCCGGTCGGCACGGTGCGGCGCGTCGTCGTGGCATCTCCCGGCTATCTGGCGAAGCATCCGGCAATCGAAACGCCGGCCGATCTCGCACGGCACCGGATCATCTCGATGACGCACTTCGGGCTCGACTCGTGGAGCTTCCCGCCGTCCGGGCCATCGGCGCTGCCGCAGGTCGTCCAGTTCGCGCCGCGCTTCATCATCAACACGATCCGCGGCGCGGTTGCGTCAGCCGTCGCCGGCCACGGCGTCACACGGCTCTTTTCGTATCACGTCGCCGAACCGGTGCGCGACGGCGCGCTGCGGATCGTGCTGAGCGACAGCGAACATGCGCCGCTGCCCATCCATCTCGTCACACCTTACGGACGGCTGTCGGTCCCGAAGGTGCGCGCGTTCGTCGATTTCGCGGCGCCGAGGCTGCGCGAGCATTTCGCACGGCTGGCCGCCATCACCGACGGCAATTGAACCGCAACGCGGAAGAATGGCTTTCGCGTGATGGGCATTCTCTCGCCATTCGACTCAATCTAGACTTTCTTCAACCGACGGACGCGCGTGGCGCCCGTCCAGCGAATGGAGGTCGACATGCATCAAGCGCTTCTGGATCAGCCGCGTGCGCGTGTGCTCAACGCGTGGCGCGTCACTCTGTGTGCCGCCGGTGCCGGCCCGGTCGGCCCGATTCGTATCGCGAGGGCGCGATGAGCACGACCGCACACGTACCAGCCGCGGCGCTCGCCGAACGGCCCGCGGCCAGCTATGCGGAACGCAACGTGCGCTACTGGCGGCGCAATCTCGCCGTCTGCGTGTTCGGATCGTTCACGACGCTCGTCAGCCTGAGCATGCTGCTGCCGTTCCTGCCGCTGTACGTGCGGCAACTCGGCGTCGACTCGCAGTCGGCCGTGATCCAGTGGTCGGGCATCGCGTTCAGCGCGACGTTTCTCGGCACGGCCGTCACCGCGCCGCTGTGGGGCCGGCTCGCGGATCGTTTCGGCCGCAAGCCGATGCTCGTGCGCGCGGCGATCGGGATGGCCATCGTGATGTCGCTGATCGGCATTGCGCACAACGTGGTCGAACTCGTCGCGCTGCGACTGATCGCGGGGCTCGTCGGCGGCTATGCGTCTGCATCGACCGTGATGGTCGGCACGCAGGCGCCGCGCGAGCGTGCGGGCTGGGCGCTCGGCATCCTGTCGACCGGTGCGCTCGCGGGCAATCTCGTCGGGCCGCTCGTCGGCGGGCTGCTGCCGGGCTGGGTCGGGATTCGCGGCACGTTTTTCGCCGGTGGCGCGATGATCGCCGTCGCCGCGCTGCTGACGATCTTCGTCGTGAAGGAAGACTTCCACGCGGACACCGACGCGAAAGCTCGTACCTCCGGTGCGGCCGCGGGCACGGCGCAACGCACGAATCGCGCGGCGGTCGCCGCGCTGCTGGTGACGGCGATGATGGTGCTGCTCGCGAACATGTCGATCGAGCCGATCATCACGGTCTATATCGGCGGCCTCGGCGTAGGCGGCGACCACCTCGCGCGCGTCGCCGGCGTCGTGATGGCCTGTTCGGCGCTCGGCAGCATGCTGACCGCCGCGCGGCTCGGCGCGCTGGCCGACCGGATCGGCAGCTGGAACGTGATCGTCGGCTGCCTGCTGCTGACCGCGCTCGCGATGGTGCCGCAGGCGTTCGTCACGCACTGGTGGCAGCTTGCCGCGCTGCGCGTGCTGATGGGCATGACGCTCGCGGGGCTGCTGCCGTCGATCGGCAAGCTCGTGCGGCAGTCGGTCGACGAGCGCGCGACGGGGCAGATGCTCGGTTACCTGCAGTCCGCGCAGTTCAGCGGGCAGGTGATCGGCCCGGTGATCGGCGGGCAGATCGGCGTCGCGCTCGGCCTGCATTCGGTGTTCTTCGTGACGGGCGCGCTGCTGGCGGCTTGCGCGGTGCTCGCGCACTGGGCGCGCGGCCGATAGCGGCTGGCCCGCGGATCATCGAGGGCTGGCGTAGGATGGGCGCAGTTGCAGATGCGCGCCCGGAAGCGGCGATAACACGCACCGTCGCCGAGCCTTCCGCGCACCGCACCTTGACGCTGCCCATCGCTTTCAACACCGGTTTCACATGTCCGGCTACGCGCGAAGCATGACGAACGCGCGTCGCGCCGGACCCGACCAACACGCTTCGGCCGGCATGCGGCCGACGCATTTCGATGACGGATCGTGCAGGAGGCAAGCAACATGAATCACTCGACCGATAACCGGACGCTGTTGCGCGCGCTCGGCATTCGCACGCCGATCGTCCAGGCGCCGATGGCCGGCGTCAGCACGCCGGCGCTGGCTGCCGCCGTGTCGAACGCGGGCGGGCTCGGCTCGCTCGGCGTCGGCGCGACGAACGCCGACGGCGCGCGCAAGATGATCCGCGACACACGCGCGCTCACCGACCGGCCGTTCAACATCAACGTGTTCTGCCACAGTCCGGCCCGCGCCGACGCGGCCGTCGAACGCGCATGGCTCGACTGGCTAGCACCTGCGTTCCGCGCATACGGTGCGACGCCGCCCGCATCGCTGTCGGAGATCTATACGAGCTTCGTCGCGGACGACGCGATGCAGGCGATGCTCACCGAAGAAAAGCCGGCCGTCGTCAGCTTCCATTTCGGGCTGCCGTCCGCGGACGTGATCGCCGCGCTGAAGCGCGCGGGCATCACGCTGTTCGCAACCGCGACGAATCTCGACGAAGCGCGGCAGATCGCCGCCGCCGGCATCGACGCGATCGTCGCGCAGGGCATCGAAGCCGGCGGGCACCGCGGCGTGTTCGATTCGACCGCCCACGACGATCGGTTCGGCACGTTCGCACTGACGCGCCTGATCGTGCGCGAATGCACGCTGCCCGTGATCGCCGCCGGCGGCATCATGGACGGCGAAGGCATCGCCGCCGCGCTTGCGCTCGGCGCGCAGGCCGCGCAGCTCGGCACCGCCTTCGTCGCATGCCCGGAGACGTCGATCGACGACGGTTATCGCCGAGCGATCCTCGGCGACGCGGCGCGCCGCACGACGTTTACGTCCGCGATCTCGGGCCGGATCGCGCGCGGCATCGCGAACCGGCTGACCGCGCTCGGCGACGACCCGCACGCGCCGGCCACGCCCGCGTATCCGATCGCGTACGACGCGGGCAAGGCGCTGCATGCGGCCGCGAAAGCGCAGGGCGAATTCGGCTACGGCGCGCAGTGGGCCGGGCAGGCGGCGCCGCTCGTCCGCTCGCTGCCGGCCGCCGAGCTGTTCGCGGCGCTCGAGCGCGAAACGCGGACCGCGATCGAGCGCCTGCAGCACGCGCTGGACTGATCGCGCTCGGCCGACAAGCCGCGCGCAAGTGCCGGCGATCATGCCGCGGATCGCCGCGCCGAACGTGCGCCGCCCGCCGCCGATTTGCAATGCTCTGTATCTGCGCGGACTGCGGATACAGAGCGATACAACCCAGGTTCGAGCGTCCGCTATAAAGCAGGCATGACTTCTTCGAGGGCACATCATGTCTGCAACCTGGTTCAAAGGGTCCTGCCATTGCGGGGCTGTCAAATTCGAAGTGAAAACGGCTATTGCGCCGGCGGCCCGCTGCAACTGCAGCCTGTGCCGTCGCCGCGGCGCGCTGATGAGCCCGATGCTCGCCGCTGCCGACCTGAAGATCGTCGAAGGCGAGGGCGCACTGACGTGCTACCGCTTCAACACACGCACGGCCCGTCACTATTTCTGTAGCCGTTGCGGCGTCTATCCGTTCCATCAGACGCGCCTGGACCCCGCATGCTGGCGCGTCAATCTCGGCTGCCTCGACAGCGTCGATCCGTATGCGCTCGACGCAGCGGTCGCAAACGGCGCAAGCCTGTCGGTCGTGGAGGACGCATGAAACGCTGGCTGATGATCCTGCTGTTTGCCGCAGGCGGGCTCGCGACCGAAATTGCGCATCCGGTGCAATGCTCGCTGCTGTCGGCAAGCCGGTTGCAAACCGGCAAGCGACACAGGCAGGACTGACGGGCGTCGATCCGGCCGCGTTGCGCCATCCCGCCGGTTCATCGACACCGATTTATCATGCTTCCGATAAGATCGCACGCGATATATAATGCGCTTATCTGCGACCGTTCGCGCCGCTGGAGGAAGTTCATGAAACCGACCGAAGCACCATCGCCCGCCGCGCCGAAGCTGTCAGAATTCCTGTGCTTTGCGATCTACTCGGCGAACCTCGCGTTCGGCAAGGCCTACAAGCCGATCCTCGACGAGCTCGGCCTCACGTATACGCAATACATCACGATCATTGCGTTGTGGGAGCAGGACAACCAGACGGTCGGCCAGCTCGGCGAGAAGCTGTTCCTCGAATCCAATACGTTGACGCCGATCCTGAAGAAGCTCGAGGCGATGGGTTACCTTGAGCGGCACCGTGATCCGTCGGACGAACGCCAGGTGCTCGTCAGCCTGACGAAAAGCGGCCGGCGCGTGCGCGAGAAGGGGCTCGACATGAACCTGATCGAAGCCACCGGGTTGAAGCAGGACGAATTCGCGAAGGTGCAGAAGGCGATCGTCACGCTGCGCGGCAACCTGATCCGGTCGACCGAAGACTAAACACACTGGCGACAAGCGGCCGACGCTCGCATCGCGTCGGCCGCGTCGTCATGCATGCTCGTCGCCCAGCACCAGCAGGTTCATCTCGCGGCGGACGATAAAACCAAGCGCGAGGTAGCGCTCGATAGCGACCTGGTTCGACGTGAGGACGTGCAGGAACGGCGTGTCCGATCGCGCGCCGATGGCCGCGATCAACGACCGGATCAGCCGCGCCGCAAGCCCTTGCCGCCGAAACGCGGCATCCACGCAGACGGCGCTGATCTCGGTATACCCGTCGACCCGCATCCGCTCGCCGGCCATCGCGGCCAGCCGGCCTTCGCTGCGCACACCGATATAGTCGCCGAGTTCGATCGTGCGCGGGCCGAACGGGCCGGGCTGCGCGGCCGTGGTCAGTGCGAGCATGTCCGGCACGTCGGCTTCGGCGAGTGCGACATGCTCCGATGCATGCGCCGGATCGGGCGCCCCTTGCCAGATCATTTGAAGCAACGTCGCGCGCCGGATCACCGGCAATCCCGCCGGCGGCGGGATCTCGTCCGGCGTGACCAGCGCGGCCGGGCCGTGCGCGGCGATCAGTTCGCGCAGCGCATCGAACGATGCCGGGCTCGTGTCGGCGATCGCCGCGAACGGCGCAATGGCCGCGGGAAACCGCAGCGCGCGGTCGCTGCCGAGCGCAAAGCGGCGCTGTTTGCCCGTGAGCGCGTTCCAGACGACATGGTCGAGCGGGTGTGCATCGCCTGTCGTGTTTCCGGTTGTGGCTTCCGGCATCGGCTGCTCCTCGATTGAAGATTTCGTGCCGCACAGAATAGACCGGATCGACCGGGCAGGTCGCCCCGCAACGACATGGATCGCGTCATTGGCCTGAAGCGTGTGCGCTGGCCTTCTTCGTTCTCGATGATCCAGATCCGGAAAACGTCGATGCAAATCCGGTCGCCCAAAATAGAAAAGCGCACGCGACTACATCGCATGCGCTTTATATGGTGGACGTGGACGACCGATTCCGTCGTGCAATGCTCAATGACCGAAGTAGATCGAGCGCTCGGCGATGCGCGTCGCGGGCCGGCTGCCCGACCGCGTGGCGGCGGCGGCTTCGCGGCCATAACCGGATGCCGCTGCATCGGCCGCCACGGCGTCGTTCGCGTGAACGCGCGTCAGTGCGGCCTGCAGGTCGTCCGGATAGTGCGGATCGTTCGCGCGTCCCGGCCGATAGCCGGCTTGTTCGAGCTGCACGAGTTCGGCGCGCACTTGCGCGCGGGACACGACGGCTTCATCGGCAAACGCCGGGGCGGCAACGGCGGCCGAAACGGCCACGAGAACGGCAGCGATCAGTTGGGTTTTCATCATTCACCTCGATAGAAAAGAAGTCGGGAATTCGGCAGGGCGGCGCTCGGCCGCCCGATGCAACGTTCAGGCGATACGGATGTCGACGTCGATGTTGCCGCGCGTCGCCTTCGAATACGGGCAGGTCTGGTGCGCGGCATCGACGATGCGCTGCGCGACGTCGCGATCGAGCCCCGGCACGCTCACGTTCAGCCGGGCCTGCAGGAAGTACGCGTTGTCGGACGTGCCGAGATCCACTTCGGCGTCGACGGCGAGATCGGCCGGCAGCGTCACTTTCGCGGCGCGCGCCGCAAGCTGCATCGCACCGATGAAGCAGGCCGACCAGCCGGCCGCGAACAGTTGTTCCGGATTGGTGCCGGTGCCGGCGCTGCCCGGCGACGACAACTGGATGTCGAGGCGGCCGTCGGAACTGCGGGCCGTGCCGTCGCGGCCGCCCGAAGTCGTATGCGTCTTGCCCGTGTACAGCACTTTTTCGATCTTGCTCATCATTTGCTCCGTCAGTTGGCAGGTTTTTTTCAGATGCGATTCGATCGCATGCGATGGAGTTTCGTCGAGCCGATCGGCCATGTCAATCGCATTCGATTAAATCGCATGCGATATTTTGTATTCCAATGTATCCGGAACGTGTCGCGCTTTGCCAGGCAGGGCTTTCGGCCGATCGCGCACCGATATCCCCGGTAACGGGGCCGGTGACGAACCCCGGGCAGGGCGGGCGGAAACGCCCGCGGGAATGGATTGTCGCTTTCCAAGGACGTCACGCCGGATCGATCTCGGCGATCACGACGAGGACGACGGCCGCGTCGGCCGGCAACTGGCGCTGGGAGAACGCCGAGCGCGCGTGCCCCGCCTTGCCGCCCAGCACTGCGGCGAACAGGTCGGACGCGCCGTCGATCACGGCCGGCTGCCCGTAAAAACCGTCGGCCGAGCTCACGTGCCCCTCGACGCGCACGATCTTGCGCAAGCGGTCGAACCCGCCCAGATGCCTGCGGATCTGCGCGAGCACGTTCAGCGCCGCGAGCCGCGCGGCATCGCGGCCTTCGTCGACGCTCAACTGCTCGCCGACGCGGCCGGTATAGGCGATCCTGCCGTCGACAAGCGGCAGTTGTCCCGATACGAACAGCAGGTTGCCGGCTTCGATTGCGGCCGTATAGCTCCCGAGCGGGTTCGGCGGTTCGGGTAACGCGAGGCCGAGTTCGGCCAGTTTCTGTTCGACGGTCATGTCTTGCTCCTTGCGGGAAAGTGGATCGGGCGATCGATGTTGCCTGTCGGTCACTCTAGTCATCCGGCCGAAGCCGGTAAATGTCAGCGGCGCAATTGATTCGGGACACCATGTAACGAATCACGCCACGCGCGCCGGCTGGTTTCCCGCGCGATATTCATGCACACTCGTTGCTTCATCGCGCGCGCCACACCGGAGACGGCAGGAACCGCACCATGCAACGACAATTCGACGATCTGCTGCTGGGCAGCATCGAGCTGTTCTGTCTCGCCGCCGAACTCGGCAGCTTCACGCTGGCGGCAACCGCGGCGAGCGTCACGCCGGCCGCGGTCAGCCGGTCGGTGGCGCGGCTCGAGGAGCGTCTCGGCGTGCGGCTGTTCGTGCGTACGACACGGCAGATCCGCCTGACCGATTCCGGCCGGCGCTATTTCGAGCAATGCCGCGATGCGCTGTCGCAGCTCGTCGACGCGGAACGCGAAGCGACCGGCCAGCAGGCAACGCCCGCCGGCGTGCTCCGGATCAGCATGCCGACGCCGTACGGGCACTACCGCGTGCTGCCGCTGCTGCCTGCGTTTCGCGAGCGCTATCCGGACGTGCGCGTCGAAACCCACCTGAGCAACCGCAACATCGATTTCGCCGAAGAAGGCTTCGATCTCGCGATCCGCGGCCGCGCGCCGGCCGATTCGAACCTGGTCGCGCGCAAGCTTGAGGACGCCGAGCTCGTGATCGTCGCGACGCCCGGTTATCTGAAGCGCGCGGGCACGCCGACCGCCATCGACGATCTGCATGCGCACGAATGCATCCAATTCGAGCTGCCGAGCAGCGGGCGGCCGATTCCCTGGCTGTTCCACGACGGATCGGACGAGATCGATATCGCGACGACCGGCAGCTACAGTACGTCGGGCGACGTCCTCGCCGGCGTGACGCTCGCGCGCAGCGGTGCGGGCCTGTTCCAGACCTACCGCTTCATCGTCGAACAGGATCTGCGCACCGGTACGCTCGTGGAGGTGCTGCCCGGCCTTGGCGGCCGGTCGCGGCCGTTCATGCTGCTGTATCCACATGCGCGTTTTCTGTCGTCGCGCGTGCGCGTGTTCGTCGACTTTCTCGTCGAGCATCTGGAGCGCGCGCCCGCCGGGCAGGCGCGCGGCACACGTACCAAACGAGCCGCCGCATCGCGATAGGTGCGCCGGCTCGTTCTTTCGATGCCGTCGCTCAATGCCCGGCGCTCTGGCCGCCGTCGACGTGCAGGATCTCGCCGGTGACGAACGGCGCCGAGTCGAGATACAGGATCGCGTCGACGATGTCGCTCATCTCGCCCATGCGGCCGACCGGGTGCAGCGACGCGAGCGTCGCATGCGTTTCGGGCGCATGCATCGGCGACTTGATGATGCCCGGCGACACCGCATTGACGCGGATGCCGGCCTTCGCGTACTCGATCGCGAGCGATTTCGTCGCCGCATTCAATCCGCCTTTCGTCAGCGATGCGAGCACCGACGGCACGTTGCTGTTCGCGTGATCGACCAGGCTCGTCGTGATGCTGACCACGTGCCCGCTGCCGTGCTGCTGCATCGAGGCGATCGCGCGCTGCGTGACGTGGAAGAAACCGTTCAGGTTGACGCCCGTGACCTGCGCGTAGTCGTCCGCGGTGTACTGCGTGAACGGCTTCGCGATGAACACGCCGGCGTTGTTGACGAGCGTGTCGACGCGGCCGAAGCGTTCGATTGCCGCGTCGACCACGCGACGCGCGACGGCCGGATCGCCGATGTCTCCCGCGACGGTGACGAGATCGGGATCGTTCGACGGCCCGATCGAACGGGAAGTCGCGACGACGCGATGGCCGCGTGCGCGGAACGCGTTGACCGTTTCCGCACCGATGCCTTGCGATGCGCCAGTGACGATGATGACTTTGGATGTGCTCATGACATGCCTCGACAGGTGAATGGTGTTCGGCTGCAGTGCCGACCGGATCGATGAATCCGATGGGCAAACTGTAGGCGCGCCGATCGCGATTTCGAACACCCGCCGTGGAGCAACAGTCTTGCGTCGCGGGAACAAATGCGGGGGAGGGTGAGGTTGACGCGTGGCGCGCTCATCGAGGAGATCGATTTTCCCCGTGGCCCGATGGGTGAGCCGCCGAAGCTGCGGCGGTTACCGCGATGGCGATCGCCAGCACCCCGTTCACGACAACACGGTCGGAATACGACCAACACTGCATTCAGGTTTGTCTGCCACGGAACACGCAGTTGGATAAATCCATGCATCTATCCGGATAACTTTTCTTATCGCAATAGCACTATCGTGAATCGAAACTCGTCGTTTCAGAAACGTGCCTGACGTCACCGTCCAGACCATTCCGATGCGACTCTCCATCGATTCGAGGGCAGGGAAGCGGTCGTCAAGGCTCGGCCAGCGACGGGTTTGAAGCAAACGCCCGCATTCAACCCCGGGGGCTCATCCGCGCATGCAAATGGATTACGCAGCTGCGTTCGCTCAATCGCGCACGGACACGGACACGGAAAATATCCATCGAATTCGCATCCATGCACCAACGCCGCGTTTCGCCGCCCCCGCAGCCGTCAATAGACGCCTGGCTCGCCTGCCGGACGATGCTTGAACCGTCGGTGCACCCAGTAGTACTGCTCGGGAAATCGAAGGATCTGCTCTTCGAGAAAGGAATTCATCGTGCGCGCGTCGAACGACTCGCTGCCGGTCGGATAGCTGTCGAGCGGCTCGAAGATGGTCAGCTTGTAGCCGCGGAATGCCGGCAGCACTTCGGTCACGAACGGTACGACCCGCGCGCCGCTCAGCTTCGCCAGCCGCGATACCGACGTCAACGTGCAGGCCTGCACGCCGAACAGCGGCGCAAACACCGAACCCGTCGTGCCGTGATCCATGTCCGCGGCGAGCATCACCGGGGTGCCCGCGCGCAGAAGCCGGACCAGGTGTTTCGCGCTCGCGCTGCGTTCGATCATCTCGGCGCCGAAGCGCCCGCGCTGACGTTTGGCGAGATCGCATACGCGCCGATTCGACATGCGCGTATAGAGTGCCGCCACGGGCAGCGACGACGAATAGAGCATGCAGCCCACCTCGATGCCGACGAAGTGAAAACCCATGAAGATCGTCGGCGGCGCATCCGGATCGTGGAGATCGATGCGGCTGTCCATCTCGACCAGGCGATTGAGCGAGCGCGCGCTGCCGAACCACTGGAACCCGCGCTCCAGGTAGCTCCGGACGACATGTTCGAAATGGGCACGCGCGAGCACGTCGCGTTCCTCGGCGGTCTTCAGCGGAAAGCAGAGTTGCAGGTTGACATGCACCACGTGCTTGCGCCGGCTCGGTATCCGGTAGAGCGCCGCGCCGATGCCGCTGCCGGTTCTCGCGACCAGCGAGTACGGAAGAATGGACAGGAACCGTAGGAGGCCGAACAGCAGCCAATACCCGAGAGCGTTCATGATGATGATGGAGTTCCGTCTGTTGACTGCCCGGCGCCGCTCGAGTCGAGTGATGGGGTACGGGGAAATCGGGTTGTGTCGAGGCCGTGCAGGGCAGTTGCTTGCGCGGCCGCCTCCGACGGCGGCCGCGCGCCAGGCCGATGATGGCCAACCGCTTCGATCCGACGTTCGAAGCGATATACGATGGCGGGCGGAAAATTCATCCACGCGATGCCGACCCGGACGGCGTGGATGCGCATGGCCTCCGGATAGCGCGCCGGGAGCGGGCAGCGCGGCACATACGTGAATCGATGGAACGCGCCACCGGCAGCCAGGTGGCGCGCGAAGGCGCAGGGAACGATCGCGGCGGCCTGTTCGGCCGGCATCGCGACGATGTGGCAATCCGCTTACGATAACACGTGCGGGCTCCCCGCCGGAGAAGTCGCCCGTCATGCCGGGTCGGGCCGCATCATCCGCATGATCCGCAACGCGGGAAACCGATGCCGAAGGGCGTTCGCGAAAGCGGGTCGGCTCCCCATGAAACTCGCGGCCGTCCTCGCCGGCTATCGCCAATCCATCGTCATCGAGGCCGCTCGCCGCAGGGTGCCGCATCTCATTCGGCAGCCCTGCATTGTTTCGCGACCGTCATTTCGTTTTGTCGATTTTCGCACCGTTGATTTCGGTCAACGTCCGATCTCGGCGCGCGCTGATGATGGAGACAAGTCCAAACGTCGCATGTACGCCTGCCCATCCCGCGAGGTCCGTATGTACACGAATATCATGGTCGCCTTAGACGGTAGCGTTTCATCCAGACAAGCCCTCGACGAAGGCCTGAAGATGGCCCGCTTGTACCAGGCCCGCCTGTTTGCCGTTTTCGTCGTCGACAAATCCATCTTGCTCAGCTATGCCGGACGAATCGACCCGAATGCATTGATCGAGGAGGTCAGGCACGACGGTGTGACGGTGCTGCGAGATGCCGAACGGGCGATCGCGCGCGCGGGGGTGAACGGCGATACGGAAATCGTCGAAACGGAGCTCGGCCAGGATGTTGCGGAACGCCTGCAGCGCCATGTCGCCGATCATGCGATCGATCTGGCCGTACTCGGTACGCATGGGCGCCGCGGCATCCGGCGCGTGATGCTCGGCAGTGTTGCGGAACGCTTCCTGCGGACGTCGAGTTGCCCGGTACTGCTCGTGCGCGGCGACGACGCGACGCGTGCAGCCGCTGCGGCCGCATAGCACGACTGCGCAAGCACCGGTCGGTGCGTCATTCCGTCAGGAGACCGTCATGGAAATCTCGTTTCCCGTCGAACCACCGGCGTATTCCGGGCAGGAGCCCGCGCTGGCCTTTCCCGCGCTGGTCGAAGGCCGGCGCGTGCAATGCGCGATCACGGCCGCGGCACTGGAAGACCATTTCCTCGCCGCATCGCCTCGGGAGCCGGATCTTCTGGCCGCGTTCTCGTGCAATCGTCCCGCCATCGAACGCGCGGCGCGCCGCATGCTCGAGGAGCTCGGCGGCCGGCCGATCCTGCTCCACAGCGGATTTTTCCGGTTCTGCACGTGACCGGCTCGCGCCGTTGACGCGTATCAAGCCGCAGCGGGCCCGTACGTCTACGCTGGATTCTTGACAGGATGGTTCGTGCCCCGCGCGACAGGCGCATGTCGCAGCGACGCGTCCCGCGTTCCGGTCCGGCACCGTCAGGACGAACGCGCCGGGCCGACTCAATTCAACCGTTCGAGGAGTGCACATCATGAGCAATCTGACTCGCTACGATCCGTTTTCGATGGACCCCGTCTCCGACCTGTTTCAGGGGCTGTTCAGGCCGTTGCGAGGCATGACGCTGACGGACGAGCCCGATCTCGCGTCGGTGAAGATCGACGTCACGGAAAGCGATGACGCCTATAAGGTCAACGCGGAACTGCCGGGCGTCGCAAAGGACGACATCGACGTCCAGGTGACGGGCCGGACCGTATCGATCAACGCAAAGATCGAACGCAACAACGAGCAGAAGGAAGGCGAGCGCGTGATCCGGCGCGAGCGCTACAGCGGCGCGATCAGCCGCTCGTTCTCGCTGCCTGGCGAGATCGACGACGCGAAAGCGACGGCAGCGTATCAGGACGGCGTCCTGACGCTGTCGCTGCCGAAGAAGACGCCGGCCGGGCAGAAGAAGCTGACGATCGGCTGATCGGGCGGCAGGCGCCGGGCGATGCATGCATCGCCCGAAGCGGGAAACCGGCGCGCGGGCAATCCGCGCACCGTTTCATCGTGAAGCGGCCGCAGGTCCGCTCACGCACCCGGCACCGTACCACTCGCACCACCGACCCGGTATCCGACGGTCTGCGCGAGGATCGGGAGTTCGTCCTCGTTCAGGCGCAGCGCGTCGGCGAGCGCGCGATGGTTGATCCAGCCGCGGACGACCGTCCCGAGGCCGGCCGCCGCGCAGTAGAGCGAAACGTTCTGCGCGATGGCCCCGGCCGCGATCGCCGAGAACACGTCGCGTTGTTGCGGCGGCATGTCGAGTATCGCGGAGGTCCGGACGACGTAGACGAGATCCAGCGGCGCGCGTCCGACGAAGTCCTGGTAACCCGTCAGGTTGCGGGCATCGACCGCGTGTTTCAGCACGAGTCGATGCGCGGGCGCGTCGTAACGATAGACGCCATGCGGCAGCGCGACATAGATGTCGATCTCATTGAATGCATGCGCGGACGGCGCCGTACGACCGCCGCTCGCCGGCCGGTTGACGCCGTTCGCGGCCCACAGCATCGTGCCGAGCGTCGTGGGCGGGAGCGGCGTGGCGGCGAATTCGCGGGAACTCATTCTTGCCGCGAGCGCCATCGTCAAGGGCATGCCGTCGTCGAGGTTGGGGCGCGGCAGATCGACGATGGCCGGCGACTCCCCTAGTGGCGCCGCCGGCAGTGCCGGGGGCGCCGGCGAATAGGTCAACAGTTGCTGTTCCGACATTTGAGTCTCCTTCGAGCAACGCTGCGCGTGCCTGGAACGTCGCGCATCGGCGATCTCACGATAAGGCGGCCCGGCCGCCCCGGCTTGACCTTCGTCAAGCGACGCATGCGCAGTCCGTGACGTGCGGCGCGAGCTATCCGTTGACCTGCATCAGCGATCGGGCGCCGCGCGTGTGCAAATCTGGCTGCATGCGGCGGACCGCACGCCGCGGCTCACAGGAGTGCACGCGATGAAAACCGACAGGCAGTTGAAGCAGGACGTTCAGGATGAACTGGAGTCAGACCCGGCGATCGACGCGACACGCATCGGCGTCGAGGTAGCCGACCGGATCGTGACGATATCGGGTCACCCGCCAAGCTACGCGGAGAAACTGGCGATCGAGCGCGCGGCGAACCGCGTGGCCGGCGTCAAGGCGCTCGTCGTCGACATGACCGTGCATCTGCCGAACGACGACGTTCGCACCGACGAGGACATCGCCAACGCAGTGCGTTCGGTGCTGCACTGGACGGTCGGGCTGAACGACGATGCGGTCAAGGTGCAGGTCGAGCACGGCTGGATCACGCTGTCCGGCAAGGTCGACTGGGCATACCAGAGCCATGCGGCCGTGCGCGCGATCTCGCAGATGCGCAGCGTGACCGGCGTGACCAACCACATCAGCGTACAGGGGGCGGTCGGATCGGCCGACATCGGCGGCAACATCAAGCGCGCGATCATGCGTCACGCGGAGCGCGAGGCGAAGCACATCGCGATCGAGGTGCGCGACGGCACCGTGCGGCTTTCCGGCAAGGTCGGCTCGTTCTCCGAGCGCAAGGCCGTGCGCGGTGCCGCGTGGTCCGCACGAGGCGTGCGTGCCGTCGTCGACGACCTGGTTGTCGAGTGAATCCGACCCGCGGCGGCCGGACATGCCGTCCGCGCGGATGAAGGAGGGAAGTGAGATGACAGTGTCAGGCGAGGTACATGACGCGGACTGGTCGGTGGCGATCGAGACGATCGCCGCCGAAACGGGCGGCTATCGTTGCAGGATCCATGTGACGCTCACGTCGCCGGATGGCGCATGCGAACATACGTTCGCGCATAACAGGACCCACGCCACCGAGCGCGAGGCCGCGGTCGAAGGGCTGCGAGCCGGGATGACGTGGGTCGAGATGCGGAAATCGAACACCTTCACGGTCTGAATCATCGGCTGTCGCGAGCGTGTCGCGTCGATGCCGAGCTCCCGGGGCATGCGATGCGACACGCGCCATCGCACGCATTCGTGTGGCTAGCCGTCCGCTCGATCTCCAGCGGGGCCCGACGACGACGGACGCACGACGGGTTCGCCGGCGCGCGCATGTTTGTCATGGCGCTGGACATGATGCGCAACGGCGTCGGCCACGGTCGGAAAGAAGCTGGCTGATCCGAATACGTCGAACAAGCCGTAAGCGCGCAGGCGATCCTTCACCGGGCCCTTCATTTCCGCGAAATCCAGCGCGATGCCTTGCTCGCCGAGCTCCTCGCGAAGCGTCACGAGCCGGTCCGCCGCGCTGACATCGATATCGGTGACGGGTTCTGCCGCGACGACGATTCGATCGACCGGGCCCGCCGCTCGCGTGAGCGCAGCGTGCAGATGCTCGCAGAAGATCTCGACATTGGCATAGAAAAGCGGGGCATCCCAGCGGAACAGCACGAGCCCCGGGGTTTGCACGGCGTCCGGATGGCGCGCAATGTCGTGATAACCGCGAACGCCCGCCAGCCGGCCGAGCACCGCATCGTACGGATGCCAGGCGCGCCAGACGAACGACAGCAGCGACAGCGCGCTCGCGAGCAGGACGCCGGGTACGACACCCATGCCGATGACACCTGCAAAGCACAGCACTGAAATCAGGCATTCGCCGCGACGCATCCGATACAGCCGGACCACGCTGCGGACGTCGGCGATGCCGAACGCGGCATAGATCACGACGGCAGCCAGCGCCGCGCGCGGGACGAGCGTCAGCAGCGCCGGCGCGGCGATCAGCAGCAACGCGATGCAGCCCGCCGCGACGAGATTCGTGACCTGGCTTTGCGCGCCCGCGGCAATCGCGACGGGCGTGCGGGACGCGCTGCTGCTGACCGCGCAGCCCTGCATCACGCCGGCCAGCAGATTCGCCGCCCCCAATGCGACCAGTTCCTGGTTGCGGTCCGGCGTGTCGCCCGCACGAGTGGAAAGGGCACGCGACAACATGCTGATGTCGGCGAACGACACCAGTGCCACGGCGACCGCGCCGGACGCGAGCGCGGTCAGGTCGGCGAGCGACACGACCGGAAGATGGGGCGTGGGCGCGCCTGCGGGCAGCGCGCCGACCGTCACGACCCCGTGCAACGGCGCCACGCGTGCGGCCAGGGTCGCCGCCAGCACGGCGATCAATACGCCGGGCCAACGCGGCATCATGCGCTTCATGGCCGCAATCGCCGCAAGAACGCCCAAGCCCAGCAAACAGGCATCGGGAGAAAACCGGTGCTCGAAGAGGGCTCGCACGATGTGCGACAGGCCGGAGAACACGTCGTTGCCGGGGACGAACATGCCGAGCAGCTCGGGCAGCCTGCCGACTGCAAGTGCGATGGCGATGCCGTTCAGGTAACCGTACTGGATCGGGCGCGACAGCAGATCGGTGACGAAACCGAGGCGGAGCGCACCGAGCAGGATGCAGATCGTTCCGGCCGACAGTGCCAGCGCGCCGGAAAGCGCGATGGCCCGTTGCGGATCATGGTCGGCGAGCGGTGCGATGGCCCCTGCAATCAACGCGGCCAGCGCGGAATCCGGGCCCAGGACGAGGATCCGGCTCGGGCCGAGCACCGCGTAGGCGAGCAACGCGGCGATCGACGCATAGAGCCCGGTGACGGCGGGCAGGCCGGCCGCCTCAGCGTAGCTCATGCCGACCGGCACCAGCACCGCCGACAGCGCCATGCCCGCATACAGGTCGCGCGAGAGCCACGCACGCCGGTAGTTCGCGAGCAGCGCGATTCCCGGGAGCATGCGCGCGACGCGTCCGGAAAGAGGCCGGTTCATCGCGGTTTCGTCACGGAACAGCCGCGGCGACGTGCATGGCTTGCTCCGGCAAGCGTGGATTCGACGGGATGCCGCCGGACCGTAACAGGCGCGCGACATGCCGGAGCGGGAAGCGCCATCGCGCCGAATGACGGGGCCGCGGCCGCCTGACCGGATACCGGCGCCGCGACACGACGGCGCTCGACATCACGCCGCGTCGAGCACCGAAAGCTGCAGCGCCTGCGCGAAGCGGGCCAGCGCGGCAAGCGATCCTGTCACGCTTTCGTAGCGTTCGCGCCCGATCTGGGCGTCGAGCATGACCATCATGCCGGCTTCGCGCGCAAGTGCGAGGAGCGCCTGCCTATCGGGTACCGCGCGTCCCTGCGCGGTGGGCGCGGCGGACGCGGCGGACCTGGAGGTGCCGGTGCGGCCGGCTGCCCGGCTTCCCGGTTCGAAACAAGACATCGCATGTGGCATGACGGCTCTCCTGAACGAACGACCGGGAATCGGTGTGCCGTACAAGCGGTCGTCATGCATTCAGTATCGGTCTCGCTCTTGCGGGATTCAATCAGGCGGCCCCGAACCGCGTGTAGGAAATGGGCAAATGAAATCGGCCGATTCCTACATCGCGCGGTTCGCCCGGGAAGTCACGCGCCGTGGCGGCTGCGATCGCCGCTGCGCATACCAGCAGCCGATTGCGTGCCAGATGTCCGGTGCGGATTCGCAATAGACGAACAAGTCGAGATCGCTGCGATCGATCATCCCGTCGTCCGCGAGAAAGGCGAAATCGACGACGCGGCGCCAGTATGCTTCGCCGACGAGTATGACCGGAAGCGGTGCGATCTTCCGGGTTTGCAGCAGCGTCAGCACCTCGAACAACTCGTCGCAAGTGCCGTACCCGCCCGGGAAGAACACGGCGGCTTTCGCGCGCTCGAGCAGATGCAGCTTGCGGATCGCGAAATAGTGAAAACGGAAGCACAGGGCCGGCGTGAGGTAGGGATTGGGCGCCTGTTCGCGCGGAAGTTCGATGTTCAAGCCGATGCTCGGTGCGCCCCTTTCGTATGCGCCTCGATTGGCGGCCTCCATGATTCCCGGGCCGCCGCCGGTGATCACGGCGAGCCTTGCCGTGCGGGCGCGCCGGTCGGCACGGCCGACGATGCGCCCGAATTCGCGCGCAACGCGATAGTAGACGCTGTATTTGACCAGACGACTCGCGACCGCGACGGCGCGGCGCCGGCGAGCGTCGTGCGGCCGCTCCGCCAGCGCGCGGCTCGCTTCGCGCAGCCGCGCATTGGCTTCGGCGGGCGCGACGATGCGCGTGCTGCCGTAGATCACGATGGCGTGACCGATGCGTTCCTGTTGCAGGCGCTCCTCGGCTTTCCAGTAGTCGAGTTGCAGCCGGATGCCTCGCATGCCGGGGCGCTTCAGGAGCGTCGTGTCTTCATCGGCCTGTATGCAGTTCGCGGTCTCGGCCCGGCGCCGCAGCGGCCGTGAAAGGGCGCGCGAGGGTCGCGCGCGACGTTGCCGGGCTCTGACGGCGGTCGGTTTGACTACGCTCATGGTGGAGAGGGTGGCTGACAAGGCCGGTTACTGACTCAGGACCCATTGCACCAGTTGACGGGCGTCGTCACGCGATAGCGGGCCGCCGCGCTCGGCGGCGGACGGCATCGGCGTATCGCCCCAATGCGCGCGGCCGCCGTGGCGCAGCTTGATTTCGAGTTGCTCCTGGGCGTGCGGCACGCCCCGGTAGCGTTCCGCGATCTGGTGGAACGATGGCGCAAGGAACGGCATGTCGGATGTATGGCAAAACATGCAGTGCTGCGCATCGACGAGCGCGGTCGGTTCGGGCACCGCCGTCTGGGCGGCCGCGATGCCGGCCGTCGCGGCGAGCATGCAGGCGGCGAGTAGGCGCGTGACGTTCATGGTCTTTTCCTCGTCAGGACGAAAGCGGGCGCGGCGCGATCAGGAAATCACTTCATCGAGCGGTCGGCGCGGCGAATGCGGCACATGCGGGCCGCGCCCGATGCGCAGCAGCAGTTGCGGATGCCCGCGCAGCGCGAGCATGTCGCACAGCTGCGCGCGCAACCCGGCCGTCTCGATCGGCTGGTTCAGGTACGACGCCGTGTAGCCCGCACGCGTCGCGACCAGCAGCATGCGCTCGAGCGCTTGCCCGGCGGCGAGCCAGGCCTCGCGATCGTCGCGGGCCGTTGCGATGCAGACGATCAGCGGCGACGCACCGACGAGCTGGTGGTGCAGCGCTGCCAGGCCGTGGCCGAGATCGAACGTGCGCACCGCGGTCGTCACGATCGGCGCCGCGAAATCCAGCAGCGCCGGCACGCCGGCCGCGAAGGCGGGCATGCCGTCGACGTGCCGGCGCGGATCGATCCAGCTCGCCAGTTCGCGCCGGAACCGCGGGTCGGCAAACTGCTGGCGATCCGCGTCGGCGATCACCTCGGCCACCCGGGCGCGCCGCGCGATCGAGTCGGCACAGGCCACGTCCGCGCCTTCCGCGGCGCCCGCCGCGATCAGCGCGTGCTGGAGCGCGTCCGGAACGGGTTCGGATTCGAACGGGGTGCGCGTCGTGACGCGCTCGGGGATCGCGGCGAACAGCGTAGCCAGTTCCGCATCGGTGTAGCCGTCGTCGCACACGCGCACGAGCGCCAGGACGTCGGGATCGATGTCGGACGGGAACGCGCTGATCGTATGCGCGATCCCGGCATGATCGAGCGCGACGCGGAGGTTGAGCAGCGCCGCGCCGCAACTGATGATCAGTTCGCGATCGTACGGATCGACCACGGGCAGCGCGCGAACCCGGTCCGCGCAGACAGCAATCGTCGTGCCGTCGACGATGAACCGCCACGGCTGGGAATTGTGGCTTGACGGCGCCAGCACCGCGTAGCCCAGCAGCGACCGCAGTCGATCGTCGAGACGGGGGCTTGCAGCAACGGGGGTAACGGATGTCATTCGGCATTCTCCAGGGAGCCGGCCAGCGGCGGAACGCCATTTCATCCTGTCAGCAACCGGCCGGCGGCCGTTGACCCACGTCAAGGCCGCGTTACCGAGTCGTACGGACGCGGTTCCATGCGTCTACGCTTGGAGCAGGCGAAGCGCGCGAGGCCGATCGCGCGGGGGAGATCCAGATGCTTGCAATGATGTTCGACGGTACGACGCCGGAGTTGCGCGAGGCACACGTGCCGGACCCGCGGCCCGCGGCGGGCCAGCTGCTGATCGACGTGCATGCATGCGGCGTATGCCGTACCGATCTCCACGTCGTCGACGGTGATCTCGCGCATCCGAAGCTGCCGCTGATTCCGGGGCATGAAATCGTCGGGACGGTGCGCTCGCTGGGCGCGGGCGTGACGGGTTTCGCGGTCGGCGACCGGGTTGGCGTGCCGTGGCTCGGCCGGACCTGCGGGCATTGCGCGTATTGCGCCGCCGGGCGGGAGAATCTGTGCGACAGCCCCGGTTTCACCGGCTATACGATCGACGGCGGTTATGCCGAGCACACCGTCGCGGACCACCGTTATTGCGTGCATCTGCCGCAGCGCTACTCCGACCAGGAGGCCGCACCGCTGCTTTGCGCCGGGCTGATCGGCTACCGTACGTTGCGCATGGCCGGCGACGCACGGCGAATCGGGATCTACGGGTTCGGCGCGGCAGCGCATCTCGTCGCGCAGATCGCACACCATGAAGGACGCCGGGTGTTCGCGCTGACGAAATCCGGCGATACCGCCGCGCAGCAGCTTGCGCTGTCGCTGGGGGCGGCATGGGCGGGCGGCAGCGACGAATCGCCGCCCGAGACGCTCGACGCCGCGCTGATTTTCGCGCCGGTCGGCGCACTGGTGCCGGCGGCGCTGCGCGCAGTCGACAAGGGCGGGATCGTCGTGTGCGGCGGCATTCACATGAGCGACATCCCGGCTTTTCCGTACGCGTGGCTGTGGGGCGAGCGCCGCATCGCATCGGTGGCCAACCTGACGCGCGCGGACGCCGTCGCGTTCATGCGGATCGCCGACACGACGCCGCTGCGGGTCGAAGCAACGCGCTATGCGCTGACCGACGCGAACCGCGCGCTCTCGGACCTGCGCACGGGGCATCTGTCGGGTGCCGCCGTGCTCGACACACGCGGCTGAACCGCGCGACGTGCGAGCGGTTCAGCCGCGGCGTCAGATGCGCGCGAGCCCTTCCGAATCGACGATGCGGATCTGCTTGCCCTGCGCCGCGACGAGCCCTTTCTGCTGGAACTTCGACAGCATGCGGCTGACCGTCTCGAGTTTCATGCCGAGATACTCGCCGATCTCGTCGCGGGTCATCCGCAGCACGAACTCCGCGGCCGAGTAACCGCGCGCCTTGAAACGCGTGGAGAGATTCAGCAGGAACGCGGCCACGCGCTGTTCCGCGCTCATCGTACCGAGCAGCAGCATCAGCGCGGACTCGCGAACGATCTCGCCGCTCATCATCTGGTAGACGTGGTGCTGCATCGTCCGTACTTCGCGGCAGATCTGTTCGAGCTGGCCGAACGGAATGATGCAGACGGTGCTGTCTTCGAGCGCGATCGCATCGCCGTTGTGATGGCCGGTGTGCACGCCGTCCAGCCCGAGCGATTCGCCGACGATCTGGAAGCCGGTTACCTGCTCGTCGCCGTCGCGATGCATGACGACGGTCTTGAACGATCCGGTTCTCACCGCGTAGATGCTGTTGAACGTATCGCCGGCCCGATACAGGGTGTCGCCACGCTTGATGTGACGCGTCGTGCAGATCATCGCGTCGACCCGCACGAAATCGTCGGGGGTCAGCTCCTGTGGCAGGCAAACGGCGCGCAGCGCGCACGACGAACAACGGGACGACGCGCGCTTCGGCTGGTCCGACCGCTCGACGGGGTGCAACGGAATAAAGGGGCGCGACTGCGGCGGCATCGATACTTCGGCATGGCTCTGCATGATCTGCTCCGGTTTGTTGGGCGGCGGCGAATCGCGTGGGCACGGTTGCGCTGGCCGCTACGGGCGGCGTGAAATTCCGCCGCCTTCATCAAGGACGTGCCGCATCGGGGTGCGGGACGACGATGCAGTCGATGCAGGACTGCGCCGCCGGCCGCGCCGGGAGGCACGCGTGTTTGTTTTTCTTGACCGGGAGTATGGACAGCCGGACGCGCGAATGAAATCAGCGGAAATGGAAGATTAAGTAGGCGTTGAAGAAGGGCTGTAGGGCAATTCCTACAAACGTGCGGCAGCTTGTCGCGCTCAGAGTTCGTCCGTGTCGTCGAACAGCTTGTGGCGTACGGCGTAACGCACGAGCGCCGCATCGTTCGGCATCTGCATTTTCTCGAGGATGCGAGTCTTGTAGGTGCTCACGGTCTTGACGCTGACGCACAGCGCCTGCGCGATTTCGGAGATCGATTCGCCGCAGGTCATGCGCCGGAACACGTCGAACTCGCGATCGGACAAGCGCTGGTGCGGCTGCAGTTCCGCCGGCTCGTTGAGGCTTTGCGCGAACTGCTCCGCCATCGCGAGGCTGACGTAGACGCCGCCGGATGCGATCTTGGTCAGCGCGGCCACCAGCTCCGCGCTCGCGCTTTCCTTGGTTATGTAGCCGGACGCGCCGGCGCGGAACGCACGCACCGCATATTGCTGTTCGGCATGCATCGTCAGCACGAGGATATGCAGGGCCGGCTGTTCGTCCTTGATCTGCCGGATCAGTTCGATGCCGTTGCGGCCGGGCATCGACAGATCGAGCACCAGCACGTGTGCAGGGGTGCCGCGGACCAGCGCAACGGTCGAAGCGCTGTCGCACGCCTCGCCCGCGACCTCGAAACCGTTGCCGTTCTGCAGGATGTGCCGCAGGCCGTCCCGGACAAGCGCGTGGTCGTCGGCGATGAGTACCCTGATCATGCGACATGCCCCTTGCCGGATCGCGTGGAACGGCTGCGCGGCGGCGATCGTTGACCCTGCCCCGATTCGAACATCCCGATCGTCCGGCGTCTGGCCGCGGTCATGATGACCGCCTTCGATATCCGGACGCCGTTCCGGCAAATGCGCGTGCGTGCGTCGATCCGCCGTTGTGGACGTTGAATGGAATTGTGCGCGTTTTGCAGGTGTTCGCCAATCGACGCACATGCACCGGGCCGCCGTGCCTGGCGCGAGGCCCGCTTGATCGGTGTCAACGGGCCGGGCTGCGGCGGGCCCAGACTGAAGATCCCGATCCGGCCGGAACGGGATGGAGAAACCGGGAGGCGCCATGTATGAACGGATCTTCGCCGCGCTCGACGACAGTCGCGGTGCGCGGCTCGCGCTCGACGAGGCGATAACGCTCGCCCGCGCGTCGGGCGGCCTCGTGGTCGCCGTGTGCGTCGTGTCGGATACGCCGCCGCTGACGACTATCGGCAGCGCTTATGTCGATCGGATCGCCCCGGGCGGGGTAGATGCAGACCGCGCAGCGGTGGCGGTCGCCGATGCCGAAACCGCATTCCGGCTGTGCGGGGTGCGCGGCACCGCGCAAACGATCGACGCGTGCGGCGAGAGCGTGCCGTCGGTGCTGGCGCGCGCGGCCGCCGACTGCGATGCCGACCTGATCGTGATGGGCACCCACGGCCGGCGCGGTGTTCGCAGGGCGTTGCTCGGCAGCGTCGCCGAGTCGCTGCTACGCACCGCGGACCGGCCTGTGCTGCTGGTCCGCGACGATCCGGGCGCGGCGTGACCGGCCAGGAAGACGGGGCGGCCGACCGAGGCCGCCCCGTTCGCGTTCATGCTCAGTGCGACAGCAGCACCGGCACCGTCATGGTTTCGAGGATCGTGCGCGTCGCGCCGCCGAGTACCCGCTCGTGCATCCGGGTATGGCTGTACAGGCCCATCACGATCAGGTCCGCGTGAAGGTCGGTGGCCCGGTTCAGCAGCGTCGCGCCGACGCCGACCGTGCCTGGGCGTGCCGTCGTCGAGAACGATGCGCGGATGCCGTGGCGCTCCAGGTACGCGGCGACGTCCACGCCTGCCGGCGTCTTGTCCGGATCGGGTTGCCCGTGGCTGACCGTTTCGACGTTGACGAAGCGTGCACGCGCGAGCAGCGGCAGCGCGTCGGCCATCGCGCGCGCGGCTTCGCGCCCGCCGTCCCAGCCGATCAGCACGTTCTCGCCGAGCGTGCGCACGTCGCCCGCGTACGGCACGACGAGCGCCGGACGGCCGCTGCCCATCACGACGTCCTCGATGAAATGGCGCGCGACGTACGTCAGGCGGTCGTCGGGATCCTCCTGGCCGAGCACGAGCAGGTCGGCATGACGCGCATGCAGGATCGCGGCGTCGGTCGCGGCGCCGGCGGGCGCCTGCCATTCGACGCTGCGCCCCGCGCGCTCGGCGGTTTCGAGGAATTTCTCCTCCGCGTCCTTGCGCCGCTGTTCGCACAGGCGCTCGTATACCGCGAGCTTGAGCGGCTCGTCGGGCCGCCGCAACGGTTCGAAGAGATCCTGGCAGACCACGTAGAGGCCGATCAGGTGCGCGTTCCAGCGTCCCGCGAGTTCGAGTGCCAGTTCGACGCGCGTCGCGCAACGATCGCTATCGTCGAGATGGACGAGCAGGGTCTTGTAGCTCATGACGGCTCCTTTTCGGTCGATGCAGCGGCAGGCGCCGCGGCGGGTGCCGGCGCGCAACTTGCCGGAATCATCAGAACGGGGCACGCGGCGTAGCGCAGCACGCGCTCGGCGACGCTGCCCAGGACGAGGCGGCTGAAGCCGCGCCGGCCGTGGGTGCCCATCACGATCAGGTCGGCGCCGGCTTCCTTCGCGACGATCAGGATCCGCTGCGCGACGTCTTCGCCGGCCGGCTCGACATTGGCGATCCGCGGCGTGCCGGTGACGCCGCGCGCAGCCATGCGCTTCGCCGCGTCGTCGGTGACACGCAGCCCTTCCTCGCGGAACGCGTCGATCAGGATCGACGGATCGTAGCCGTACATGTCGTAGGCCGGCACCAGGAAATCGACGACGTAGACGGGCGTGAGCCGCGCGCCCGATTCCGACGCAAGCGTCAGTGCGGCGTCGAGCGCGCGGGACGACGTTTCGCTGCCGTCGAGCGCGACCAGGATGTTCGAGTACATGGCGGTTCCCTCTGAACGCGTGTCAACGATTTCATCATCGTCGCACGCGCGTCGATCGCGCTGATCTGGATCAAGCGGCGCCGTCGCTTCGCAGCAGCCGCACCGCATCGCGTGCCGCGATCCACGCTTCGTTGGTCGGCTCGACGACGACCGTCACCGCGCTTGCCGCCGACGAGATCACCCGCGCATGGGCGGCGTTGGCCGAAGCATCGATGTCGACGCCGAGCCAGCCGAGCGATGCGCAGATCCGCTGGCGCAATGCGGCCGAATGTTCGCCGATGCCGGCCGTGAACACGAGCATGTCGAGGCCGCCGAGCACGGCGGCCAGCGCCCCGGCTTCGCGCACGATGCGGTGGACGTACAGCGCCAGCGCCTCGCGCGCCGGCGTGTCGCCGTCCGCCTCGCGGGCGAGGAGCACGCGCGGATCGCCGGACGCACCCGAGACGCCCTTGAGCCCCGACTCGTGATACAGGATCCGGCCGAGCGCGTCGCGCGACAGGTGCTCGACGTCGAGCAGGTGCAGCACGACGCCGGGATCGAGCGTCCCGCACCGGGTACTCATCATCAGGCCGTCGAGCGCCGAAAAGCCCATCGTCGTCGCGACGCTGCGCAGCTCGCGCAGCGCGCACAGGCTCGCGCCGCTGCCGAGGTGCGCGGCGATCACGCGGCCCCGCGCCCGCGCGCCGAACGATTCGTCGAGCGCGACGGCCAGGTATTCGTATGACAGTCCGTGAAAACCATAGCGGCGCACGCCCTTGTCGAACCACACGTGGGGCAGCGGCAGCAACTGCTCGGTGCGCGGCAGCGTGCGATGAAACGCGGTATCGAATACGGCGACCTGCGGAATCGTCGGAAACGCAGCGCGCAGGACGTCGATCGCGTCCAGGCTGTGCGGCTGGTGCAGCGGCGCGAGCGGTGTCAGCGTCCGCAATGCATTCAGAACCGCGTCGTCGATCCGCACCGGTTCCTGGTAACGCGCGCCGCCGTGCACGACCCGGTGCGCGACGGCGCCCAGCGCGACATGCGGCAGTTGCTCGCGGATCCACAGCGCGATCTGCGACAGGACGGCGCGATAGGGGTCGCCCGGCGCCGCCGGCAATACGCGCGCCGGCTCGGCGTCGAAGCGGATCGACATGCCGTTGCCGGTATCGACCGCTTCGCCTTCGTGCAGCGGCCGGCGCGCGGGATCGTCGTGCGGCGGATACGCGAACACCGCGAACTTGACGCTCGACGAACCGGTATTGACGACGAGCAGCGCGAGCGTACGCATCGGCGCGCTCGGCTCAGTGCGACATCAGTACCGGCAGCGTCATCGACGCCAGCACGGTGCGTGTGGCGCCGCCCATCAGCAGTTCGTGCCAGCGCGGATGGCCGTACGCGCCCATCACGAGCAGATCGCTGCCCGTTTCGTACGCGCGCGACAGCAGCGTGTCGCCGACGGACCCGCCGGCGCCGCTATCGATGTCGAGCACGTTGACGTCCGGCGCGTGGCGCGCAAGCATCAGCGCGGCATCCGCGGCCGGAACGCGAGTGGTCGCCGCTTCCGAATCGCCGGCGACCACCGCGACGACCGTCGTGCGTTTCGCGTGCTCGAGAAACGGCAGCGCGTCGTGCGCGGCGCGCGTGGCCTCGCGGCTGCCGTCCCACGCCACCAGCGCGCGTTCGCCGATCGACGGGAATTCCCCGGCATACGGCACGAACAGCACCGGACGCCCCGCCGACATCACGAGCGTTTCCGGAAACTGGTCGTCGATATAGGTTTCGGGATCGTTCGGATCGCTCTGGCCCGCGATCACGAGATCCGCGAGACGCGCGAGACGCGGCACCGCGACGTTGGCGCGCTCATCGGCGCGAATCCAGGCCGCCGATACGCCGGCCCGTGCCGTTTCGGCATGAAACAGCCGCTCGAGCGCGGCGAGACGTTCGTCGCGCTGGTCGCGCTGCTCGCGAAAGTAATCGGCGGAACCGGCCATCACGTAGAACGAAGTCGGCTCCGGTGTGTAGATCGCGAACACCCCGGTCAGGTGCGCCTTGAAGCGCCGCGCGAGACGCAACGCAAGCTCGAGGCGCGAATGCGCGCGAACGCTCGTGTCGAGATGCACGACCATGCTCTTGTAGCTCATCTGGATCGCTCCATCGACGGTGTATCCGCCATTGCAATTCAGTCTACGAAGCGGGCTTCCCGCGCGCTTGACGCAGATCAACGGCCGCCGTGCCGCACAGCCGCACAGTGAGGCGGTCGCGGCCGGTACCGGGCAGGCGGCGCGAAATGGGTGCAGACCCGGGGGCACCCCGGCGGCAGCCTGGGTGCAGGCCCTTCGACCGAATCGACAGAGGGAAGACGATGACCACCGACGCTTTGACGACACCGAACGGCGCGTGCCGGGCAGCCTGCGACATCGCACTGCGCCTGTTCGCGCTGAATCGCGACTGGCAGCACGAATGGCATGCGCTGACGGGTCGGCGCATCGAGCGGGATCGCGACGCGGCGCGGCAGTTGCAGCAGGCGCTCGCGGACACGCGGGAATGGGCTGAGTTCGGCGCGGCGGCACAACGCGTGATGCGCGATTACGCGCTCGCGAGCGCCACGATCTGGCAGGACACCGTCGAATGGGGCATGCGCACGCAATACGAGGGGGCGGGTGTCTGGCGCACCTGGCTGCGCGAATACGGCGCGGACATGCTGTCGCGCGGCCAGACCGACTGGCTGCCCGACGTGAGCCGGCTGGCCGTGGTCAACGAGGCGAGCATGCCGTGGCACGAATGGATGGCGGCGTTCGGACGCGGCATGACCGACATGGCCGGCGCGAATGCGACCCGGGAGCACGATCATGTGCGCTGATCGCGTCGCATTCGTGACGGGCGGCACGGGCGGCCTGGGCGCCGCGATCAGCCGTCGCCTGCATGCCGCGGGCATGACCGTCGCCGTGTCGCACACGGAGCACAACGACCATATCGCGACCTGGCTGGCGCACGAACGCGAGGCAGGGCGCACCTTCCATGGGTTCGAGGTCGACGTCGCCGACTACGACTCGTGCCAGCACTGCGCGGCGCGCGTGCTCGCGCAGTTCGGGCATGTCGACGTGCTCGTCAACAACGCCGGCATCACGCGCGACGCCAGCTTCGTGAAGATGACCAAGAGCATGTGGGACGCGGTGCTGCGCACCAATCTCGACAGCATGTTCAACATGACGAAGCCGTTCGTGCCCGGCATGATCGAAGCCGGCTTCGGCCGCATCGTCAACGTCGGCTCGGTGAACGGCTCGAGAGGCGCGTACGGGCAGGCCAACTATGCGGCCGCCAAGGCGGGCATTCACGGTTTCACGAAGTCGCTCGCGCTCGAACTCGCGCGACACGGCGTGACGGTCAACACGGTGTCGCCCGGCTACCTCGCGACCGCGATGGTCGAGTCGGTGCCGAAGGACGTGCTCGACACGAAGATCCTGCCGCAGATTCCGCTGGGGCGCCTCGGCAATCCCGACGAGATCGCCGCGCTGGTCGCGTGGCTGTGCTCGGACGCGGGCGCATTCGCGACCGGCGCGGAATTCGATGTCAACGGCGGCATGCACATGCGATGAATGATTCCGTCATCCGCGTGCCGGTCACGCGCCGTCCGGCTGCCGACGCCGGTGAGCTCGCGCAGGCCCCGCGTCCGTGCGCGGGCGCGCGGCCCGACGTGTCGCCGGCCGAACAATGGGATCGCGCGGCGCGGGCGAGCCTGGCCGCGATGACACTCGGCCTGTCGCCCGTGTCGCTGGCGCTGGCCATGATCGACTGGGGCGCGCATCTCGCCGTGTCGCCCGGAAAGTGCTTCGAACTGGCGTGGCAGGCGTGGCTCGCGGCCGGTCCGTTGCCGGCGGCGAACCGCACGCCCGACGACACGGACGAGGACGGGCTGACGGTGCATGCCGGGCAGGCCGATCCGCGTTTCGCCGCACCGGCGTGGTCGAACTGGCCGTTTTGCGCGTATCGCGACGGCTTCCTGTCGATCCAGCGCTGGTGGCGCGATGCGACGCACGGCGTGCGAGGCGTCGGGCGGCATCACGAGGCACTCGTCGGGTTCGCCGCGCGGCAATGGCTCGACGCCTGCTCGCCGGGCAATTTCATCGCGACCAATCCGGTCGTGCTCGACGCGACGATACGCAGCGGCGGCGCCAATCTCGCGGCCGGCGCGCGGCACTGGCTCGACGATCTCGGCGCGCTGATCGATCGTGCCGGCGGCGCCCGTCCGCGCGAGGCGCGGGCCTATCTGCCCGGGCACGACGTCGCGATCACGCCGGGCCGCGTCGTATGGCGCAACGCGCTGTGCGAATTGCTGCAGTACGAACCGACGACGGCCGGCGTCGCACGCGAGCCGATCCTGATCGTGCCGTCGTGGATCATGAAGTACTACATCCTCGACCTGCAGCCGCACAATTCGCTGATCCGCTTCCTGGTCGACGCGGGCTACACCGTGTTCGCGATCTCGTGGCGCAATCCGGGCGCGGAGTCGCGCGATCTCGGCCTCGACGATTACCTGCGCGACGGCTGCCTCGCCGCGCTCGACACCGTTCGCGAGCGGTGCGGCGAAGCCGTCCACGCGGTCGGGTACTGCCTCGGCGGCACGCTGCTGGCGATCGGCGCGGCGGCGCTCGCGCGCGACGGGCGGCAGCACGACACGTTGCGTTCCGTCACGCTGCTGGCGGCCCAGACCGATTTCAGCGAACCCGGCGAACTCGGCCTGTTCGTCGACGCGAGCGAACTGTCCGCGCTCGACGCGCTGATGTGGCGGCAAGGCTACCTGGACGGCTCGCAGATGTCCGCCGCGTTCGAGCTGCTGAATGCGCGCGACCTGATCTGGTCGCGCATGATGAGCGAGTACCTGCTCGGCAAGCGCACGAAGCCGAACGACCTGATGTCGTGGAACGCGGACGGCACGCGCATGCCGTACCGCATGCACACCGAATACCTGACGCGGCTGTTCCTCCACAACGACCTCGCGGCCGGCCGCTACTGCGTCGACGGCCGGCCGGTCGCGCTGTCGGATATCGACGTGCCGATGTTCGTGGTCGGGACCGAGCGCGATCACGTGTCGCCGTGGCGCTCCGTCTACAAGCTCCACCTGCTCACGCACAACGCGCTGACTTTCGTGCTGACCTCGGGCGGCCATAACGCAGGCATCGTGTCGGAACCCGGCCATCCGGGCCGCCACTATCGCTGCGCGAGCCGCGAACCGGGCGCGCCTTACCGCAGCCGCTACGACTTCGTGAACGAAACGCGCGCCGTCGACGGGTCGTGGTGGACGTGCTGGCGCGACTGGTTGCGCGCGCACGCGTCGGTCGACGTGCCGGCCCGCACGCCGGACGCCGGCCTGGGGGCGGCGCCCGGCACTTACGTGCTCGAAACATGAAGAACGTGACCGGCGGCGCCCTCGATCGCGCGAATGACGGGGTTTGCCTGCCGGGCCTGCTGTCGCCGCCGGGCGGGGGATTGCCCGCGCTGATCGCGCGTGCGCGGGGCATGCCGCCGCTTGCCGTCGCCGTCGTCCATCCGTGCGATGCGGCAAGCCTGACCGCGCTCGCCGCGCTCCACGATTCGCCGCTGGGTGCGTCGATCGCGCCGCTCATCGTCGCGCCGCGCGCGAAGGTGCAGCGCGCGGCGGCCGAAGCGGGCATCGATCTCGCCCGCTGGCCGATCGAGGACGTGCCGCACAGCCATGCGGCGGCGAGCCGGGCCGTCGAACTCGCGGCGGCCGGCCGCGTCGGTGCGCTGATGAAGGGCAGCCTGCACACCGACGAACTGATGGGCGCGGTCGTCGCGGCGGGGTCGGGCCTGCGCACCGACAAGCGCATCTCCCATTGCTTCCTGATCGAGACGCCGGCCTATCCGCGCCCGTTCCTGCTGACCGACGCGGCAATCAACATCGCGCCGGACCTCTCGCAGAAGGCGGCGATCACGCAGAACGCGATCGACGTCGCGCACGCGCTGGGCGTTGCGTGCCCGCGAGTCGCCGTGCTGTGCGCGGTCGAGACCGTCAATCCGGCGATGCGCTCGACGCTCGATGCGGCCGCGCTGGCCAAGATGGCCGAACGCGGCCAGATCGCGGGCGCCATCGTCGACGGCCCGCTCGCGTTCGACAACGCGGTGTCGCTGCGCGCCGCGCTCGACAAGGGCATCGATTCGCCGGTCGCGGGCCGCGCGGACATCCTGGTCGTGCCCGACATCGAGGCCGGCAACATGCTCGCCAAGCAGCTCGAATACCTGGGCGGCGCCGCCAGCGCGGGCGTCGTCGTGGGCGCGCGCGTGCCGATCGTGCTGACGAGCCGCGCCGACAGCGTCGCCGTCCGGGTCGCCTCCTGCGCATTGGCCGCGCTGCTGGCGCACGCCGGCCATGCGCCGCTTGAACCGTTTGAACCGCTTGCGCCAGGCGACGCACGCGACGCCGGCCCGCAGCGCGCACGCCGGGCTTGAGCAACGCAGGAACATCCCTTTCGACGGAGATAACGCAATGAAAGCACTCGTATACCAGGGGCCTCGGCGCAAGGCGCTCGAACGGCGGCCGATGCCCGAACTGCAGGCGCCGACCGACGCGATCGTCCGCGTGACGCGCACGACGATCTGCGGTACCGACCTGCACATCCTGAAGGGCGATGTGCCGTCGTGCGAGCCCGGCCGCGTGCTCGGCCACGAGGGCGTGGGGATCATCGAGCAGGTCGGCGCGGCGGTCGACACGCTGCAGCCGGGCGATCACGTGCTGATCTCGTGCATCACGTCGTGCGGCCGGTGTGAATACTGCCGGCGTGGCCTGTACTCGCATTGCACGACGGGCGGCTGGATCCTCGGCAACCGGATCGACGGCACGCAGGCCGAGTACGTGCGCATTCCGCACGCACCGACGAGCCTGTACCGGCTTCCGCCCGGCGCGGACGAGGATGCGCTCGTGATGCTGTCCGATATCCTGCCCACCGGATTCGAATGCGGCGTGCTGAACGGCAAGGTGCAGCCGGGCTGTACGGTCGCGATCGTCGGAGCGGGCCCGATCGGGCTGGCGGCGTTGCTGACCGCGCAGTTTTACTCGCCCGCGCAGATCATCATGATCGACCCGGACCGCAACCGGCTCGACGTCGCGCGGCGCTTCGGCGCGACCGACTGCTTCGACGGCGCCAGTGGCGACCCTGTCGCGGACGTGATGAAGCTGACCGACGGCGTCGGCGTCGATTGCGCGATCGAGGCGGTCGGGATTCCGGCGACGTTCGAGATGTGCACGTCGCTCGTCGCGCCGGGCGGCGTCGTCGCGAACGTCGGCGTGCACGGCGTGAAGGCCGACCTGCATCTCGAGAAGCTGTGGGATCGCAACATCGCGATCACGACCCGGCTCGTCGATACGGTCAGCACGCCGATGCTGCTGAAGACCGTGCGCGCGGGGCGGCTCGATCCGAAGCGTCTGATCACGCACCGTTTTTCGCTCGACGACATCGAGCGCGCGTACGACACGTTCGGCCGCGCCGCGGAAACGCATGCGCTGAAGGTCATCATCGAAGTGGCGTGATGGCGGCGCGCGGCGCGGCGGGAGCGGGCGCCCGTCGCGACGGATGACGGGACACGTGCGGCGTTCGTGCGCCGCGCGTTGCCGTCAGGATGACTGCGCCGCCGGTTCGCGCGTGTCGTCGCGCTCGGCTTCGTCGAGATCGACAGTCTGCCCGTAGGTCGGCACCTCGCACGGCCAGTGCAGGGTTTCGGCGATGCGCCGCCGCAACGCATCGGCCGCCGCCGGCTCGCCGTGCGTGACGAAGGTCCGGAACGGCGCACGCTGCATCGTGCCGAGCCACCGCAGGATTTCCTCGTAGTCGGCATGCGCGGACAGCGACGAGATCGACTCGACCCGCGCACGCACGCGCACGTACTCCCCGTGAATCTTCAGCGTCGGCTCATGAGCCGCCAGCGCCGCGCCGCGCGTGCCCGCGGCCTGGTAGCCCACCAGCGCGATCGTGTTGCGCGGATCGGGCGCATAGCGGGTCAGGTGATGCAGCACGCGTCCGCCCGTCGCCATGCCGCTTCCCGCAATGATGACCATCGGCCCCTGGTGGCTGGCGATCGCCTTCGACTGATCGACCGTGCGGATCATCGTCGCCGCGTGGCCGAGCGCGTTCGCTTCCGACAAGGTCAGCCGGTGCTCGAGGACGTGGTGGCGATAGATCTCCGTCACGTCCGTCGCCATCGGGCTGTCGAGAAACACCGGCACGCGCGCCATGCGGCCGGCCGCCTTCAGGCGCGCGATGTAGTGCAGGATCTCCTGCGCGCGGCCGACGGTGAAGCACGGGATCACCACCACGCCGCCGCGCGAGAAGGTGTTTTCGAACAGCTCCGCCAGCTCGGTCTCGGGGTCCGATGCCGGATGCAGCCGGTCGCCGTACGTCGATTCGACGACCAGGTAATCCGCATGCGCCGGCGGCGTCGGCGGCTGCATGATCGGGTCGTGATAGCGGCCGAGATCGCCGGAGAACGCCAGTACCTTGTGATCCCAGTGCATGACGACGCTGGCCGCGCCGAGGATGTGACCGGCCGGCAGCAGCCGGAACGACAGGCTGCCGCCCAGTGAGACGCATTCGTCGAATGCGGCTGGTTTCATCAGGTGCAGCGCGCGTTGCGCGTCGTCGGTCGTGTAGAGCGGCTGGGCCGGGTGGTGCTTCGAATAGCCGTGCCGGTTCGCGAAATCGGCTTCTTCCTCCTGCAACCGCGCGCTGTCGCGCAGCATGATGTCGCAGAGTTCGGCCGTGGCCTGCGTGCAGTACACCGGGCCGCGAAACCCGTCGCGCGCGAGCACCGGCAGGTAGCCGGTGTGGTCGAGGTGCGCATGCGTGAGGACCACCGCATCCAGCGTGTCGGGCGCGATCGGCAGCGGGTTCCAGTTGCGCAGCCGCAGGTTCTTCGTGCCCTGGAACAGGCCGCAATCGACCAGGATGCGCCGGTCGCGATGCTCGACCAGATACTTCGATCCGGTCACGGTTTCGGTCGCACCGAGAAATGTCAGCTTCATGGCTTGCCTCGCCGGGAGTTGTGTCGTTCGGTGTTCCGATTACATCGCGTGTGCAGGCAATCGCGTTGATGGAAGTCAGGGATTGCCGTATCCGCGTGCGCGACGGTGGCGATTCGACGGACGAACGGCGGCGAGCGGCCGGCCGGCGCGCGGGGCGTTCCGTTTCGCGGGCTTGATGCCGGTCAACGTGCGTGCCCGACGTCGGTACGATAGTGGTTGCATCCGCGATGACGGCGCCGCGGCCCGGCAATCCGGGCTCCCGCCTCGCGCGAGGTGAGATGCGTGTCGGTACGACGAGATTTTCAGGACGAAACCCATCATGACGCTGATCGCGAATCTGGACGGCGCGCGGGCCGGCTACCGGCTGTGCTTCGTCCGCCGCCCGTGGGCGTGGTTCACCTGCCTGCCGCTTGACGAGCAATGCGGCGAAGGCTGGGCGGACGTACCGTATCAGGACTTTGCGAAACCGCCTTACAGCGATTCGCGCAACCAGCTGCTGCGGGTCGCGTTCGACGCACCGCGCCTGCTGGCGCCCGAGACGGGGCTGCATGCGCATGCATGCAGCGTCGAGCAGATCAACCGCGGGGCCGCGCCCTGGCTGCGCAGCGAGGATTTCGTCGACGGCACGACGCTCGTCGTGCCGGGCTGGATCACGCTCGGCGCGTTCGTCGAGCGGATCGAGGCGGCCGGTGGCACCGTATACGCGCCGCTCGGCTGGGCCGAACTGCCGCCATGGCGCCGGCCCGACGTCGCGGCGCCCGCGGGCTGAACCGCCGCCGTGCTGCGTCAGCCGGCTTCCCCCCAGCCACCGCCGAGCGCGACGTAGAACGCGACCGTATCCTGCAGCCGCTGCGCCACGGCCTGCAGCCACGCGAGGCGCGCCTGATGGTATTGCGTGTCGGCGACGAGCAGCGGGATGTAGCCGGTGATGCCGCCGTCGTAGCCGGCCTGCGTGAGCGTCAGTGCGTCGCGAGCCGCCGCCATCGCGCGCGTCTGCGCATCGAGCGCCGCCGCATCGTTCGCCAGCGCACGCAGCGTGTCGGCGACCTGCGAAAACGCCGACAGCACGACCTGCCGATACGCGGCGTCCGCTTCGTCATACGCGTCCTGTGCGGCGCGCCGCTGGTTCAACAGCGTCCCGCCATGAAACAGCGGCGCGGTGAGCCCCGCGCCGACGCTCCACACGCGTCCGGCCGGAGCGAACAAGCGGCCGGCGACGACGCTGTCGAATCCGCTCGACGCAGACAGCGTGATGCTCGGGTACTGCGCCGCCGTCGCCACGCCGACCTGCGCGCTGGCGACATGCAATTGCGCTTGCGCCTGCAGGATGTCCGGCCGCCGCCGCACCAGCGACGACGGCGCCGTGTCCGGCAGGTTCTCGGGCAGCGCGATCGCGTCGAGCGACACGTCGGGTGCCGCCCCGTCGGCAGGGTAGCGGCCCGCCAGCAGCGCGAGCAAGTCGTCGGCCTGGCCGCGCTTCTGTTCGAGCGCGGGCAGCGTCGCCTCGAGCGACGCCCGCTGCGCTTCCAGCGTCAGCACCGCGACATAGGCGGTCGTGCCCGCCGTCACCTGCGCGCGCGTGAGGCGAATCTGCTCGTCGAACAAGCCGATCATTTCGCGCGTCGCGGCAGCCTCGTCGCGATACGCGGCACGCGCGATCATCGTATTGACGACGTTCGCCGTCAGCATCAGGTACGCGCCGGCGAGCGCCTGGCGCTGCGCATCGACATCGGCGGCCAGCGCCTCGACCTGGCGCCGTTCGCCGCCCCACAGGTCGAGCGTGTAGCTGACCGTCGCGGACAGCGTGTACAGGTTGAAGATCGTCGCCGGCAGCGCCTGGCCGGTGCGCAGCGGCGCATAACGTTGGCGCGACGCGCCGGCCTGCGCGTCCGCCTGCGGGAAAAAGATCCCTTCGCCGGCCCGCAGCGCGTGCTCGCTGCGCCGCAGCGTCGCCTGCGCGCCCGCGAGCGTCGGGCTGCCGGTCAGTGCTTCGTCGACGGCCGAATCGATCGCGCGGCTGCCGAAGCGCGTCCACCAGTCGCGCGTGAGCGGTTCGCCGGCCGACAGCGCCTGCGTCTGGCCGCCGCCGGCCCAGGTGCCGGCCGCAGCGGCTGCGTCGTCGGGCGGCATGAACCGCGCCACGCGCGGGGCGGGCGGGGGCACGAAGGTCGGCCCGACCGTGCATCCGGCCAGCAGCGCCGCGACGGCGAGCGTGCCCGTCGCGCGCCGCGCCCGGTTATTTGCCGGCCACGTAGACATCGACGATCTGCCCGGGAAACAGCCGGACATCCTTGTTCGGCACGATACGGAAGATGATCGGCAGCACGCGCACGTCGACGCGTTCGGTGCGCTGGTCGGACAGTTCGATCTTCGGCGTCACGTACGGCTGGACGCGCACGAACTGGAGATCGGCCTCGACCGACGTGCCGCGCACGAACATGTGCGCCTTCAGCGCGTGCAGGTCGGGCAACTGGTGGATCAGGATCTCGTCGATATAACAACGCACCTGCAGGCGGTCGCTCGGCGTGCCGAGCACGACGACCGGCGAATTGCCCTGCGCGTAGGTGTCGTATAGCCCTTGCGACGTCAGGTAGGAGCCGACCGCCGCGTTCATCGCGAGCACCATCCCGTCGGCCGGCGCGCGCAGCGTGTAGCGCGCGAGCAGCGCGGCGGCCGCATCCGCGGCGCGCCGCAGCGCGACCACCTGCGCTTCCTGGTTGAGCACGTCGTAGCGCCAGGCACCGGCTTTCGTCAGTCGAAACTGACGCGTGACGACATCGAGGTTCGCGGCGGCGACGCGCACGCCGTTCGCAGCGGTGTCGAGCGCGTCGCGGCTGACGGCTTTCGGATCGATGTCGTATGCATGGCGCTGCTTGTCGTACTGGTCCTGCGCGAGCTTGAGGCTGGCCTGGGCGGCCGCCGCCTGCGCGCTGGCGACGTCGAGCACCTCGCGGCGCGGCTGCGCCTTCAGTTCGTCGAGCAGCGCGGCGGCCGCGGCGGCCTGCGCGGCGAGCTGCGCGGCGGTCGCACGCTGCACCGAGTCGTCGATCGTCAGCAGCGGATCGCCGGCCTTCACCGGGTCGCCGTCATGCACCATCACGCGTGTCACGGCGCCCGATACGTCCGGATACACGTTCACGTTCGCGCCCGCGGGCTGCTCGCTTTCGACGATGCCGTTCGCGTAGACGCCGCGCGCATACGGGTTCGCGGCCGGCTTGAATACCGGCGGCTGCGGCGGTTCCTGGCGGCTGTACAGCCAGGCGGCGGTGACGCTCGCGAGAAAGCCGAGCAGGGCGGCCGCGAACACGAACTTGTGCTTCATCGCGCGCCTCCGCGGTCGATGCCGTTCAGCCTGCCGTCTTCCATCCGCAGGATGCGATCCGCGTACTCGAAGATCCGCGCGTCGTGCGTGACGATCACGATGCAGCGCGTGTCGTTCAGCACCTTGTGCTTGACGAAGTCGATGATCATGCGCCCGGTGTCGCCGTCGAGCGATGCGGTCGGCTCGTCGAGAATCAGCAGGTCGGGCTGGCTGACGATCGCGCGTGCGATCGCGACGCGTTGCTGCTCGCCGCCGGACAGCTTGACGGGCGGCAGCTGCGCGCGGTTTTTCAGCCCGACCACGTCGAGGTAGACGAGCGCTTCCTTCATCGCGTCGTCCCACGGCCGACGTTTCAGGATCAGCGGGATCGCGACGTTCTCCGCCGTCGTGAGCTTCGGAAACAGGTGATAGTCCTGGAACACGAAGCCGATCCGGTTCAGCCGAAAATCGGCGATCGCGTCGTTCGGCTGCGTCCACAGGTCGACCCCGTCGATCGATACCGAGCCGCCTTCCGGCCGCAGGATCCCGGAGATCACGCTGAGCAGTGTCGTCTTGCCGCTGCCGGACGGCCCGACGATCAGCAGCATTTCGCCGAAGCGCGCCTGCATCGACACCTCGCGCAGTGCCTGCGTGCGGGCGTCGCCTTCGCCGAACCACTTGCTGACGCCGCGCGCGTCGATCGCGATGCCTGCCATCGTCAGCCCCGGAAGATGTCGAACGGCTCGATGCGCAGCACGCGCCGCACGCCGAGATAGCTCGAGATCGTCGCGATCACGACCACCATGCCGAACGCGAGCGCGAGGTTGCCGTACGTGACGAGCGCCGCATAGTCGGGGATCCGCAGCTTCGCGAGACTGATCAGCAGCACGCACAGGCCGACACCGATCCCGTAGCCGGTGAGCGCGGTGAAGGTCGCCTGGAACAGGATCATCGCGACGAGCTCGTGGCTCTTCGCGCCGATCGCCTTCAGCGCGCCGAATTTGTCCAGGTTCTCGAGGATGAACGCGTAGAAGGTCTGCCCGGAAATCGACAGCCCGATGATGAAGCTGATGATCGTCATCAGCATGATGTTGGTGCCGAGGCCCGTCTTGTATTTGTAGAAGCGGGAGATCTGCGCGATGAATTCGTCGCGGGTATACGCGAGGTAGCCGAGCGAGTGGACGACCGCCTTGATGTGTGCGATGTCCGCATCCGACTTCGGCTCGACGAGGATGTACGACGTCGTGAAGCGCGGCGATGGAATGTACTGGATCGCACGCGCGTATGTCGTGTACAGCGTGGGCGTGCCGAACAGCCCGCTCGCCGCGACCTTCGCGATGCCGACGATCACGCCGCGATGGTCGTTCAGTTCGAAATCGGTGCCGATCGACGGATTCTCGAGCTTGGGAAACTCCGGATCCTGGATCGCGATGAAGCCGTTCTCCGCGTAGATGTCCTCGATACGGCCCTTCAGCATCGTCGGGCGCCCCAGCAGGCTCGCGTCGTCGAGGCCGACGACCGTCACCGCCTGGTAGGTGCCGGAGCGCAGCCTGACGAGCGCCGCGCCGGAGTAGAGCGGCACCGCATACTTGACGCCGTCGATGCTGCGCACCGCGTCGAGCACGTAGCCGGGCATGCCGATGCTGTTCGCGATCGTCTGCACGGCCGGGTCCATCACCCACACCTTCGCGCCGATGTTGATGACGGACGCCGACGACTTGTTCAGGATGCCGGCGAACAGCGACGTCATCTCGATCATCAGCAGTACCGAAAACGTGATGCCGACGGTCAGCGCGGTGAATTTCGCGCTGTCGTTGACGAGCAGCTTGAAGGCAAGGCGGAGGATGCCGTTCATGGTGTCGGATGCCGCGAGGCCCGAAGCGTCACGGTCGGTCGTTGACGGTGGGGTTCAGCAGCGCGACGAACGCGAGGATGCTCGAGACCAGCGCGACGATCGCATAGCGAAGGATCTGCCCGTCGTCGAACAGCAGCGCGTGCACCACGCCGGCGAGCGAAGCGAGCGTGATGAACACGCAGAGCGTCGCAAGAACGATCCGGTATTGCTTGCGAATCATGACGGTCTCCCGGGAAGCGGCCCGCGGCCGCATGCGCTCGGTCTTGCGGATTCGATCCGCCCATGTCGCCAGGGCTTGCGCAAGGTCAGGCTTCATGATCGCGTCGCGGGCGCTGGCGCGATTGATCTGCATCAACGGACAAATCGGCAGGCCACGCTAAACGGCACATTGCCGCGACGAGTTCCGATGCCGGGAGCTTGCGCGGGGCATCGCCACGTGCAGCTTGCCGGCCATGACGGTGGCGACCAGCATCACGGCGACCGCTATCCCGTGCGCCGGGTTGCGCAGACAGGCTTCTACCTGTTCGCTGCGCGCCGCGCCGAACAGGCACCACCGGCAGAAGTGTTCGCAGTTGTTCGTGAGCAGCCGGTAACGGCATTCGCCGAGGCGCGACGCCGCGCGGCGGGCGACTTCCGATCCGCTGTACGCGGCGGCCGCATGCCGGATGATCGCCAGTTCGAAACCGGCCGCGAAGCGGTCGATGGAGATGATTTCGACCGGGCCGCCGCTGAGCCGGCGCGACAGCCCCGCGTAATGGATCACCTGGCCGTCGCCGATGTAGATCCCGTGATGCGCATAACCTGGGCGCCGGGTCATGAGGTGCGCGCCGACGGGCCATTCGTTGCGAGCCGCGGTGCTGCCGGATTGCGCTGAAGTCGGGTTGCTCATTGGCTTCTCCTGAATCCCGCGGCGCAGGCCGGCCCGGAGCCGGCCCCGGCATGGCGGAATGCGCCGCCCGGCCGCTGAATACGTGACGCCTTGTCACGCTTTCAGTATTGGCAGCGAGGCGGGATGCGGCAATCAGCGAGGTCTGAACTTGTTGTCCGACGTACGGCCATGATGTCGGAAATTTCCGACGCGGCAGGCGACGATGGCTGACAGGCGACACGGCTGGAAGCCGACCGGGCGGGGCGTCCGGGCACGGCAATGGCGGCAAGGGCCGGTACGACGGCGATGGTGGCCCGGGCCGGCAATCCGGCGGTTGCGCGACGAAGATCCTCTCGATATGGAAGAAGGCTTCCGCTGGCTCGACGATCCATCGTCCGCGCCGGGCACGCCCGCCCGGCCGGTGGCGCCGCCGCGACAGCGCGCAGCGCACACCGCGCCGCGCCGCGCGCCGGGCCGGTCACGTCATTTGGCCGATCGTCTTGCGGAACCGCATCAGCGACAGCAGGAACAGCGCGCATCCGATCGCGAACAGCACCGCGAACTGTATCCAGACCGCATCGAGGCCGGCACCGCGATACAGGATGCGCTGCGCGAGTTCGACGAAATGGGTGGTCGGCGCAGCCAGCATGACGTCCTGCACGGCCAGCGGCATGCTTTCGCGCGGCGTCAGCCCGCCCGACAGCAACTGCAGCGGCAGCAACACGAGCACGAGCAGCATCCCGAACTGCGGCATGCTGCGCACGAGCGTCGCGAGAAAGATCCCCATCGACGTCGTCGCGAACAGGTGCAGCGCCATCCCGACGACGAACAGCGGCACGGAGCCCGGAATCGGCACGTGCAACGCGCCGCCGACCACGAACATCAGCGATGCGACGGCCGCAACCGTGACGACGAGCCCCATCGACCAGACCTTCGCGAGCATGATTTCCGCCGCGGTCACCGGCATGACCAGCAGATGCTCGATCGTGCCGTGCTCGCGCTCTCGGATCAGTGCCGCCCCGGTCAGGATCATCGACAGCATCGTCACGTTGTTGATCAGTTCCATCAGCGCGCCGAACCATACCTCGTCGAGATTGGGGTTGAAGCGCATCCGCATCGCGAGATCGACGGGCGGCAGCGGCGTGCCGCGATAGCGCCGCACGAACGCGTCGATCTCGCCGGACACGATCTGCTGGACGTAGCCGCTGCCGGTGAATGCCTGGGTCATGCGCGTCGCATCGACGTTGAGCTGAATCGTCGCATGGCGGCCGGCCAGCACGTCGCGCTGGAAGTCCGGTGGAATGTCGAGCGAGAACGTGTAGTCGCCGTTGTCGAGACCGCGATCGGCCGCGACGGCGTCGATCATCGGCGGCGTTGCGAACTGCGGCGGGAAGAACGCCGCGGCGATGCGCGCCGACAGCGGCGACGCGTCCTCGTCGACGATCGCGATCGGCACTTTGTGCAGCGTTTCCGGGCGAGCGGTGGCGGCGACGTAGATCGACGCGCTGAACGTGTAGACGATGAGCGCGAGCAGGATCGGGTCGCGGGCGAGGCTCCAGAGTTCCTTGATGCCGAGCCGGTAAATGGCGAGCAGGCGCGACATGGTCAGCGCTCCTGTTTGCGCAGCAGGAGACCGGTCATGATCAGGATGACCGGTGCCGCCGCGAGCAGCGGCCAGAACTGCGACGACAGGTCGGCCAGCCCGAGCGCCTTGTTGTAGACGCCGCGGCTGATCGCGAGCATGTAGGTGGCCGGGTAGACCGTACCGACCCACTTGCCGCTGCCTTCGAGCGACGACAGTGGCGTGAGCAGGCCCGAGAACTGCACGACGGGGATCAGCGTGCCGATGATCGTCATGAAGATCGCGGCGATCTGGCTGCGGGTGAAGGTCGACGCGAACAGCCCGATGCCCGTGGCCACGACGTTGAATATCAGCACCGCGGCCGCCAGCGTCGCGAAACTTCCCTTGATCCGCACGCCGAACACGACGTCGGCCAGCACGACCATCAGCAGGAAATTCAGCATCGCCAGCATCACATAGGGCGCCTGCTTGCCGAGCAGGAATTCGGCCCGCGTGACCGGCGTCACGTACAGGTTGACGATCGACCCGAGCTCCCGTTCCCGCACGACCGCGAGCGCCGTGAGCATCGCGGGCAGCATCAGCAGCAGCATCGGCATGATCGCCGGGATCATCGCCGGCAGGCTCTTGACGTCCGGGTTGTAGCGATAGCGGACGGCGACGTCGACCGCGGGAACGAGCGACGCGCCGAGCCGGCGCTTCGCCTGATCGCGCAGCCAGTTCTCGTGCATGCCGGCGACATAGCCGCGGATCGTCTCCGCGCGCATCGGCATCGCGCCGTCGATCCATGCGCCGATCTCGACGCGCCGGCCGCGCGCGACATCGCGTGCGAACCCGGGCGGGATCTCGATCGCGAGCGACAGGTGGCCGTTGCGCATGCGGCGATCGATGTCGCGATCGTCCAGGAGCGCCGCGCGCGGCACGAAGTAGCGGGAGCCGGCGAGGTTCTGCGCATAGTCCTGGCTCAGGATCGACTGGTCGCGGTCGAGCACCGCGAACGTCAGGTTGTCGACGTCGAGACTGATGCCGATGCTGATCACGCACATCAGCACGAGCGAACCGAACAGCGCCAGCGTCGCGCGCAGCGGGTCGCGGCGCAGCTCCAGCACCTCGCGCCATAGATAACTGCCGGCACGCGCCGGGCTGAACCACGTGGCCCCGTGGCTTGTGCCGGCCGCCTCGGGCGGCGCGGCAAGCCAGCCGGCGTCGGACGGTGCCTCCGTCGACGCGCCGTCCGCTTGCTGCGCATCGGTCAGGTACCCGATGAACGCCTCCTCGAGCGTACTGGCGCCGCGCATGCGAACCAGTTCCGCGGGCGCGGCGCTCGCGAGCACGCGGCCCGCGTGCATCAGCGAGATGCGATCGCAGCGCTCGGCCTCGTTCATGAAGTGCGTCGAGATGAAGATCGTCACGCGATCGTGCCGCGCGAGCTCGATCATCAGTCGCCAGAAATCGTCCCGGGCGACGGGATCCACGCCCGACGTCGGCTCGTCGAGGATCAGCAGTTCGGGCTTGTGCACCATCGCCACCGCGAGGGACAGCCGCTGCCGCATGCCGAGCGGCAGCCGCTCGGGCAGCGAATCGAGCGCGTCGGCGAGCCCGAAGCGCTCGACCATTTCGGCAACCCGTCCGGATACCTCCGGTTCCGGTACGCCGAACAGGCGCGCATGCAGCACGAGGTTCTGCCGGACGGTCAGCTCGCCGTACAGCGAAAACCCTTGCGACATGTAGCCGACTCGCCGGCGGGTGTCGATGTCGTCCGCGGCGACCGGTCGGCCGAACAGCGTCGCGGTGCCTTCGGATGCCGGAAGCAGCCCCGTGAGCATCTTCATGGTCGTCGATTTGCCGCAGCCGTTGGAGCCGAGAAAACCGAAGATTTCGCCACGGCGGATCTGCAGGCTCACGTGATCGACCGCGACGAAATCGCCGAACCGCATCGTCAGCGCCTCGGCCTCGATCGCATAACCGGCGGAAGCATCGGGCTGAAAGGGCGCGATCCGGATCGGCTGGTGCCCGCGCCGGCGCGCGTCCGGGAGCAACGCGACGAACGCGGCTTCCAGCGTGTCGCAACCGGTATGCGCGAGCAATTCGCCGGGGCTGCCCGTCGCCAGCACGCGGCCGGCGTCCATCGCGATCAGCCAGTCGAAACGCCGGGCCTCGTCCATGTACGCGGTGGCGACCAGTACGCTCATCGCCGGGCGAGCGGCGCGAATGCGCCCGATCAGGTCCCAGAACTGCGCGCGCGAGAGCGGATCCACGCCGGTCGTCGGCTCGTCGAGGATCAGCAGGTCCGGATCGTGGATCAACGCGCAGCACAGGCCGAGCTTCTGCTTCATGCCGCCGGACAGTTTGCCGGCGGGACGGTCGAGGAACGGATGGAGGCCGGTGCTGCGCGTGAGCGCGTCGATGCGGCGGCGGCGCTCCGCCGCATCGTGGCCGAACAGTCTCGCGAAGAACTGCAGGTTTTCCTCGACCGACAGCGTCGCATACAGGTTCCGGCCCAGGCCTTGCGGCATGTACGCGATCCGCCGGCAGACGCGGTCGCGGTGACGCCGTGACGACAGATCCCCGTCGAGGGTCCAGACCTGACCCTGCTGGACCTCGCGCGCGCCGGAAGCGAGCGCGAGCAGGCTCGACTTGCCGACGCCGTCCGGCCCGATCAGCCCGACCATGCGGCCGGCCGGAATCTCGAGCGTCACGTCGTCGAGCGCGTACTTGCCGCCGTATCGCAACGACACGCCCGACAGCCGTACGACCGTGCCGGGTGCGCCCGCGACAGGCGCGCCTTCGGTCGATCCGGCGTCGACGCCGGCCGGCGACATCGATTTCATTGCGGCACCCTGATCGCGAGGCGCTCGGGCCATGCCATGTTCGGATCGGCCTTCAGCCACGCGACACCCGGCAGCCCGGTCTTGACGAGCTTCAGATGGCGCTGCAGCAGATCGCGGTCGATGCGCGCCTTCACGCGAAACATCAGCTTCTGCCGCTCGGTGGCCGTCTCGACCGTCTTCGGCGTGAACTGCGCGGTGCTCGACACGTACGACACACGTGCCGGAATCACGTATTCCGGCGCGGCGTCGAGCACGATCCGCACTTCGGCGCCGAGCGGCACTCGGCCGACGACCGTTTCGGGCAGGAAGAACGTCATATAGACGTCCGACAGGTCGACGACGTTGAGCACCTTGCCGCCTGCCGGCAGCACCTCGCCCGATTCGGCCACGCGATACTGGACGCGCCCGTCGCGCGGCGACGTCAGATCGCTGTCCGAGATGTCGGCCTGCACGCGCGCGACGGTCGCCTGCGCGGCCGTCACGGCGGAGCGCGCCGCGACCAGTTGCGCCTTGGTCGCATCGATCGCGGCCTGCGCGGCTTCCACCTGCGCGCGCGCGGCGCTCACGGTTGCCCGCAGGCTGCCGGCTCGTGCGCGATCGTCGTCAAGCTCCTGCAGCGACGACGCCCCGTCGCGCGACAGGGTTTCCGAACGGGCGAGCCGCCGCGTCGCCGCGTCGAGTTCGCTTTCCCGCTGCACGACCACGGCCGCCGCGGCAGCCTTGTCGCTGCGCCGCTGCGCGACCTGCGCGTCGACGCTCGCCGCGGTATTCACCGCCTGCTGCTCCCTGGCGCGCGCCTCGTCGAGCTGCGCCTGCAGCACGACGACGTCCATATGCGCGAGCGGCTGCCCGGCCTTCACGAAGTCGCCTTCGTCGACGAGCATCGCGGCGACGCGCCCCGGCAGCTTGGTCGCGACGTCGATCTCGGTCGCCTCGATACGGCCGTTGCCGCTCACCAGGCCGGCATCCGCGTGTCCGTCACGCCAGCGTGTCCACCCGTAGTACATCAGGCCGATCGCGAGCACGGCGGCGCCGGCACCGATCAGAAGAGGGCGCTTGATGGTTTTCATCGTGTGGAATCCGGATCGGTCGAAGTGTTGATCGGCGACGCGGCGGCCTCGTCGTCCTCATGCGTCGCGCCACCGAGCGCGCCGTACAGCGCGACGCGGCTCGACAGCAGCGCACGGCGCGCCATCACCCATTGCTGCTCCGCGGTCATCAGGTCCCGTTGCGCGTCGAGCACTTCGAGAAACCGTGTGGCGCCGCTGTCGTAGCGCAGCTTTGCCAGGCGCGCCCGTTCGGCCTGGGAGGCCAGCGTGGCGCGCTCGATGCGTACCTGGTCCGCCAGCCAGTAGCGGGACGCGAGCGCGTCGGACACGTCGCGGAACGCGCCTTGCAGCGTCTTTTCGTACTTCGCGAGCGCCTCGTCGCGCTGCGCGTGCGCAAGGGCGAGATTCGAACGATTTCGGCCGCCGTCGAAAAGCGGCAGCGTCACGGTCGGGACGATCGACCATACGCCGGCGCCGGACGACAGCAGATCATGCAGCGCGCTGCTGCCCGAGCCGATCGAGCTCGTCAATGCGATGCGGGGAAAGAATGCGGCGCGCGCCGCGCCGATGTTCGCGCGCGTCGCCTGCAGCTCGTGCTCGGCCGCGATCACGTCCGGACGGTTGGCGAGCAGCGACGAGGGCAGGCCGGGTGCGAGCGACGGCGTCACGGCGCCGTCGTCGAGCGCGAGCGGTGCGTCGGGCAGATCCGGTGGCCCGCCGACGAGCAGCGCAAGCGCATCGGCTGCCGACGCGCGTGCCCGCTGCAGCTGGACCCCGAGGGATTCCGCCTGCTGCAGCAGGATCTCCGATTGCGTCAGGTCGAGTCGCGAGATCGCGCCGGCCGCCTGGCGAAGCCGGAAAATCCGCAGCGATTCGCGCCGCGAGTCGATCGTCGCGCGGGTCAGCGCAATGCGTTCGTCGAGCTCGCACAGGGTCAGGTACGCGTCCGCGACCGCGGTGATCACGCTCAGCGTCGCGGCTCGCCGGGCCGCATCGCTCGCCAGGTAGCGCTGGAGCGCCGCGTCTTTCAGGTTGCGCACACGGCCCCAGAAATCGATCTCCCATTGCGTCTCGGCCAACCGAACCTCGTAGACCTGGCCGATCATCGGCGTCGGAGACAGGAAGCCGCCCGGTGTACGAAACCGTGCGTAGGCCGCGCCCGCATCGATCGACGGCCACTGGTCCGCGCGGCGGATGCCGTAGACGGCGCGTGCCTGCTCGACGCGCGCGACGGCCGCGCGCAGATCGCGATTGTCGGTCAGCGCCTGCGCGATCAGCGCGCGAAGACGCGCATCGACGAAGTACCGCTGCCACGCCGGCACCTGCGCCGCGGCGGTGGCCGGGGCGTTGGCGGAGGGATCCGGAAATGCGGCAGGAATCGGCGCGGCGGGGCGCTCGTCGGGCGGCGCAAGCGACAGGCATCCCGAAAGCAGTCCCGTGCCCGTTGTCAGCGCAACGAAACGCACGCACCGCGCAACGGCGATGTGGAAGTCAGCGGGAAGCGCGATGGCGCGCATGGAATGCCTCGGCGAATTCGGGAACACAGGATGGCGCCGCCTCATGGCGTCGCCGCTTCGGGTTCACTTATATCCGACGAGTGCGGTTCCCTCCCTTGATCTGTGTCACTTCGGCGGAGATGCGTTTCGAGCGGTGCTTCGCTTGACATCTGCGCCGGGCGTGTATCAAACCCACGGGGCGCGTCGTACGCCGGGCTCGAGCAAACCGCTGGGGGAGAAGTGCAAAGCGTCGACGCCGCCGCCAATCCACCGCCGACCGCTTGCAGGCTCCCCGTTCTTCTCCGTTGCCGCACCCTGGTTTCCCCTTGACATGAGTCAACCGACACCAGCGATTCGGTACCTACTATCGTCATTGGAATCGGTGGGCGCCACGATCCGCTCGCCGCACTCGCGAGGTCGGCGTTGCGTCCGTGCCGGCATACCCCGCTTGCCTGTCGAGCGATGCCGTCGATATCCGGTTTGCTTCGATCCTGGTCTCATCGATCGATATAAGTAGGACTCCAATTTTTCCTGATTGGACCGCGGTTTGTTACCGACGCGTTTCCCGTTCGCATTGACGAAAACGCATCGGCCGGTTGCGCTGCCCGCAGCCGGGAAGAGCGCCCGTTACGGTGCGACGTCGCAGCGATCCAGTCGCGTTCCGTGGCCAGGCCAAGTCAACGCATTCGGAGAACTGGTATGAGCCAACCTGTAGTCGAAAAACCGCCGGTCGACGGCAAGCAGCCGTCGAAGCCGGCGGCAGGCGGCCCGGAAACGCGCAAGCTCGGCCTGCTGCTGCTGAGCGGCATCGTCGTCGGCTCGATGATCGGCGGCGGTGCCTTCAACCTTCCGCAGAACATGGCCGCGGGCGCCGGCCTGGGCGCCATTGCGATCGCATGGGCCATCACGCTCGTCGGCATGTTCTTCATGGCCAACGCGTTCCGCACGCTGGCGGACCAGCGTCCCGACCTGACCGCCGGCATCTATTCCTATGCACGAGAAGGTTTCGGCAAGTTCGCCGGCTTCGAGATGGCGTGGGGGTATTGGCTCAGTTCCGCATTCGGCAACGTCGCGTTCGCGGTGCTGATCATGCAGACGCTGGGATATTTCTTTCCGGTGCTCGACGGCAAGAACTGGCAGTCGATCGTGGGCGGTTCGCTGTTGATCTGGGTATTGCACTTCATGGTGCTCTCCGGCGTGAAGCGGGTGGCGATCCTCAACACGATGGCGAGCGTCGTCAACATCGTCACGCTGTCGATCGCGATCGTCGTGATCGCGCTGTTCTTCCAGAAAGGGCACTTCTCGTTCGACGTCTGGGGGCAGCAGCAACACCTGGGCAGCACGCTCGCGCAGATCAAGAGCACGATGCTGGTCACGCTGTGGGTGTTCATCGGCATCGAGGGCGCCGTGGTCGTGTCCGATCGGGCGCGCAACCAGCACGAAGTGGGTACCGCGACGTTCATCGGGCTCGCGGTCTGCACGACGCTCTACTTCCTGCTTTCGGCGCTGCCGTTCAGCGTCATGTCCCAGCACCAGCTGGCCGGCCTGCAGAATCCGTCCTCCGCGTATGTGCTGGAGCAGCTCGTCGGGCACTGGGGCGCGATCTTCATCGTCGTCGCGTTGCTGTTTTCGGTACTGAGCTGCTGGCTCGCGTGGACGGTGCTCGTCGCCGAACTGCCTTATGCGGCTGCCAAGGACAACATTTTCCCGCGCTTTCTGTCCCGCGAGAACCGGCATCACGCGGCCGCGCCGTCGTTATGGCTGTCGAGCGCGGTGATGCAGGTCATGATGTTCGTCGTGCTGTTCGCGCATGACGCGTGGATATGGCTCATCAGCGTGGCCGGGGTCATGATCCTGCCGCCGTATCTCGCTAGCACCGGCTTTCTGTGGAAGTGCGCCACGCAAAAGAGCTTTCACGAGCGGGCGGGCGAGGGCAAGCGCGCGTCGATCTGGACCGGCGTGCTGGGCACCGTCTATGCGGCCTGGCTGCTCTATGCGGCCGGCCCGACCTATCTGCTGATGTCGACCATCTTCTTCGTGGTCGGCATCCCGGTGTTCTGGTATGCGCAGCGCGAGAAGGACCCGCAGTCGAACGTGTTTACCGCTCGCGAACGCGTGGTGGCGGTCGTGCTGCTTGCGGTCGCGGTGTGCGCGGTCGTGCTGTTCGCAACGGGCATCGTGTCGGTCGGCTGATGCGCGCGCCCGCCGGCTTCCGGGTCTCGACAGCGCGATCCGGAACCTCGACGGCGGGCATGGACGCGACGGCCACATGCGACTCCCGACCGCCGTCGCGATCGAACCACTCCTTCAGGATCAAGGACAATCAAACCATGACTTTGGGCGTTCACTCCGAAGCCGGCAAGCTGCGCACCGTGATGGTGTGCGCGCCGGGCCTCGCTCATCGGCGGCTCACGCCGGCCAACTGCGGCTCCTTGCTGTTCGACGACGTGCTGTGGGTCGACAAGGCGATCGAGGATCACCAGACCTTCGTGCGCGTGCTGCGCGAACGGGACGTGGAAGTGCTGGAATTCCAGCACCTGCTGGCCGAAGTCTGCCTCGATACCAACGCGCGGGACTGGATCCTCGATCGCCGCATCACCGAGGAGGAGGTCGGCACCGGCATGTTGCGCGAGCTGCGGTTGTGGCTCGAAACGATGCCGGCGCAGCGGCTTGCCGACGCACTGATCGGCGGCGTCGCGAAATCGGAGCTGCCGTTCGACGCGCGCGGCCTGTTCGGCGGCTATCTGGAGCGGTCCGACTTCGTGATTCCGCCGCTCGTGAACCTGATCTTTCAGCGCGATCCGAGCGCCTGGATCTATGGCGGCGTGACGTTGCATCCGATGTTCTGGCCGGCGCGACGCAAGGAAACGCTGCTGCTCGCCGCGGTCTATGCATTCCATCCGCGTTTTGCAGGCCAGGTTCGCACCTGGTGGGGCAATCCCGACGTCGACCACGGCGCCCAGACGCTCGAGGGCGGCGACGTGATGGCGATCGGTAACGGCGTGGTGCTGATCGGCATGGGCGAGCGTTCGAGCCCGCAAGCCGTGACGCAGGTGGCGCGCGCACTGTTTGCCGGCCATGGCGCGAAGCGCGTGATCGCCTGCCAGTTGCCGAAGTCGCGCGCGTCGATGCATCTGGACACGGTGTTCTCGTTCCTCGACGCGGACTTCGTCAGCATTTATCCGGACGTGGCCGACGAGATCCGCTGCACGAGCCTGTACCCCGGCGACGCGCTCGGGCAGGTGCGCTACGAGCGCCACGACGGCCGGTTCCTGGAAGTCGTGGCCAATGCGCTCGGCGTCGGCTCGCTGCGCGTGCTGACGACGGGGGGCGACCGCTACGAGAGCGAACGCGAGCAATGGGACGACGGCAATAACGTGCTCGCGCTGGATCGCCGCGTCGTGCTCGCGTACGACCGCAACACCTACACGAATCGCAAGATGCGCCAGGCCGGCGTCGAAGTCATCGAGCTGCCGGGCGGCGAACTCGGCCGCGGGCGCGGCGGCAGCCATTGCCTCAGCTGCCCGGTGGCTCGCGATCCGATCGCGCTCTGACCGCGCATTCGACCGCGCATTCGACCGCGCATTCGACCGATATCGACAGACGGAATCTCATCATGTTCAACGTACACAACCGCAGCTACCTGACGCTGATCGACTACACGCCGCGCCAGATCCGCTATCTCCTCGACCTGTCCCGCGACCTGAAGCGGGCGAAATATGCGGGAACCGAGCAGCCGCGCCTGACCGGCAAGAACATCGCGCTGATCTTCGAGAAGACCTCCACGCGCACGCGCTGCGCGTTCGAGGTTGCCGCGCACGACCAGGGCGCGCACGTCACCTATATCGACCCGACCGGCTCGCAGATCGGCCACAAGGAATCGATGAAGGATACGGCGCGCGTGCTGGGCCGCATGTACGATGCGATCGAGTATCGCGGCTTCGGCCAGGCCGTCGTCGAGGAACTCGCGCAGTATGCGGGCGTGCCCGTCTACAACGGGCTGACCGACGAATTCCATCCGACCCAGATGCTGGCCGACGTGCTGACCATGCACGAACACAGCGACAAGCCGCTGCACGAGATCGCGTATTGCTATATCGGCGACGCGCACAACAATACCGGCAATTCGCTGATGATCGTCGGCGCGAAGCTCGGCATGGACGTGCGCCTGTGCGCGCCGCGGCATCTGTGGCCGCATGACGAGCTGATCGCGCAATGCCGCGAGATCGCCGCGAAAACCGGCGCCCGGCTCACGCTGACCGAGCAGCCCGCGGAGGCCGTGAAAGGCGCGGACTTCATTTATACGGACGTGTGGGTGTCGATGGGCGAGCCCGAGGAGACCTGGGTCGAACGCATCCGCACGCTGCTGCCCTACCAGGTGAACGCCGCGCTCCTGGCGGCAGCCGGCAACCCGCGCGTGAAGTTCATGCATTGCCTGCCGGCGTTTCATGACGCTCATACGGTAGTGGGCAAGCAGCTCGCGGATCGCTTCGGCTTGACCGACGGCGTGGAGGTGACCGACGAGGTATTCGAGTCGGACGCGTCCATCGTCTTCGAGCAGGCCGAGAACCGGCTGCATACGATCAAGGCCGTGCTGGTCGCGACGCTGGCGAGCTAGGGGGAGGGGAACCGATGCGTATCGTGGTCGCCCTGGGTGGCAACGCGCTGCTGCGACGCGGCGAGGCGATGACCGCCGCCGCGCAGCAGGAAAACGTGAGACTGGCTGCCGCCCAGCTCGCGGGCATCGCGCACGGCAACGAACTCGTGATCGTGCACGGCAACGGCCCGCAGGTCGGCATGCTCGCGGCATTGTCCGGGCAGGCGTCGGTTGCCGAACGTTTCCCGCTCGACGTGCTCGACGCCGAGACCGAAGGCATGATCGGTTACCTGATCGAACTCGAATTGCGCAACCGGCTGTCTGCATCGCGCCCCTGCGCGACGCTGCTGACGATGGTCGAGGTCAGCGCGTCCGATGCCGCCTTCGACCGGCCCGACAAGCCGGTCGGCCCGGTGCTGACGCAGACGGCTGCGACCGAAGCGGCGCGTTCGAACGGGTGGACGATCGTCGCCGACGGCAGCGTTTATCGTCGTGCCGTGCCGAGCCCTCGACCGCTGCGTTTTCTGGAGATCGAACCGGTGCGCGCGCTGCTCGCGACCCGGACTATCGTGATCTGCGCGGGTGGAGGCGGCATTCCCGTCGTGAAAGCGAACGACGGTCGGCACCTGGGAATCGAGGCGGTGATCGACAAGGACCGCAGTGCGGCGCTCCTCGCGCACGAACTCGACGCAGACCTGTTCGTGATCGCAACCGACGTGGCGGGCGTTTTCCTCGACTGGGGCACGCCCGACGCACGCATGGTCCGGCGCACGTCGCCGGAAGCGCTCGCGGCGCTGCAGTTCGCGGCTGGATCCATGGGGCCCAAGGTCGAGGCAGTCTGCGACTTTGCACGGACAACCGGGCGACGCGCGGTTATCGGCGCGCTCTCGGATATCGCGCGGCTTGTCGACGACACGGCGGGCACCTCGGTCCTGGCTAGTCAGGCCAGCATGCTCGTGGAGCGATGAGGCCACGCGCGACGCCGGTTGCCAACGTGCGGAGCCGAGCATGGCCGACGACGGAGCGACGAACAGGTGCTCCGATTCCGTCTGGCGCGTATCAGTGAAGAACTGAAGAATCCGAACAGCGGTACGCGCGTTCATTCGATCACACGGATAAGTGCCTGCATCGGGTGAAGTTCGTCCATGCGTTGCGACTCGCTTGCCGGCGTGCCGCAAAACGTATTCGAGGACGGGCGCATATTTGGCGGCTGGCGCTTGCCGTAGCGACGCCGGTTGTCCGGCCGCGTGCGGTGATGTCCGTCGGTTGATGCACATCAACGAGGCAGTGCCGCCGCCATGGAAGATAGACGTACGAGTACGAAATCAAGTATTGCGAGCGCACCACACTGATGAACCGGCTCTCGCCATCAATCGGCGCAATCAACAGGAGCTGAACATGGGAATCTGGATGCAAATCGCTTACTTCGGCTTCGCCGGGTCGACTCAGTTGGAAGCGGAAGCGAGCATCCAGCTGATGCGCCTCGAGCAGTTCAGTCCGAAACTGGCGGGCTGCCATCTGGCGATCGAGGCCATGGGCGCGTCGACTCGCCAGCCGAGGTATGACGTACGACTCGATCTGATCACGCACAACGGGGAATTCCGTCCCGTTCCGCATATGACGGGCACGGACCCCATGGACGCGTTGGAGCGGGCATTCGACCTTGCCGAGCGGCAACTCGGCACGACCGCGGCCACTGGAAGCCACGAGAACCGTCACTGACACGTCCCGCGCATCGGGCGCGCTTCGCCGTGGACCGGTGCACCGGGCCGCGGCGGTTTGCAACGATTCGCCAGGCGCGAGCCGCTCCGCCGCGGCGCTGGTGCCGGCGCAGTCGGCAGCCTTGGCCCGGCTAGCTTTCCTCGTCGCCCGTGAATACCTCGTGTTCCGGCGTCTCCGCCGTATCGTCGACCCACTGCACCCGCCATGTGCCTGTCACTGGCGCCTGCATGGCGTCGCGCAGCCAGCGCGCGCAGCCGGCCTGGCCTTCGAACGGCCCGGACGGTGCATCGAGATCGAGATCGTCGAGCCAGCATAGGGTGCCGGCGTTGTCGGGCCCCGTCATCAGGGTGGCGCTGCCTTCGCGAACGAGTGTCCCCCACGCGGGCAGGTCCATTCCGGCATGACCTTCGCGCGACCAGCGTCGCGTGGCCGTGTCGATCCAGAGAATGGCATAGGCCGTCGGGTTGTCGCAGGCGAAAGTATCGAGATGCAGGGTGATCCGCACAATGGGCTCCGAATCGATGAAGGAGGGCGGTCGCCGTCACCGGCGGTCGCGGCTTTTACTGGCTCAGGACCCGGCGAATCGGCGTATGCGCGTCCTAGGAGGACAGCGGGCCGCCGTGCTCGGCGGGCGGCGGCATCGCGGCGTCGCCCCGGTGCGCACGGCCGCCCGGTCTCGGCCTGTCGTTGGAGCGGTAGTCGTCGCGCGCGTGTCCGGCAAGTAGTCCGACTCAGTCTATGCGTGGCCCCGAACCGGCGATTGATGCAGGTCAAATGCGGGAACGCGCTCGCCGACCGGTTCTTCGCGATCTGGCGCGCGGCCGGACTGGAATCGCCTGGGATGGAAAGTCGGGCAGGGTTTGAAGAACGGCCGCCGGGGAAGAATGCCGACTACGGCTACGGCCGGTGAAAAACCTCGCTGGCGGCGCTCGGGTACGCCGGCAGGCGCAAGCGCCAGCCGCCGGCTGTCAGATGTCGTCCTGGTCGTCGAACAGCTTGTGCTGAATCGCATAGCGCACGAGCGCCGCATCGTGCGGCATCTGCATCTTGTCGAGGATCCGTGCCTTGTAGGTGCTCACGGTCTTCGTGCTCACGCTTAGGGCCTGAGCGATCTCGGTAATCGTCTCGCCGGCGGCGATCCGCCGGAACACGTCGAATTCGCGGTCGGACAGGCGCTGATGCGGCAGCGAATCGGCGGGCTCGTTGAGGCTCTGCGCGAACTGCTCGGCCATCGCGAGGCTCACGTAGACGCCGCCCGACGCCACCTTGGCAACGGCGCCGACCAGCTCGGCGCTGGCGCTTTCCTTGGTCATGTACCCCGATGCGCCGGCGCGGAACGCGCGCGCCGCATATTGCTGTTCCGCGTGCATCGTCAGCACCAGCACGCGCAGCGCGGGCTTTTCATCCTTGATCTGCTTGATCAGCTCGATACCGTTGCGGCCCGGCATCGACAGATCCAGCACCAGTACATGCGCTTCGGTCGAGCGAGCGAGCGCGACGGTCGTGACGCTGTCCCACGCCTCGCCCGCGACCTCGAAGCCGCTGGCGCTCCGCAGGATGTGCCGCAGGCCGTCGCGCACGAGCGCATGATCGTCCGCGATGAGTACCTTGATCATGGCAGCGTGGCTCCTTGTTACGCCGCCTGAAGCGGCAACGCGCCCGCGTTCGTGAAACGGTCGGGCGCTTGCGCAACCGTCGACACGTCCATCGTGAGCGCCGTGAGTGGCTGGCCGAGATCGTCGTGCAACGCTCGGGCAATCCGGGGGTTTTCCGCATCGCGAACGCTCCGCAGGTTCGCGGACGGATCACGCAGCGCCTCGCGTGACTGCTTCCGTGCGTGTTCGCTGCGCACGCGCCCGGTGACGTCGTGCAGCGTCACAGTGTACAGCCTGCGCGCGCCGTCGACCGCTCGGGCAAGCGCCGCGTCGATCGCGGCCATCGCCGCCATGCCGGACACGCCGCGCCGCGCGCTGCCTGCGACGCCCTCCGGCAGCACCCCGCGGTGCGCTTGACATGTGTCAAGCGCACCGGTCGGCGGGGCAATACAGTCGAAACCAGGGGCGCGTGCTGGTGGCGCGCGCAACCGCTCGTGGCGCGACTGCCCCGGGCCGGATCATTCAATCGAGGTCGAGCGGGGCCGCGCGGCGTATCCGAGCGCGCAACCCGCGACCGGACGGGGCGTGGGCGATGAAACAGGGATGGTTGGCGATGGGCGTGCTGTTGACGTTGGGCGCATGCGCCAGCGACGAGCGAATGGCCACGTTCAGGCAAAGCGAAACGCAGCTGCTAACGTTGCGGCAGGCGGCGTCGTTACCGTGTGCGACGCAAGCGGCATGCGATAGTGCCTGGCAACTCACCCGGCGCTATATCGAGAACCGTTCGTCCACCCCCGTCACCCGGTTCGACGCGGATGCGATCGAAACGGCTCAATCTCACATGGCAGGCGATGTGTACCTCTGGGCGTCGCGCGCGGCGTCGAGCGGAGGAGGCTGGGTGATCCGCATCAAGGCGATGTGCAAGGGCATGTACAGCAGCGACGGCGGCCCCGGCTGGCGATACGACGCGTGCGCGGCGCAGATCCGCGAGATCGAGAGCGGCTTCCGGTCGTTCGCCGACCCGAAGTCCGACCCGAAAGGGGCGCGCATCCCGCCCGGATAGCACGGCCGGGCCACGACATGCGCCGGCGGCTGTCCGGCCGTCATCGCATCGATACGCGCCGATGCCGGCAGGCAGGCGATTCGTCCGTGCACGCGTCGGCCGGATAACGACGGGGCGCGCGGCCGCGGTTCGCGGTCGGCCCCGGGCCGTGGCCGCCTCCCGGCGGATACGCGCGGCTCACGGCATCGGGTTCCGGCTTCCCGGCGTCGCGGGCCAGCGCCAGTCGCGGATTTCCGGCAGGTCGTCGCCGTACCGGTCCACATGGCGTCGATGCTCGACCAGCCTGTCGCGCAGGTACTGCCTGAAATGCGCGCCCGACCGCACGTGTTCGCCCGCGTGATCGAGCACGGCCTCGCACAGATGGAACCGGTCGACCCGGTTGAGGACCGTCATGTCGAACGGCGTCGTGGTCGTTCCTTCCTCGATGAAACCGTGCACATGGAAATTCGCGTGATTCGTGCGGCGATAGGTCAGCCGGTGAATCAGGGTGGGGTAGCTGTGATGCGCGAATATCACCGGCCGGTCGGTCGTGAACATCGCGTCGAAATCCGCGTCGCTCAGCCCGTGCGGATGAACGTCGGCGGGCTCCAGCGTCATCAGGTCGACGACGTTGACGACCCGGACGCGCAACGCCGGCAGATGGGTACGCAGCAGATCGACGGCCGCGAGCGTCTCGAGCGTCGGCACGTCGCCCGCGCAGGCCATCACGACATCCGGCTCGCCGTCGCTGCTCGCCCACTCCCAGATGCCCGCGCCGGTGCTGCAATGCCGGATCGCGGCATCCAGGTCGAGCCATTGCGGCGCCGGCTGCTTGCCGGCGACGATCACGTTGATCCGGTTCCAGGTGCGCAGCGCATGATCCGTGACGACCAGCAGCGTGTTCGCGTCGGGCGGCAAATAGACGCGCACCGTGTCGGCCTTCTTGTTGACCGCGAAATCGATGAAACCCGGGTCCTGGTGGCTGAAGCCGTTGTGGTCCTGCCGCCAGACGTGCGATGTCAGCAGGTAGTTGAGCGACGGCAGCGGCCGCCGCCAGCGGATTTCCCGGCAGGCCTTCAGCCATTTCGCATGCTGGTTGAACATCGAATCGACGATATGAATGAACGCCTCGTAGCACGACATCAGCCCGTGTCGCCCAGTGAGCAGATAGCCTTCGAGCCAGCCCTGGCAGGTGTGCTCGCTGAGCATTTCCATGACCCGGCCGTCGGGCGCGAGCTGGACGTCGTCCGGATCGGTTTCGGCCATCCAGGTGCGCGCGGTGACGTCGAATAGCGCCGACAGGCGGTTGGATTCCGTTTCGTCGGGGCCGAACACGCGAAACGTCCGGTCGACCAGATTCGCGGACATCACGTCACGCAGGAAGCCGCCCATCACGCGCGTGGCCTGCGCGTCGACCTGCCCGGGCGCGGGCACCGCCACCGCGTGGCGGGTGAAATCCGGCATCCGCAACTCGCGCGCTTCGCCGCCGCCGTTCGCCACCGGATTCGCGCTCATCCTGCGCGATCCGGCCGGCGACAGCGACCGGATCGCCTCGCACGGACGCCCGTCCGCGTCGAACAGTTCGTCGGGGCGATAGCTGCTCAGCCAGGTTTCCAGCAACTGCAGGTGTCCCGGTTGTTTCAGGTCGGCGATCGGCACCTGATGCGAACGGAAGTGCCCCTCCGTTTTCAGGCCGTCGACGCGCTTCGGGCCGGTCCAGCCCTTGGGCGTGCGCAGCACGATCATCGGCCAGCGAGGGCGGTCGAGCTCGCGTCCGCCGCGCGCCCGGTTCTGGATGTCGCGAATGTCGTCCAGCGCGTCGTCGAGCGCGGCCGCCATGCGCTGGTGCATGGCCATCGGCTCGTCGCCCGAGACGAACAGCGGCCGATAGCCATAGCCGGTCAGCAGGCTCTCCAGCTCGTCCTGTCCGATGCGGCTGAGGATCGACGGACTCGCGATCTTGTAGCCGTTCAAATGCAGGATGGGCAGCACCGCGCCGTCCGAGGCCGGATTGAGGAACTTGTTCGAATGCCAGGCGGTGGCGAGCGGGCCGGTTTCCGCCTCGCCGTCGCCCACGACGCACGCGACGATCAGCCCGGGATGATCGAAAGCCGCGCCGAACGCATGCGACAGCGAGTAGCCCAGTTCGCCGCCTTCGTGAATGGAGCCCGGCGTCTGCGGCGCGACGTGGCTCGGTACGCCGCCGGGGAAGCTGAACTGGCGGAACAGCGCCGCCATGCCCTCGGCGTTTTGCGACACGTTCGGATAGGTGTCGCTGTACACCCCTTCGAGCCATGCGTTGGCAAGCACGCCGGGGCCGCCGTGGCCCGGCCCGGCGATGAACAGCATGTCCAGGTCGCGTGCGTTGATCACCCGGTTCAGATGCGCGTAGATGAAGTTCAGCCCCGGCGTCGTGCCCCAGTGGCCGAGCAGACGAGGCTTGACGTGCGCGATCTGCAGCGGCTCGCGAAGGAGCGGATTGTCGAGCAGATAGATCTGCCCGACCGACAGATAGTTGGCGGCCCGCCACCACGCGTTCATGCGATGCAGCAGTGCGTCTGAAAGCGGGGCGGGGGAGGCCAGGTCGGCTTGGGTCATGCAACGCTCCTGAAAGCGGCCGTGCCGCATGGAAGACAGCGCGATTCGCGGTGAATCGATCAGCGTCCACCGTACGGTGAGTCGCCGCGCGGCGCTTGATCGTCATCAAGCCGGTGCAACGGCGACAGGCGAATTCGTCATACGGCTTGCCGGTCTTGCTCGGTTCAACGCGTCGGCGCAACGCCGGCCGTGATCGACTCGGATCAAGCGGGGAAGGCCGGCGCCGTCCCCGGCAACGAACAGGCGCGCGGGCGCTTCGCCGCGTCTCCGGCGGCGCGCACCCGCTCCGCGTGCAACGCGGCCAGCAGCGGCCGCCAGTATCCCGCCGACTGGAACCGATCGATCGGCACCTCCGTGTCGAAGGAAAGCGAGATCGCCGCTTCGTCCGGCGTCAACGGCTCGGCGTCGCGCCACTGCGCGTCCAGCACCGCCGGCCCCGCATCGGACACGTCGTTTCCGGCCAGCCAGCGCCGCTTGACGCGTTCCGCCATGCAGGCCCGGCCGACGCGGAAATCGAGGATGAACACCGGTACGCCAAGCGCCCCGGCAAGCGCGACGAGGCGCGCCCGGCGGGCGTGGGCCAGGAAGGTGGCGTCGACGATCGTCGGGTAGCCGGCCTGCAGCGTGGTTTCCGCGATCGCGCGCAGCCGGTCGTATTGGGCGTCGATCGCGCGCGCCGCATAAGCACCGTCGGACAATGCGCCGCGCTCGACGGGAGCGAGCGGATGCGCGCGTTTGCGCTCGCTGTCGCTCGACACGCGGACCGCGCCGATCAGATCGGCCAGCGCGCGGCTTGCGACGGATTTGCCGGAGCCGGACGCGCCGTGGCACAGCAGCAGATACGGCGGCGGCCGGTTTGCGACGCGCGCGGCGAGCGCGATGTAACGTCCAGCCGCGCGCAGGTCGTCGTTGTGCGCCGGTGTGCGCCGTGCGCCGCCCGAACCGGCGCGCAGCACGGCCACCTGCGCGCGCACCAGCGCGCGATAGCCGACGTACAGCGGCAGCGCCGCGAGGCCGGCGAAATCGCCGGTCGCCTCCAGCCAGCGATTGAGCAGGCGACGGGCGAGATCGGCGCGGCCGTGCGCGCACAGATCCATCGCCAGGAATGCCAGATCGTTGACGACGTCGATCCAGCGGAGCGCGTCGCTGAATTCGATGCAGTCGAACATCAACACGTCGGTGCCCCGGCGAACCAGATTGCCGAGGTGCAGGTCGCCATGGCAGGCGCGCACGAAGCCGTCCGCGCGGCGCGCGTCGAGATGACGGGCGAGTGCCGTGCAGCTGTGTCGGTAGCTGCCCCGCAGCGCGGCCGGCAGGGCCATGGGCCCGACCGCGAGCGGCGCGAGCACGGCGTCGAGTTGCGCATGCAGCAAGGCCGCGCTGCCGAACGCGGCGGACGGCACGTCCTTGCTGGCGCGTGCATGAAAACTCGCGAGCCGGTCCGCGGCGCGGTCGATATCCGCGTTCGTGAGCGCCCCCGCCGCAAGCAGGCGGGAAAACAGCGCGGCCTGGTCGAAACGGCGCATCTTCACCAGATAGTCGATGGCCGCCACCGCACGCGTATCGCAGCCGGCAAGCCGGCAACCGCGCCGCGTGCGTTCGAGCGGCATGACGGCCAGATAGAGTTCGCGCGCCAGCGGCCGGTTCAGAACCAGCTCGGCGGCGCAACTGCGGCGCCGCGCGGCGAGGGATCTGAAGTCGGCGAACCCGAGGTCGAGCGGCTTGAGCCGCTTGTAGGCGAAACGTCCGGCCAGGTAGACCACCGAGAGATGCGTCTCGATTCGTTCGATCCGGCCGGCGGGGTGCGGGTAGGCGGACGCGCGCCGCAGCGCCATGTCGATCCGCCGCGCGTGACGGCGGGCGGCCCGCAGCTGGATCTGCTTTCGCACCGGGCCCAAACGGCGGGGGATCACGGCAAGCGACATGATTTCCCTGGGATCCGACAATGAATCGCGCATGGCGGGCGTCCGGACGCCGGATGCGGCCGCCGCCCCGGTTCGGGCGCGCCGCCGTGTCCGCGCGAGTCCGTGGGCGAGCGCGCCGGCGCCGGTGCGATTCCGGCGGGTTTCGCGCCTAGTCATCGCCGGCCCCGAACATGCGGGTCGCGTCGTCGTAGGTGTAGAGCCCCGACGCGCGGCCCCAGTCGATGACGGTTCGCAGCGTATCCGCGGCGTCCTGCCGGTTCAGGTGATCTTCCAGTTCGAGCTCGAAACGCTCGCGCGGCGCCCGGTGCCCGTCTCGCTCGTCGAGGATTGCCCGGATGTGGCTGGCAAGCGGGACGAAATGCTCGAGATGCTCGCGCAACAGCCGCTTGCGGTCAGCCGCATGTCCCTGCGCATAGACCCGGCCGGCCGCGGTCAGCCGTATCGCTCCGTCGTGCAGTTCCGCGAACGCCAGCAGATGCAGCGCGGCGGCGGCGGGCAGCAGTTCGTTCACCTTGAGCAGCGGCCCGGCGATCTTCGACAGTTCGGTGTAGCCGTTGGTCGAGCCGACGGCGAGCGTCTCGATGAAGCCGTCGATGCGGTGGCTCGACACCATCGGCAGCCGCTGCGTGAAATCGGGCAGCCCCTTGCGCTGCGCATCGAGCGATTCGACGAGCCGCGCGGTCAGGATCGCGTAGATTTCGTTGGCGAGCGCCTGGAACTGGCTGTCGAGACGCTGGCGCGGATGCGGCAGCGGAATCTCGAGTTCGGCGACGATCTGGCCGGGGTGCGCACCCAGCACGAGCACGCGGTCGCACATCTGGACCGCTTCCTCGATGTTGTGCGTGACGAGCAATACCGCCTTGGTCGGCAACTGCCGCGCGGCCCAGAGATCCAGGAAATCCAGGCGCAGCGTGTCGGCGGTCAGCACGTCGAGCGCCGAGAACGGCTCGTCCATCAACAGCAGCGCCGGTTCGCCGACCAGCGCGCGCGCAAACCCGACGCGTTGCCGCATGCCGCCCGAGAGTTCGCGTGGAAAGGCGGATTCGAAGCCGTCGAGACCGATCAGCTCGATGACCGACAACGCGCGCTGGCGAACGACGTCGCGCGGCAAGCCGCTCGCGTCCAGTCCCAGCTCGACGTTGTCCAGCACAGTCAGCCACGGGTAGAGCGCGAACGTCTGGAACACGACCCCGATCCCTTCCGCGGGGCCCGCGAGCGGCGCGCCGCGATAACGGACCTGGCCGGACGAGGGCTTGATGAGGCCGCCCGCGATGCGCAGCAGCGTGGATTTGCCGGACCCCGACCGCCCCAGCAAGCCAAGAATCTCGCCTTCGCGCAGCGTCAGGTCGACGCCGGCCAGTACCGGCAGAGGTGCGCCCGAGGGCTTGGCGAACGACATGCAGATATCGTGCAGTTCGATCACGGGCGGCGCTTCGCGAATTGCCGGCGCGGCGTCGGGCTGGATGGAAGCAGGCGTAAGCTCGGACATGGGCGGACTCAATCCAGTCGGGCGCGGCGTTCCGCATACACATAGAGCGGACGCCACAGCAGGCGGTTGGTGGCGATCACCAGGATCGACATCATCGTGATGCCGAGCGCGATACGCAGGTAGTCGCCCGCAACGGTCATGTGTGCGATATAGGCGCCGAGCCCGCCTCCGTCGAGCGTGGTCGGCCCCCAGTTGACTGCTTCCGACACGATGCTGGCGTTCCACGCGCCACCCGATGCCGTGATCGCACCCGTGACGTAATAGGGAAAAATGCCGGGGAGCACCACCTTGCGCCACCACGCATGCGGTCGCAGGCGCAAGCTCGCGGCGGCTTCCCGCAGATCGTTCGGCAGCGCGGTCGTGCCCGCGATCACGTTGAACAGGATGTACCACTGCGTGCCCAGGATCATGAGCGGGCTCAACCAGATCTTCGGCGCGAGGCCGAAGCGCACGATCAGGAACACCGCCATCGGAAACAGCAGGTTGGCGGGAAATGCCGCGAGAAACTGCGCAATCGGCTGTACGCGCTCCGTCATCCTTGGCCGCAGTCCGATCAGCACCCCGAGCGGCACCCAGACGATCGACGCGATCGCAATCAGCACGACGACCCGCGCCAAGGTCAGCAGGCCGTCGTGCGCGACGACGGCGACATCGCTCCACATCAGGCGCGGCACGGCGACGCGCAGCAAGACCGAGACCAGCCAGGCGAGGCCGGCGGCGCACGAGGCCAGCCAGATCGCGTCGCCCGCGCGCCGGGACAACGGCAGACGCGGCGCGAGCGCATGCCGCGGCAACGCGAGGCGCGCGTGCGCGGCCCGCTGCAGGATCGAGCCGAGCGGCGCGCTTGCCCGCCGAATCAGGCTGGAGCGCCGCAGCAGATCGAGCACCCAGCTGTGCGGCGCGCTTCGGCTGGCCGTCTGCTCGAAGCGGAACTTGTCGGCCCAGGCGACCATCGGCCGAAACAGCAACTGGTCGTAGAGCACGATGGCGACGGTCATCGCGAGAATCGCATAGCCGACCGCGTGGAGATCGCGCTGCTCGATCGCCCGCGCGACATACGAGCCGACGCCCGGCAGCGCGATCTGCAGGTTGCCGACCGAAATCGCTTCGGAGGCAACCACGAAGAACCAGCCGCCCGACATCGACATCATCGTGTTCCAGATCAGGCCGGGCATCGCGAACGGCACTTCGAGCCGCCAGAATCGTTGCCATGCCGACAGCCGCAGGCTGCGGCTCGCTTCGTCCAGATCGTGCGGCACCATCCGCAGCGACTGGTAGAAACTGAAAGCCATGTTCCATGCCTGGCTCGTGAAGATCGCGAAAATCGCCGCCAGTTCGGCACCGAACAGATTGCCGGGAAACAGCGACACGAAAAACACCACCGTAAACGACAGGTAACCGAGAATCGGCACCGATTGCAGGACGTCGAGCAGCGGTATCAGCACCATTTCCGCGCGGCGGCTCTTCGCGGCGAGCGTCGCGTAGGTGAAGGTGAAACACAGCGACGCGAACAGCGCGGCCAGCATGCGCATCACCGTGCGCAGCGTGTATCCCGGCAATGCGTCGGGCGCCAGCGTGACGCTCGCGTGCTGCGCGATCGCGAGAGGGCCGACCATCTGCCGCGCGCCGGCGCCGACGAGCACCACCAGGCCGAGCACCAGCAGGACGGCAAGCGGGTCGCGCCAGTCGGGCGCGCGCGGGTACCAGTGTCCGCCGTGCAGGATGTCCGCATGGTGCTCCAAAGTGGCTCCCTCCGTTCCGTGTCGTCACATCGTCGGCCACGCTGGCCGGCGGGCCGTTGACATGGGTCAAGCATGGCCTGGGCCGCTCGGGACGGCCGACGGCGCGGGGGGCCGGATCGGGTCCGTCGCGACATCGGCGGGCGCGTTGAGATGGATCAATCCCCGTTGCAGGATCGCTGAATACGCTGCGAAGGAGGGTGCGTGAACGCGCGCGGACGACGCGTTCGCACCGCCGTGCCGCGCCATGCCGGAATTCGCGGCACGGAGCGCCGCCTCGGCCAGGCTGCAGCGACGCATGCGCCGACCGGTCCATCGCTCTTACCGCCAGATCTTTCTCATGGAATACAAAGACTATTACGAAGTGCTGGGCCTGGCGCGCGACGCGACTCAGGACGACATCAAGCGGGCGTATCGCAAGCTCGCGCGCAAATATCACCCCGACGTCAGCAAGCATCAGGACGCCGAAGCGAATTTCAAGGAACTCGGGCAGGCCTACGAGGTGTTGAAGGACCCCGAGAAGCGGGCTGCCTACGACAGACTCGGCGCCGGATGGCATGGCGGCGAGGCATTTCGCCCGGAGCCGAACTGGGACGAAGGGTTCGAATTCAGCGGAACCGGTGCGCCGCCCGACTTCGACGACTATCTGGCGTCGATCTTCGCCGCCGGGCGCGCCAGGCAGGATCGGCCGCTCAACGCCGGGCGCGATCACCATGCGAAGCTCGTCATCGATCTGGAAGACGCGTATCGCGGCGCGCAGCGCGCCATTTCGCTGAGCGTGCCGGGCGTCGACCCGCAGGGTCACGTGCGGCTGCAACCGCGGACGCTGAATGTCGCCATCCCGAAAGGCATCCGGGCCGGACAGTTCATCCGGTTGGCGGGACAGGGCGGTGCAGCGCATGGCGGCGGCGCGCCCGGCGACCTGTATCTCGAGATCGTGTTTCGCAACCATCCGCGGTTTCAGGTGGACGACCGGGATGTGACGGTCGATCTCCCGGTCGCGCCGTGGGAAGCGGCACTCGGCGCAACCGTCACGACGCCGACGCCCGACGGCGAGGTCGCGGTGACCGTGCCCGGGAATTCGCCATCAGGAAGACGGCTGCGATTGAAAGGCAAGGGGATTCCGGGCGATCCGCCCGGCAACCTGTACGTGAAGCTGAATATCGTGCTGCCGCCCGCCGACAGCGAGCGGAGCAAGGCCGCCTACGACACCATGCGCCAGTCGTTCGATTTCGACCCGCGCGCGCACTATTACGGGTGATGCATCATGAAAGAATCCGAAACCGCCTGCCTGCAAGGACAGGTCATCGACGAGTGCGTCGAACTGACGTTCGTCGAGCTGTGCCGGATGAGCGGCGCGTCCGAGGAGGAAGTGACGCTGTGGGTCGCGGAGGGCGCGCTCGATCCAATCGGCGCCGGTCCACGAGAGTGGCGTTTCAGCGGCGCGGTGCTGCGCCGCGTCGCGATCGCGCAGCGCCTGTCCCGGGACCTGATGATCAACCCGCCCGGTATTGCGCTCGCGCTCGATCTGCTCGACGAGATCGATGCGCTGCGCGCTCGCACCCGGGCTGCCCCGGCGACGCATCGGGATTCGGGGCCGCCTGCGGGCCCCGCCTGATTCGACTGCACGACGGGAGAGATTGATCACGGGGGTGGCCATGACGAAGCGCGGCCGCCACAATTGCGATCCGAGGAGAATTGATCATGGGAAACGACCTTCGCAAGGGGGCACGAGCGGAAGAATCGCAGCGCGTATGGGAGGGTGGCGACGACGTCGACCTTCGGCAGTATGTGCGACGCGTCTACAACTATATGGCCGGGGGCCTGGCGCTGACGGGCGCCATTGCCTACATCGGCGCGTCGACGGGGTTTTACCGCTCGATTGTCGGAACGCCCGTTTTCTGGGTCGTGCTGCTCGCACCGCTGGCGCTGGTCATGTTCCTGAGCTTCCGCATCGAGCACATCAGTTTCGGCGCGGCGCAGATCAGTTTCTGGGCCTACGCCGCGCTGGTCGGGCTCTCCCTTTCCGGCATCTTCCTCGTGTATACGGGCGAGAGCATTGCGCGCGTATTCTTCATCAGCGCAGCCACCTTCGGCGCGACGAGCCTCTATGGCTACTCGACACGGGCCGATCTCTCGCGCTTCGGCTCCTTTCTGTTCATGGGGCTGATCGGCATCATCATCGCAGGGGTCGTGAATCTCTTCCTGGCTTCCTCGGCGCTGCAGTTCGTCGTTTCAGTGATCGGCGTGCTCGTGTTCACGGGACTCACCGCATACGACACGCAACGCATCAAGCGCCTCTACATAGCGGGCGAAGAGGGCGAGATCGTCGGCAAGAAGGCGATCCTGGGAGCGCTTGCGCTCTATCTCGACTTTCTCAACCTCTTCCTGATGCTGATGCGGCTCCTCGGCAACCGCCGCAGCTAGGCGAACGGTTGCGGATCGGGACCGGGAGCGCCGCGGCAAGCCGGCGGGATCACCGCCGGTGCGAGCAGGGGCAGATTCCTGTCCAACCCGCGCGCTTGTGACAGGAATTTACGCCAACCGTGTTCGCCCTCGACAAACGCATTCTCAATAGCGGCTCTGATCTTTCACCAGCAGCCCGTCGGGCTTCCATCTTCCGGAGTCGAGTGTCCCCAAAAGCATCGTGCGTGCGGGAGGCCCCTCCGGATCGTTGTAATGAACGACGCTATGCTGGATGCCCGTAATGACGATCACATGACCCGGTTCATCCAGAAAATGACCCGCAGCCCAGATCGGACCGGAGTCCGTCAGTACCGCGGCGAGCCACTCCGGGGTGATCTTGTCGGGCTGATCAAGCGGCACGAGTCCTTCAGCGGCGCATAACTCGAGGATCCTTGCCTCGGGGAGCCCCTGGTCCGCCTGCCACAGCTTCGGAATGCCCCGGCGCGGTCCAGGGCGAAAGTAGTACGAAACCATGCACGCCGCGGCATACCAGCACGCGTTTTTCACCTCTTTGGAACCTGACTTGGTCATCTTCACGCCGCGCTGATCGACCAGTCCCACGTTTAGTCTGACGTCTACCATTTCGGGTCTCGAAGCATGATGGATCTATAAGACTAGGAAGAGTCGGGCTCGGCGACAACCATTTCTTCAGATCAAGCACACCGACCGGACCACCGCGATATCGCGGTTTGCAACCGTGGCCGACCTCGGCCCAAATCCACTACAGCCTGGATTACCTTCAGACGATCGAGTTCTCGCATGTT